>JADGGD010000155.1 GCA_019690095.1 Chloroflexota bacterium
CTGATCTGGCTGAATCCGCTCCTGGGCATGCCCTCCTACCAGCCGCTGACCCAGGGAATCCAGGCGGCCCTGCCGTATGTGGATGACTTTCTGCCGGTGCACAACCTCGACAGCCTCGAAGCACTGGGGAGACACCTGGAGCGAATCGAGGGACGGCGACCCACCCGCCGCCAGCGGGCTGGTTACCGAACCGACCTTATAGCCGACAGCCGCCGCGAGCCTGCCCGCATCCACGCAAATGGACGGCAGTCCATGGAGATCTCAGCGGCTCTTAACGCTGCGGCTTCGACACGTCAGGCAGAAAGGAGATGGTAGGCGACCATGCGCGAGCTTTTTCCAGATATTGACCGGTGGCGGTCGCAAGGAAAGGCCGTCGCCCTGGCAACCGTCGTCAGCGTGGTCGGATCGGCGCCTCGTGGGGTTGGCGCCAAGATGGCCATCTCGGAGGACGGCGAGATGGCCGGTTCCGTCAGCGGCGGATGCGTCGAGAATGCGGTCATTGAGACTGCTCTCGATGTCCTCCAGACCCGGCGCCCTCAGCTCATCCGCTTCGGGATTAGTGACGAGGAGGGCTGGGAGGTGGGACTGGCGTGCGGAGGGACGATTGAGGTCTTCGTCGAACCCCTGCTGGAACAACCAGATCGAGGCGGGTAGGATCAGTGGCGGCACTGGTTGATGTGCTCCGTCGGGCGATCGAGGCAGAAGAGCCGGTTGCGGCCGTCACGATCGTCCGGGGTGAGCCGCTCGGACAGAAGATGCTGGTCTTCGAAGACGGCCGGGTGGAAGGCAGTCTTGGCGCTCCAGAGCTGGACGAGCGAGCGATCGCCGCGGCCCGTCAGCGTCTGGCCGACGACGAGTCCGGGCTGTCGCCACTCACCGAGGGCGTTGAGGCGTTTATTGATGTCTTCGCACGTCCTCCACACCTCGTCCTCGTGGGCGGCGTTCATACCGCGATCGCCCTCGGGCATATTGGAAAGCTTCTCGGCTTCCGGGTGACAGTCGTGGATGCGCGCGAGAGATTCGCCTCGCGCGAACGTTTCCCGCATGTAGACGACATCATCATCGCCTGGCCCGATGAAGCCTTGAATGCCATGCGGATCGACTCGCGCACCTACATCGCGATCCTCACCCACGATCCCAAGTTCGACGAGCCAGCTCTGGTCGCCGCGCTGAGCCGACCGGCGCGCTATGTCGGGGCAATCGGTAGTCGCAAGACGAGCCAGGACCGCATCGCCCGTCTCAAACGCCGCGGACTGACCGATGAGCAGATCGCCCGCATTCACGCACCGATCGGCTTGAATATCGGCGCGCGGACACCGGAGGAGATTGCTCTCAGCATCGCGGCCGAGATCGTGGCCGTGCGTCGGGGCCAGAGCCTTCCCCCATTGTCGTACACGGCGACGATGAATCGAAGCGAGAATGGCTAGTGAGCAAGCAGGTAGACGCCAGTCCTGCAGCCGTGGCCGGCCTACTCCTGGCGGCAGGCGCATCAACCCGCCTGGGCCAGCCTAAACAGCTCCTGCCCTTCGCGGGGCGCCCGCTGGTGCGTCACGTGGTCGAGCAGGCACTGCAGTCACGCCTGGCATCCCTGACAGTTGTGGTGGGCTTCCACGCCAGCGAGGTTCGGGCGGCGATTGCTGATTTGCCTGTCTCGATCATCGAGAACGCCGCGTACGCTCAGGGGCAGAGCACATCCCTGCGGGCGGGCCTGCTGGCACTGCCTCGTGAGACGGCCGCTGTTCTGGTCCTGCTGGTAGATCAACCGTTTGTCGACACTGCCCTGATCGATCGCCTGATCGGGCTGTATGAGGAGACCCGTGCTCTCATCGTCGCGCCCGTGTACGGTGACCGCCGGGGAAATCCCGTCCTCTTTGATCGAAAGCTGATTCCGGAACTCCTTACAATCGTCGGGGATACTGGTGCACGGGAGGTGATCGCGCGCTGCCGTGATCACCTGGTCACCCTCGCCCTGCCTGACGATCGGCCCTTCCAGGATATCGATACCTGGGACGATTACCGCCGCCTCTCAGCGGGCTCACCGTAACCGGGAAGCCCGCGTCGGCGCACGCTCCGATGTTCCCGTGGTCCACCGCCCTCCGGGCCGCAGGCCAGCACTACAGCGGTGCGGACCGGGAGATGGACGATCGCCCGTCCCCGCCAGGAGGCCTCAAGGCGCGTGCCGGTCCCGATCGGGACGGCCGTCGACTGGTCGTCATCAGTCACCCCCTGCACGGTCTCTTCGCTACTGCCGTGATGCGGTAACCGAAAGCGGCTCTCATCAGTTGCCAGGAGGATCGTCCAGCCGAGTGTCTTCCACGGGCACGCCAGCCGGGTCCGAAGTCGCACCTGCCGCTCCGCACCAAAGTTCGCCAGAATGACCCGCTCGCCCTTCTCCACCCAGCGGCGGATCAGAAGGCAGTGATCATCCAGTGCGACTGCCGCGAGCCCCGCCGTGCTCCGGGAGAAGACTTTGTCACGGGCACGCAGCTGGAGGAGGGTGCGGTAGAGCCGAAGCAAACCGGCATGCTGATCGCGTTCGGCGAGATTCAAGCACGAGCGAAGGAACGTCTCTACGGCTTGCGGATCGGGGATACGGGAACGAGCAGAAGGATCGGCAAATGCGCGGAATGCGGCAAACTCACGGCGGCGTCCCTCGGTGACCAGGTATCCCAGCTCCGGTCGGTGATCAGTGAAGTACAGGAATGGAGAAGTAGCGGCGAACTCCTGCCCCATGAACAGCAGGGGAATGGATGGGAGAAGGAGAAAAAGGCACGATGCCACCGCGTATATCTCTGGATCCACCAGGTGATGCAGGCGCTCGCCCAGCGCGCGGTTGCCGACCTGGTCGTGATTCTGCAGGCAGATCACGCAGGACGCAGGCGGGTAGTCGGCATACTCTCCTTCTCCACTGATCCCGCCCGAACGCACCCCGGCCAGGACGCGCCGCTCGATGACCGCGGCGACTGTCCGCAGTGTGCCGTCATAGCGCCGGTAATAGCCTTCGCGTTCGCCTGTCAGCAGTACGTGCACGGCATGATGAAAGTCGTCGGCCCAGATAGCGTCGAATCCAAAGCCGCCCAGGGCAACGGGCCGGAGGAGGCGGGGATCGGATGCCTCGCTCTCCGCGCAGAGGAAGATCTGCCGATCCGCCCCGGCGACAGCGCGGCATGCCGTCGTGACCTCGGCGAGGATATGCGGGCGGCTGGCATCGTGAATGGTATGAACAGCATCAAGGCGGAGGCCATCGACATGGAAATATCGAAGCCAGTAGCGAGCGTTCTCGATCACCATCTCGCGCACGCGTGCCGCCCCGGCTCCGTCGAAGTTCAGGGCATCGCCCCACGGAGTGTGGTAGCGGTCGGTAACGTAGTCATCGCTGTAGGCGGCAAGATAGTTTCCGTCAGGCCCGAGGTGGTTATACACAACATCAAGGACAACGGCCAGGCCGTGGTGATGAGCGGCGTCAACGAGCCGCTGAAATGCGCGCGGGCCTCCGTACATGCGAGACGGCGCGAAGAGAAACACGCCATCGTAGCCCCAGTTCCACCGCCCTGGAAACTCGGCGACCGGCATCAGTTCAATTGCCGTGATACCGAGGTCGCGCAGTTCGGGAAGCAGATCAACCACGCCATCAAAGGTTCCGCAAGGGGTACAGGTACCAACGTGAACCTCGTAGAGCACGAGCTGCTCCGGTGCGATCCCCTGCCACGTACTGTCGCTCCATGGGAAGCGCGCCACATCGACCACTTCCGATGGGCCGTGGATACCCTCCGGCTGGTAGCGTGACCACGGGTCAGGATAGCTTCTCCCGCCATCAAGCCGAAAGCGATAGCGAGCGCCTTCGCTGACCCCCGGCACGTACCGCCCGAAGAGACCGTCACCGCGGGGCTCCAGGGTAAGGCATTCGATGCCGTCGGCGTGGACCAGCTCGACAGCGACCTCGCGGGCCTTTGGCGCCCAGACCGAGAAATCCACTCCCCCCCAGACCACATTGGCCCCAAGGGAAGTCTGATGTCGGTCCATCAGTCTGTGCTCGTTAGCGGCCATGACCACAGCCCTCACTCTCGCGCCCTTCCAGACGCTGGAGCAGCGCAACCGGAAACGAGGACAGGATCTCGGCAGCACGCAGGATCGCCCATCCCGCGAACTCTCCGGCGATCACGATCTCGCCGGTGAACAGGTTCTGGTATCGGGCGCCCGGCTCCACGCTGGGCACCGGAAGCGCGGTATCCTGCCAGATACCGCCGATTGGCGGCACAGTAGCCCCACCAGTCACCGACACCGCCAGCCGGGGAACAACCGCGAGAAAGCTGGTCCTGCCATTCGACCGTTCGACGGCTACCAGATGATCCCGGTAGGCACCGGTTGCGTCCAGGCCGCGGTACTCGCCGTCGAGGAAGACATCAGGATTCCTCCGACGGACTGCCAGAGCAGTCCGCACCAGGAAGAGCTTGATCCGCCCATCACGCCAATTTCGGAGAAGCCCGGCCGCCAGGTCCCGCAACGTCTCCCGCTGCCCGGCTGTACCCTCGCCCGGGTGCGCACCGTCGGCACTCGAACCGACCGATGCTTCGTGCACGCGAGCCAGCTGTGCATCCAGCGCCGAGAGGAGAGAACGGCGCCGTGCGAAATCGACCGGCCGTCGATTATCCGGATCCACCAGGCTAAAGTTCCAGAGTTCATCCCCCTGGTAGATATCGGGAACACCGGGCGCGGTCAGCAGAAGAAGCATCTGGGATAAGGAGTTGATCATGCCAAAGAATGAGACAACCTCACTGAATGCCTGGAAGTCGCGCAGGAAACCAGCATCCAGCGGACCGCCCAGAACATCATCGATGAACCCCAGCACGGCATCCTCATATGCACGAGAGGGATTCACCCAGTTCGTGTGGACCTTGGCCTCGCGTAGCGCCTTGAGCATATGCTCCCGAATCCGAGCGCGAAAGGCATCGAACGAGCCCGGCACAGAGAGATCGAGCGGCCACGTTCCCAGGAGGGTTTGATAGAAGTAGTACTCCTCGTTCCGATCAGGAGCCAGATCACTACCGACCAGACGCTTCTGCGGCCGATTGAGACGACTCCAGCGAAGCACGGCCGCCCGCCAGGCCAGTGGTAGCTCCGAAAGCACGTTCAACCGCGCCCGCACGTCAGCACTGCGCTTCGAGTCGTGCGTCGAAATAGTCAGCATGGCCTCCGGCCAGCGCCGGTATCGTTCCAGGTTCTTCTGATGGAAGAGTGACGGAGAGACGCCGAACTCGTCGGGGTGAGCGCCGACTTCATTCAGCGAGAGCAACCGGTTGTACACATAGAAGGCGGTATCTTCAACCCCCTTGGCCATAACCGGGCCAGTAGTCTGCTGGAAGCGCATGACGAAGCGGCGCCACTGAAGCCGTTCCTCAGGCCCCGAACCTTCCGGGAGTTCGAGGCACAGGACGCGCCGAATGAAGTCGAAGATAGCCGCCGCGGTCCGCGGATTCCGACGACGCGCCTCGGCGACAGCTTCCTCGATCGCACACCGATCGTGAGCATCGAGTAGATCATCATCCTCGGTCACGTAGGTGCGGTAGATCGGGAGGGCCGCGATCACCTCGCGAATCGCGTAGGTCAGACTGTTCAGGGTGAGATCGCGATACCAGCGATTGCGCGCCGCAATCCGCTTCAGCTGATGGCCGAGTCGATTCACCTCACTCGCCAGAGAGATCAGCATGATGATCTTCTTGGTCGAGTTCACGACCTCCGAAAACGGCAGGGGTGGGAGGTGAACAAAAGAGGTATAAAGACGCGTGAGTGAGCGTTGGGCCCGTGGGTCGATGAACAGACCGTTCACGAGACTGGCGAAGTCATAACCAGTCGTGCCGGCTACGGGCCAGCTTGGCGGCAAAGCCTCGTCTGCGCCGAGGATCTTCTCGACCACGATGTAGAACGGCTGGCTCTCCGGTGCACGAGGACAGGTCGCAACCTGGCGCCCGAACCACTCCATGAGATCCTGCTCGGCTGCGGCACGTTCCGGTGCCTCAATACCAAAGCGCTGGTCGAGTGGCTCCCGACAGAGCTCCAGCAGGATACGCCCCTGGAGTCGCCGCAGGTAGCCGCGCGGATCCCACAGGCCATCCACGTGATCAACACGCAGACCAGTCACCTTTCCCTCGCGAACGAGACGGAGCACCAGCCGATGCGTTTCGTCGAACACCTGCGGTGACTCGGTCCGGATCGCCGCCAGTTCGTTGATGTCGAAGAACCGCCGGTAGTTGATCTCCTCAGCCGCTACGCGCCAGTAAGCGAGCCGGTAGCACTGCTCATCGAGGAGCGCATCCAGAGCATCGAAGCTCCGCGGATCGCCGGATTTGCCGTTGTAGTAAGCTACCGTCTCTTCGATCCGGGCGCGCACGAGCGGGGAGGCGTCAACAAGACTGGCGAGACGGCGCTTGATAATCTCTTTTTCCCTCTGCCGTTCGATCACTTTCTCCGGCTCGGTCTCGGTTTCGGGGGGCAGGTGACCGATGGCGGTGATAATGGACTGCAGTTCGAGCACGTGTGCGTGCTCGGGACCCAGCTGACTGATCAGGTCCTCTAACCCCCTTGAGAGAAGCCGGGCATAGCTTCGGAGGGCAATCGGCATCCGGTGGTCGGCATAGATGACGGAGAAGCCGCCATCAGCATAGACAAGCCGAAGCTCCTGCCCCTCCAGGACCTTCCCATAGGGATCGCCCAGAATCGGCAGAAGCAAGCGGTTCTCGAGATTCGTACCTGCCGCGAGGGGGTTCCAGTCGATATCGAAGTATGCAGCGTATGGGGAACTCGGGCCGTTCTCGAGCACATCCATCCACCAGGTGTTTGCCGGATCAGCAACCCCCATGTGGTTTGGCACGATGTCGAGAATCAGACCCAGTCC
>JADGGD010000156.1 GCA_019690095.1 Chloroflexota bacterium
TGCGTACGGCTACCTGCGCTCGGAAAAGGGGGTCCATCGCCTGGTTCGCCTCTCTCCCTTTGATGCCGCGCACCGCCGGCACACGTCATTCGCCCTGGTCGAGGTGATGCCGGAGCCAGACGAGGCAACAAAGGTGGAGATCAGGCCCGAGGATCTGCGGATCGACGTTTTCCGATCATCGGGCGCGGGTGGGCAGAATGTTCAGAAGACCAGCACGGCCGTGCGGATCACTCACCTGCCAACTGGTATCGTCGTGACCTGCCAGAACGAGCGGTCCCAGCTCCAGAACAAGGAGACCGCGATGAAGATCCTCGAGGCACGCCTGACAGCCCTGGAGGAGCAGAAGCGCGAGGCCGAGCTGGCTGCGCTGAAAGGCGAGCACGTCGAGGCCGGCTGGGGAAATCAGATTCGCTCGTACGTGCTTCACCCGTATAATCTGGTGAAGGATCACCGGACCGAGTGCGAAACGAGCAACTCGTCGGCAGTGCTCGACGGGGAGATTGATCAGTTTATGGAGTCGTACTTGCGGTGGAAGGTAGGGCAGGCCGCCTGAGCGGGCGCTGGCTCCTGGCCGGGCTCCTGCTGCTGGCCGTCTTCGGATGGGGGGCATCGCCCGAGCTGGCCCGGGCGGAGAATCCGACGCCAGCAGCCACGGCGCCCGCAATGGCCAGCGGCGCCATCACCGTACTCCAGAGTACGGCACGCGCCGATTTTCCCCGGGCCCTGACGTTCCACCTGCAGGCCCGAAGCAGTGCCCAGATCGCCTCGATCCGGATCGCCTACCAGATCCAGGGGGATCCGGTCACCTACATCGCTCGGGTTGACTTCTCCCCTGCCAGCACGGTCGATGCAACCTACACCATTGACCTTACCCGCCAGTACTATCCGCCGGGCATCACCCTGCAGTACCGCTGGCAGATCAGCGATCTGAGCGGTGCCCATCTGGTCAGTCCGTGGTACAGCCTGTCGGTCACCGATCCCCGTTTCTTCTGGAGGGATCGCACCAGCGGCCCGGTCACGCTCCACTGGTATCAGGGCGATGACAACTTCGCCGATGCTGTCCTCGCTGCGGCCAACCAGGCTCTCGCCACTGCAAGTCGGGCGGCCGGGCTGCCCTCCGTTCGGCCGGTCCAGATCTACCTGTATGCGAATTCCAACGATTTTCGGGGCGCGCTTGGTCCAGGAGCCGACCAGTGGGTGGGTGGGCAGACCTTCCCTCTCTATCGCGTCGTTCTGCTCCTGACCCCACCGGATGATGTTGGCCAGGCCCAGCGGAGCGTCGCCCACGAGATGACACACATGGCCATCGACACGACTGCGGAGGATCCCTACGGTGCACTGCCGACATGGCTGAGCGAGGGCATGGCTATGGTCGCCGAGGGGCCAATGGATCCTGTCTTCGTGCAAGCCCTGAATAGCGCCGCACGCTCAGGCCGCCTGCTCTCGATCCAGTCGCTCTCCGGCAACTTTCCAAGCAGTACCGAGGAAGCCACCCTGGCCTATGCCGAGAGCGGAAGCATCGTTGATTATTTCATCCGCACCTATGGACAGCAGAAGCTTGCCGTCCTGATCAGCGCCTTTCGTTCGGGCAGTTCCTCCGACGAGGCGTTCCGCGCGGCAACCGGTCTGTCCACCATGGAGTTCCAACGCGCCTGGGAAGCCAGCATCGGCGCGGTCCCTTCCGGCAGCACAGCCGCTTCCAGACCGGCTGCCCCCTCCGGGCCTTCAGGGGCTGGCTCGATCATTAATCGGATCATCGCGGCTCCGGTGGCCTTCCTCTTGCGCCTTCTCGCGGCCGTGCTCCAGCTCTTCAGCATGACCAAGGGCTGATCGGCAGATCACCGCCCTTATTCCGACGGGGATTCGGATTTCGCCTCGATGCGCTCCTCGAGGACACCAAACCAGCTTCCGCCCAGATGGTGGAGAGGACGGCGGTCCCGCTCGCGCAGAATCCAGGTATCCTCGAAAAGGTCTTCCTCGACGGTCGCGGAAGCAACCGCACCAATGAAGATGGTGTGGTCACCGGGCTGGAATGCATTGACCACAGCACATTCGAGATGGCCAATGCACTGTTCGATCAGCGGCGCACGGATCACGCGCGGCTCAGCGAGCTGCAACCCTGTGCGGGCGAACTTGTCGACCTCATTGCCCGACAGGCGGCCGCAGGTCAGCACCTGATTCAGGACATCAAGGGTTGGTACGTTAATCGCGAACTCCCCACTCCGTCGGATCAGATCGTGGCACAGGGTGGCTGGATGAACCGCGATGGCCACGAGGGGGGGCTCCCGTCCGGCCGGCATCATCCAGGCGATCGTCGTCACATCCATCCGGCCCCGGTACTCGCTCGTGACCAGCCCGACCACGCCCGGGGAGATAAGGCGCAAAACAAACTGGGTGGGAACCTCGACCTTCATCGCATCAATCTGCGAACCTCCGGCGAGAGTATACCATTGCTGTTATCGCGCCCGGTGAGGGCCGGTATGGTAGACTGACAGTACCACGGCAGTCCGGAGGGGGCGACAGGCGCCCACCGGCCGAGGGAGAGAGCAGGTGGACCACGCAGCAGGACATCCGCGCATCGTTATCGTCGATTATGGAGCGGGCAACCTGCGCAGTGTGGCACGGGCGCTGGCAGCCGCAGGCGCCCAGCCGATCATCAGCAGTGCGCCCGCCGATCTGGAGAGCGCCGACGGAATTGTCCTGCCAGGAGTTGGAGCAGCCGCTGCGGCGATGCACGGGCTTGCTCGCCATGGCTTGATCGGCCCGCTTCGAACTGCCATCGCGGCCGGCCGGCCCTTCCTGGGCATCTGCCTCGGGCTCCAGGTGCTGATGAGCTGGAGCGATGAGGGCGGCGGCGTACCGTGTCTTGGCATTGTGCCCGGCCGCGTCCGACGGCTGCCGGCGGGCCTGACCATTCCGCATATGGGGTGGAACCAGGTCCATCAGATCGCACCGCACTGGATCTTCCAGGATATCCCGGATAATGCCAACTTCTACTTTGTCCACTCATACGTAGTCGTTCCGGAGGAAGATCGGATCGTCCTGGCAACGACGGATTACGGTGGGCCATTTGTGAGCGCGGTAGGCAGCCAGAATATCGTCGCGACCCAGTTTCACCCCGAGAAGAGCGGCACGATCGGCCTGCGGCTGTATCGGAACTTCGTGCGCAGGGTCACCGAGACCCGCGCGAGTGCGATGGCGGCAGTCGGTGAGTGAACCTGGGCTCGACCCGGAGGCGCGCGTCTACTGTGCGGCGCACCCCCACGTCGAGACCGGCCTGCGCTGTTCGCAGTGCGGGACACCAATCTGCCCGCGCTGTCTGGTCATGACGCCCGTGGGTGCCAAGTGCGTGAGTTGTGCACGAGCGCGCCGGCGTGCCGCTCTCGCTCTCGAGCCGGTGACGGCGATCGCCGTCACCGCGGTCAGCCTCGTCAGTGCGCTCGTGCTCGGTGTCGTGGGCAGTCTGCTCCTGCACCTCAGTCCCCTCGCAGGCATGGTCCTTCCTTTCATCACCGGCCTGCTCATCGGGGAAGCGGCCAGCCGGCTGGACCGGCGGCGCGGTCACCTCGCCGTGCGAATTATTGCCGGCGCCGCCGTCGTCCTGGGCTTTTTTGTTATGCAGCTCGGTGATTTTATCGTTCTCGGTCCCGCTGAACTGCTCGGCTCCGGCATGGTGCCGCTCCTCCTCGTGAACGGTCTGGTCGGGCTCATCGAGAACCCATTTTCCCTGCTGTTCATCATCATCGGCGTGTGGATGGCCGTCTACCGCGCGGGATAACGACCCTGCCCAACAATGCCCTGGTGACGGTCGATCGTCGGCCGGCGCCTCAGCGCCGCTGGAGCAGGTTCCCGATGATCGTCAGGAGGAGCGAGAGCAGGATGCTCAGCACGAGCGACGTCGCCAGGGGAACGAAGCAGGAGAAGCCATCGGTCTGAATCCGAATATCCCCTGGCAGATGACCGAGGAATGGAAGACGGCTGGCCAGGAGCAGGATCAGGCCGATCCCGAGGATGACGATCCCAAGCAGAATAAAGAGGCGCGCGAGATCCTGCATCGTCTACCGATTGTGCCGCGGCACATTCTCCACGATGTTCAACGCCGTTTCGACGCCGCTTCCGGTGCGCAAAGCCAGATCGCGTCCGGTATAGCGGCCATGCTCGCCCGATGGGGCAGCAGTAAGCCCGATCCATCCATTCATTGCTCAGCGCAGGCTAGAAGAGAGGGGGCTGGTGGGGTGCCAGCCGTTCGGGATACGGAAGCCCAAGGTGCTCATACGCACGGCGCGTGGCCACGCGCCCGCGCGGCGTGCGGTCAATGAAGCCGAGCTGGAGGAGATACGGCTCGTAAACATCCATAATCGTATCGGGCTCCTCACTGATCGCCGCGGCGATCGTCTCCAGACCGACCGGACCGCCATCGAACTTCTCGACGATCGTCCGAAGCACTTTCCGATCCACGTCATCGAGCCCCAGGTGATCGATCTCGAGCATCTCGAGCGCCTCGCGGGCCACCGGTCCGGTGATCCGTCCAGAAGCGCGCACCTCGGCATAGTCGCGTACGCGCTTGAGTAAGCGATTTGCAATCCGCGGTGTACCCCGGGCGCGCGCGGCGATCTCGCGTGCCCCCTCATCGTCAATGGCGACGTTCAAGATGCGGGCCGCCCGATGGACGATCTGCTCGACGGCCTGCAGATCATAAAAGTCGAGTCGGTAGGTCGCCCCGAAACGGTCGCGGAGCGGCGAGCTCAACAGGGCATAACGCGTCGTCGCACCGACAATTGTAAAACGGGGCAGGCGCAGACGGATACTCTTGGCCCCCATACCCTTGCCAAGCACCATGTCCCAGGCGAAATCCTCCATCGCCGGGTAAAGCGCCTCCTCGACGACGCGGCTCAGACGGTGAATCTCATCGATAAAGAGGATATCGCCCTGCTGGAGAGTGGTGAGAATCGCGGCGAGGTCACCCGGGATCGCGATTGCCGGACCCGAGGTGATCCGGATCTGTGCCCCCATCTCGTTAGCTAGGATCGTGGCCAGGGTCGTTTTGCCCAGCCCGGGAGGGCCGTACAGCAACAGGTGATCGAGCGGTTCGTTCCGGGCCCGCGCGGCCTCGATGAAGATCCGCAGATTCTCCTTGACCCGATCCTGCCCAATGTATTCGTCTAGACGACGCGGACGCAGACTGAGGTCGAGCTGATCGTCCTCGTCGCGCGGTCGGGGGCTCAGCACCCGCTCTGCCATCTCTCCGCCTCAGACAATCCGGACGGATGTTCGACCACTATTATACCGCAGCTGCCCGGCGCGAGCGCGGGGCCCATCCCGTCAAATGACACGCCGAGCCTGTCCGAGCTTTGCCCGGATCACCCGCGCCTGCTCCTCATAGCCGGACCGCCCCATCAGGGCATAGGTCGCAATCTTCCCAGCCTCCACACCGGGCTGGTCAAACGGATTGATCTCGAGGAGATCACCAATCAGTGCGGTCTGCACTTCCAGGGTATACAGGAGCTGACCAACCGTGAACGGACGGACCTCCGGCAGCTCAAAGGTGCAGCTGGGCCGATGGTGCTCGGCCAGTGCCAGGGTTGTGGCAATGCGCTCGGCGTTGATCAACTCATTGAGGGTGTGCCCGCCGAGGTAGTCCAGGCTCGAGAGACCGGTACCTGACGACGGTATCTCCACTGTCCGATCGTACCGGTCGACCGCGACGAAGAGGAAGACCTTATCCGCTGGTCCCTCCATGTAAAGCTGGACCTGCGAGTGCTGATCGGTCACACCCAGCGCTTTGATTGGCGTCATTCCGACGTGTTCGACGCGTCCATCCACGCGACGGATCTTGCCCAGGCTCTCGGCCCAGAGCTGGCGAAACCAGTCGGCGATATCGCGGAGGCGCTGACTGTACGGCATCATGACCGTGATCGTCTTGCCGCGCTGGTAGAGAAGGAAAAGGGCAGCGGCCAGGAACAGGGCCGGATTCGCTTCAAGGTCCCTTCCACGACAGTAGCGATCCGCCTCCGCGGCCCCGGCGAGAAGCTCGCGGACATCGATCCCGACAACTGCGGCGGGCAGGAGGCCGACCGGCGAGAGGACCGAGAATCGTCCTCCCACGGTCGGAGGGATATCGAACGTCTGGTAGCCCTCGCGCTCGGCCAAGCGCCGCAGGTCTCCCTGGGTCGGGTCGGTTGTCGCGATGATGTGCTCGGCCGCCCGCGCCCCAAGCGCCGTCTTCAGACGCTCGCGGACGACCGCGAGCTGGGCCATGGTCTCCCCCGTACTCCCCGACTTGGTGACCACGTTGAAGATCGTCCGCTGCGGATCGATCAGATCCAACAGGCCGGCGATCAGATCCGGGTCGATGTTATCGAGCACATAGAGGCGAGGCCGCCCGTTCCGCTGATCCGGGCGAAGCTGGTTGTGAAATGGGTGGAGCAGGGCCGTCCGCAAGGCAATTGTGCCGAGCGCGGACCCGCCGATGCCCAGAACCACAAAGGTATCGCAGGCACTGGCGAGGCGGTCCGCCGTGGTGATGATCCGCTCGACCGTTTCATGCTGATAGGGGAGATCCATCCACTCGACCTGCCCCCGCGCGCGCAGGTCGCCCAGACGCTCGAGGGCCTGCGCTGCTCGGGGACCAATCCGTTCGAGTTCGGCCTCGTCCACGCCATTGTCGGGCCCGACCGCTGTCGCCATCAGGTTGGTTACATCCAGGCGCACGCGCTGGCCCATCTGCCACGCCGGGCTCTCATACCGCGCCATGAGCGCTATCCTCCTTCATCCTGTCGTCTGGACGCCGGCTGCGATCCCATTGATCGTCTGCAGGACGAGATCAACCGGCCGTCGATCCCCGTACAATCCGCCCCGGCGAAGGACCTTCAGGAGACTGGCCTGGATAACG
>JADGGD010000157.1 GCA_019690095.1 Chloroflexota bacterium
AGGTGGAGCACTTCGATCGGGTATCCATTAGCGTGGGCCACACCGCGGAGATGCATAATACAGCCCGGATTATCCGTTACCACAATCGGCGCGCCGGTCGCCCGGATATTCTGGAACTTTCGGCGAGCGATCCGCTCGGCCACGCGCGGATGCTCAATCGAGAAGGTCCCCCCGAAGCCGCAGCAGGCGCTTGCCTCAGCCATCTCGACGATCGTGTACCCCAGTACATCGCGGAGAATCCGCCGTGCCTCCTGCTTTAACCCCAGGCAGTTGTGAGATTGACAGGAGTCGTGAACGGTCACAGTGAGGGGCGATGAGCCTACCAGGACACCGTCTTCCAGGCCGACTTCTCGGGAGACGAACGAGGTGAAATCAATGACCCGCCGCGCGAGCGCTTCCGACCGTGCCCGCCACGCCGGGTCACCGGCCAGGAGCCGCGGGTAATCCTGGAGTATTGAGACGACACAGCTGGCGGATCCGCTCAGCAGATAATCTGCCTCAACGTTCTCCAGCGCCTCAATCGTCTGGTGGATCATCTGGAGGGCGGCTCGTCCATCGCCAGCATTAATCGCCGGAAGGCCGCAGCACGACTGGGCCGGAGGGAAAAAGACATCACAGCCAAGCGCACGGAGGACCCGAACGATCGCCTCGCCCATCTCCGGAAAAAGGCGATCGGTCAGGCAACCCGCGAAATAGGCAACGCGCTTACCGGCCACGCGGCTTGCAGGAAGCAATCGGCGTGGAACGAAACGGCCGGTCCCGGCCGCGAACCGCTCGCGCAGGGGCACCGCTGCGAGGGCCGGCAGGCTCCGCCAGCGGACCATTGGGCCAACCATAGGGAGATAGTGCAGCATCGTGCCCTGGACAAAACGACCACCATCCGCCAGCGCCGGCCGCTGGAGATATGCGCCGAGGCGCGTGAGTTGCTGGAAGCGCCCCGGCTCGGCCATGCCCTGGACGACCAGCTTCTTGACCAGCGGCAGTCCGTCGCCAGCAGTCTTGCGCCGCCGGATCTCCAGGATCATGCGAGCCAGGGGAATACCGGCCGGGCATACCGTTTCGCACGCATTGCAACTCAGGCAGAGCGCCTGTGGATCTGCTGCGTACTCCATGCCGTGGTGGAAGGGGGTGACGACGATCCCGATCGGACCGGTGTAGACATGGCCGAAGACGTGACCACCAACGACCTGGTAGGGCGGACACACATTGGCACAGGCACCACATCGAATACACTGGAGTGCCTCACGAAACTCCGGGTCATCGCGCATGGCCCAGCGCCCATTATCCACCAGGACGATGTGCACCTCCTTCGGCCCATGGACCCCCACCGTGAGCGAGTTCTCGATGTCTGCGCTCCGGCTGGGCCCGGTCGTGAAGGAGACGTAGACCGACGCTTTCTGACCGGTTGCGCTGGGAGCGAGGAGCTTGAGGACCTCAGTCGCCTCGTCCAGGGTAGGAACGATCTTCTCAATCCCCACCAGCGCGACATGGATTGGGGGGAGAGTGGTGACCAGACGCCCATTCCCCTCATTCGTCACCAGGACCAGGGTGCCGGTCTCGGCGATGGCGATATTCGCTCCCGAGATGCCCATATCGGCCTTGATGAAACTCTCCCGAAGGCACTGCCGCGCGGCCGCTACGATCTCTTCGTTCGATGCGCTTGAAAGATCTCGCCCACACGCCTTCCCAACCAGGGCAGCGATCTGCTCACGCGTCTTGTGAAGGGCGGGAGCGAGGATATGCGACGGGTGCTCGCCAGCGAGCTGGATGATCCACTCGCCCAGGTCGGTCTCGACGACCCGGATGCCTATGGATTCCAGGTACGGATTCAGCTCGATCTCCTCGGCAACCATCGTCTTGCTTTTGACGGCCAGCCGCACACCACGGGCCTGCGCGATCTCTCCAACAATCCGCCGCGCATCCTCGGCCGTCCGCGCGTGGTGGACCACACACCCGACTCGGGTCGCCTCCTCGGTGAAACGCGCGACCAGCTCTGGCAGCTGCTCCACACAGCGCTGTTTGATCTCGGCAAGGCGGCGCTGGCGCTCTGGAAAGGTGCCGTCACCAAGCAAAGCCTGGCGTCGATCACGAAAGCTCGGCAGGGCACGCGACAGCGCCAGCTCGAGATCAGGCGAGCGGAGCGCCGCGTCAAGGCGTTGACGGAATGCGGTGTGGACTCCGGACACATCTTCCTCCGGGCGCATCGAGGCAGGAGATCGCTCGTCTTCATCTTAGATGCCCGGCGATCGCACTGCAATGCCCCTGGTATAATGTCAACGTGTCGGATTCCACCCCCCGCCGACACCGGAAAGGCTAATGTCAATGGATCGGAGCCAGCTCGAGCGGCGCCTCGATGCGCTCCCAACCCGGCCGGGCGTCTATCTCTTCAAAGACGCCAGCCAGCGAGTGATCTACGTTGGGAAAGCAGTCAACCTGCGCAACCGCGTCCGCTCGTACTTCCGAGAGGCCCCGGCCTCCCGGAAGGTTGCCCGACTCGTCCAGGATATTGCCGACTTCGACATCACCGTTGTAGACAGCGAACTCGAAGCACTGATCCTCGAGTGCTCGCTGATCAAGACCTACCGTCCGCGCTATAACGTCAAGCTCCGCGATGACAAACAGTATCCGCTCATTCGGGTCACGACCGCCGAAGCCTGGCCGCGCGCCGATATCGTCCGCCACCGCCGCGACGATGGGAATCAGTATTTCGGTCCATGGGCTGATGCAGGGAGTGTCCGGAGCATGATGGGGCTGCTCAACAAGCTGTTTCCCTTCCGGACCTGCCCGCGCGAGATCACCGGCCGTGATCCCCGTCCCTGCTTGCAGTACCACATTAAGCGGTGCATGGGCCCCTGCATCGGCGCGGTCACGCCTGAGGAATACCGTGCCATGATCGAGCGGATGTGCCGGTTCCTGAGCGGGCGCTACGAGGAGGTTGTCGCGGAGATCCGCGCGCGCATGGAGCAGGCCGCTGAAAATCTCGAGTTCGAACGCGCAGCGTATTACCGCGATCAGATCCGGACGATCGAGAAGATCATGGAACGACAGCGCGTGTTCGGCGCGCGCAGCCAGGATGCGGACCTGATCGCCTTCGCACGCGATAATGGCCAGGCGTGTGTCCAGGTCTTCTTCGTCCGGGGCGGCCGCATGGTGGAGCGTGCCTCGTTCCCCCTGATCAATACCCAGGATGAATCGTCTGAAGAGATCCTTGCCGCCTTCCTGAAGCAGTTTTACGATCAGGCCGCGCAGGTACCGCCAGAGATCTTGATCCCAAACGAACTGGATGAGGCGGCCGTCATCCAGGAGTGGCTCTACCGCACGCGTGGGACCACGGTCGTGATCCGGGTGCCGCGCGATGTCGAGGAAGCCGAACGTCTCAAGCTTGTCGAGGAAAATGCGGTCGAGGCGCTCGCCCAGATGAAGGCACGCTGGCTTGCCGATGAGACCAAGACCGCTGCCGCGCTGGCTGAGCTCGCTGATTACCTGGACCTGATCGAGCCTCCGCGGCGCATCGAGTGCTACGATATCTCCAACACACAGGGTGCTTTTCTCGTGGCCTCCATGGTCGTCTTCGAAAACGGCCAGCCGCGGCGTGATCACTACCGGCGATTCCGGATCAAGTCGGTCAAAGGGCCGAACGATTTCGCCTCAATGCAAGAAGTCCTTCGACGTCGGCTGCGTCGGGCCCGCCCCGAGCTACCGCTTGGGCACGAACAGAGCGAGTCCGATCGCGCTTGGCAGACGCTCCCTGATCTCATCATCGTGGACGGCGGTAAAGGCCAGCTATCTGCCGCCTGGGAAGTCATCACCGAGCTCGGCGTCGAAGGCGTCACCCTGGTTGGCCTGGCCAAAGAACGCGAAGAGATTTTCACCCTGGGCAACCCGGAACCGATCATCCTGCCGCGCACATCGGAGAGCCTCTACCTCGTCCAGCGCATTCGCGATGAGGCACACCGCTTCGCGAACTCCTACCACCGCCTGCTCCGTGAGCGCGCCGCCCTGCGGTCGCCGCTCGATGACATTCCGGGGATCGGCCCGAAGCTCCGCACCGCCCTCCTGCGGCAACTGGGGAGCGTCGAGGCGATTCGGAGCGCACCGGACGATGAACTCCTGGCCATCAAGGGCATGAACCGAAAGGCCCTCGCCTCCTTGCGCGCCCATCTCTGACCTGGCCCCTCTGCTGCGCCCCCCATGTCCCGGCGACGCCCCCGCCGCGCATCTCAGGCACGC
This sequence comes from Chloroflexota bacterium, assembly GCA_019690095.1. Lineage (GTDB taxonomy): Bacteria > Chloroflexota > UBA6077 > FW602-bin22 > CADDYW01 > JADGGD01. Next base: position 4,231 of record JADGGD010000157.1, read on the forward strand.
GCAAGGCCCAGACGGCTCCATGCTTCTTCGACCTGGCGCCGCGTATCCTCCACTGTACCACTGGTATCGATGACGACATCCGCAAGAGCAAGCTTCGTCTCGACTGGCTCCTGGGCCGCGACGCGCTGGATCGCCTCAGCTCGAGTGAGATGGCGCTGCCGGACCAGCCGCTCGACCTGCTGTTCCTTTCGGCAGGTCACGATCCAGAGCGCATCGCAGACGTGGTGGAGACCTGCCTCGATGAGCTTGACCGCTTCCACGACAACCACCCGGGCCGAGGATGCGGCGATGATCCGACGGATCGCCGCCACCGTCTCCGGGTGAACCAGCGCATCGAGGCGGCGGAGGGCTGCCGGATCGCTAAACACGATCTGCCCGAGCTTCCGCCGATCAATAGAACCATCGGGAGCGAGAATAGCAGTGCCAAACTCCCGCACCACCGCCTGATAGACCGGGCCAGGCGGTGCCATGACCTGGCGAGCAACGCGGTCTGCATCAATCACCTCGGCCCCAAACGTGGCGAGGATGCCGGCCACTGTGCTCTTACCGCAGGCGATGTTGCCGGTAAGACCGATCACGAAGGGGCGGCGACCGATGGTCGGATCGGTTCCCTCCGCCATCACCCCCGACTCCGGGGAGTGCTGTTGCCGCCAGTCACAGTCGGTGCATCACCTGGCCAGTCTTCCATCCGGGCTCGGATCCCATTCAGGCTCAGAAGGGGCGGCGGCGGCCGTCCTTCGAGGCTGGTCGTGGTTTCTCCGGCGGCTCGGCGACGAGCGCCTCGGTGGTCAGAATCAAAGTGGCGACCGACGCGGCATTTTCCAGAGCGGTGCGAGCGACCTTAAGCGGGTCGATAATACCCGCTTCGATCATGTCCACGTAGGTGCCGTCCATCACGTTATAGCCAATGCGGAGGTTTGCCCGTCGGGCCTGCTCGCGCCGAATAGTATCGAGGACCACTGCTCCGTGGGCACCCGCATTCTCGGCGAGCAGACGAGCCGGTTCCTCGAGTGCTTTTCGCAGGATCGCCACACCGACGCCCTGATCACCGGGCAGGGCCAGCTCCGCCAGGGCAGCCGAGGCGTCGAGGAAAGCAACGCCCCCGCCAGGGAGTATCCCTTCTTCGATCGCCGCGCGCGTCGCCGAGAGCGCATCCTCGACCCGCAGCTTCTTCTCCTGCAACTCGACCTGCGTGCTGGCGCCGACCTTAATCACGCCGATACCGTTGCTCAGCCGCGCCAATCGTTTCTGGAGCCATTCGCGATCATAGTCGGCGAGTGTCTCGGCGAGCAGGCTCCGCAGATCACGGATGCGTGCCTGAACCGCTCCCTCAGTCGAGGGATCACCGAGGATCGTGGTCCGATCCTTGTCGCTCACGACCCGTCGGGCCCGTCCCAGGTGCTTCACGGTGATATCCTGAAGCTGGATCCCTGACTCCTCACTGATGACCGTCGCGCCGGTCACCGTGGCGATGTCCTCGAGCTCCATCTTCCGGCGATCTCCGTACCCTGGCGGCTTCGTCGCCAGGATATTCAGGCTACCGCGAAGCTTGGTCAGAACGAGCGTGGAGAGGGCATCCCCTTCGATATCATCGGCAATGATGAAGAGGTTCTTCTCGTCGGCCGCGATCACCCGCTCCAGGATCGGGACGATCTCCCCGACGGTCTTGATAACCCGTCCGACGATCAGAACCCGTGCATTCTCAATGACAGCCTCCTGGCGGGCTTCGTCGGTGATGAAGAAGGGAGACATCCAGCCATGGTCAATCTCGAGGCCTTCCTGGAACTCAATCGAGATGCCGGTTCCGGGGGACTCCTCGATGGTCACCACGCCGTCGCGCCCGACTTTATCGAGAATATCAGCCAGCATCTCCCCGATCTCGGGGTCGTGTGAGGCGACTGTGGCCACACGCGCGATATCCTCACGTCCCTCCACGGTCCGCGCGAGTGAGCGCAGATACTGTACGACGAACTCCACGCCCCGATCGATTCCTCGCTTCATCAGCATCGGATTAGCGCCCGCGGCCATGTTCAGCAAGCCCTCTCGGATAATGGCCTGGGCGATTACCGTCGCGGTCGTCGTACCGTCGCCGGTGACCTCGTTCGTCCGCAGGGCGGCGGCCTTCATGAGCTGGGCCCCCATATTCTCGAACGGATCGGCCAGCTCGAGATCCTTTGCTACGGTCACCCCATCATGGGTAACCATCGGTGCGTGGGGACGGCGGTCGATCGCGACGTTGCGCCCGCGCGGCCCGAGGGTGGTCTTCACTGCGTCCGCGACCGTATCAGCGCCTCGCCGCAACGCGAGCCGTGCATTCTCCTCGAAGACGATCAGCTTGGGCATCGGAGAACCTCCGTATGGTCGCGCCGGCGGGGCCCACGCCCACGGACGACCGCGGCGTGGGGCAAGCCCGACAGGACGGATGAGATGACAGAAGCGCCCGGCGCGACTGGGGGCGTCGGGCGCTTCCTACTCCGCTTTGGGGCGTCAGAGCTTGGCAAGAATATCCCGCTCGCTCAGGATCAGATAATCCACATCGTCCAGCCGGATCTCAGTGCCGGCATATTTCGCGTAAATGACGGTATCGCCTTCCTTCAGATCGACCGGCACGAGCTTGCCTTCCTCGGTGATGCGCCCCGGTCCTACTG
>JADGGD010000024.1 GCA_019690095.1 Chloroflexota bacterium
CCTTGTACCAGGCGTTCACCTCCTCGGTGATCTTATCGCCCCCCTGAGATCTCCACTGCTTGACAAAGTCATCCCACGCATTGAGGGGCGCCTGACCGGTGATGACGTTGACGAGCATCTGGTCCTCCAGCTTGGTCAGGAGCGCGTTCGCCGTCAGCATGGTCTTCGTCGGTACGCCCCAGAACTGATTAGGGATCGCGATATCCCGCGTCTCGAACGTCCGGTTATAGGCGTCGATACCGAGCTTCTGATACGGATCCTGAGTGAGGTAGACCTCCATCGCGTTCAGCGTCTTTGGATCCTTCGCCTGGATCTTTGCCATCCCCTGATTCCAATCGTACTGGAACGCCGGATAGCAGAACACGGGCATCTCGCCACCGGCACCATACACGTAGGTGTTATATGGCCCTGCCTTGATCGTATCGCCGTCCCAGACGTAGTCGTAGCCTTCGAACCAGAAGTGGTTGGCATCCCCGTAATCGAAGTTATCTGCCCAGTTCGCGGCGCGTTCCAGGTGCCAGTTAATCTGATTCAGGATCGCCTCGACCTTGACGTGATCGATGCCTTTCAGAAAGCCAGTCGTATCACCTGCAATATTCGACCCCGCACGCCCCCGCTTGCCGCCCGGCCCGGCCGGTGGATCGGCAAAGACGAAGTTTGCCTTGGGGTCATTATCGTGCACGAGCTTCACGTAGCCGTACCACCAGTAAGGCGAGAAGGTGATGCCGGCCTTTCCGGAGAGGAGCAGGCTGTTAATACCATTATCCCCGCCGGCCGAGATCGTGTAGAACTCCTTGCTAATCATCCCGTCGGCATACCATTTGCGCAAGAGCGCAAGGGCATCTCTCACCGCGGGCTGGATGGTTCCATACACCAGCTTTCCGCTGCTGTCCTTCAGCCAGCGCTTCGGCATGACCCCAAAGGCACCGAAGATAGGATCAAGGCTGCCATTGTAGGTAATAATCTCCTTGGCAACCGCAATCCCCATCTTTGCCAGCCCCTTTTTGACAAACGCGAGGCCGACCTCATAGAGGGCATCAAGAGTTGTCGGCATCGGCATGCCGACCGCGTCGAGCCAGTCCTGGCGAATCCACATGATGGTGTCCGAAATCGGCCCGCGGTTGAACGGGATCCCATAGATACGATCCTTGCGCACCACCGGACGCCACATGGGATCCTGGGGATAGCCTTTCTTGGTCTTGGTGAGATCACTGGCAACGCTGTTCCAGACATCGGTGATGTCCTCGAGCTTACCGGCGTCCAGGAGCTTCGTGTAGATGTCGAGTGGGATCCAGGCGCTCATGAACTCCGGCAGGTCACCGCTGGCCAGGGCCAGCGCCCACTTCTGCTGGTCCGCCGACGCGTTCGTGTAGGTCCACTTGAACTTGAAGCGAAGCCCCATCTGCTGTTCGATAAACCGGGTCCATACATTATCGGTGTCGGACTCGCCCGGCTTGTACTTATTGCCGCCGTAAGGCCAGTTCTGGGTAATCTCCACAATCGGGCTGTACCGCTTCGGTGGAGACACCGCCTTCGGCGTCCACCGGAGGTTCGAGACAGCGGCAGATGGCGTCGCGGCCACGGTCGCTGTCGCGGCAGCCTGGGCGGCAGTCGGCGATGCAGCTGCCACAGTCGGCGACGATGGAGCTGCGGCAGTCGGTGATACAGCCGCTGGGGTCGGCGATGCAATAGGCGCGGTCGGCGCGGCTGTAGGGGGAGCGCTGGCCGATGAGCAGGACGCGAGGAGAGATCCCACCGCGGATAGCGACAGCACGAGCATAGACCGACGGGTCAGGGCGCGGCTTCCTCGATGCTTTTCCACGGGCACTGCTCCTTCACACTGACTGACTACACACTGACTGACTACCGTGCTATGACGACCGGACAATCCATCCAGCCAGATGCAGGATATACCAGCCCCGCCGCATCGAACTACAGCCTCCCGGCCAGGGAACGGCCGCGAGATGGACATGAATTCGCGCACCGCCATCTCGCACCATTCAGGCGGTGCTAGAATCCACCGCGCATCGAGGTGCAAGATCAGGGGGAGAGTGACCCGCCCTGGTGTCCTCGCCCGTATGCGCAACCGAGTACGGGGACGGCAGCAGCACGCATTCCCCCTGGCGCGAGATCCTCGAGGCCAACGAGCAGGGAAGGAGAAAACGCTTCAGATGTACCTGGGGATCTTCTCAAACGTGATCACGGGAGCAACACCCGAGGAGGTTGCACGCAAGACGCGGGAGTATGGATTCCGCTCAGTCCAGTTTGTTCCGAGCCGAACCGCGGCTGATTCCGGAGGTGAAGATGCGGCGGTAGCGGCTGCGTTCGAGCGCTGGGCAACTGCCTACGCTCGCGAGGGGATCGAGATCTGTGGCGTGGGAGGCTACCTCAATCTCCTCCATCCCGACCCCGAGCGGCGCCAGCGCAACCACCGCCTCTTCCTCTCCTACGTGCGCGGGACGAAGGCGATCGGCTGCCGCTACATCTCGACCGAGACTGGCAGCTATGCGCCGAGCGGCGAGTGGGACTTCGATCCGCGGAACCGCACGCCCGAAGCGTGGGAGGACCTGCGGCGGGTGACCGAGGCCATGGTGGAGGAGGCCGTCCGGGAGGACGTGGTCATCCTCTACGAGCCTTACATCGTCAATGTGTGCGCCACGCCGGAGCTAGGGGCGCAACTGGTCCGTGAGATCAACTCGCCACACCTGGCTCTGCTGATGGACCCAACGAACTGGTTTGAGGCAGAGCAGGTCCGACCGGAGTACGTGCGCGCGGTGATCGAGCGGGGATTTGCGGCCGAGCGCGGTCTCTTCCGTCTGGCCCACGCCAAAGACGTCGCCCCTCCGGCGCCGGGCAGTCGAAAGCCTGAGCTGCCAGGTCCGGGACAGGGCATCCTCGATTACGCCACGTACGTCCGCCTGCTCACGGAGCACGGCTACACCGGTCCACTGATTATCGAGCACCTGACCGAAGACGAGATTCCAGCGGCGGCGGCCTACGTTCAGCGGTTCATCGACACCTATGGGAGCTAATGGGAACTCAACGAACGATTGGGAGACACCGCATGCGCTACGCAGCCATGGATGGCACCCTCGGGCGGCGACAGCAGACAGCAGAGGCCGTTCTTCCCCTCGCCCGCGAGGCGGGCCTCGACGGGGTTGAGGTCTCCCTGCGTTCGGACTACGCCGACGACCCGCTCTGGTCGCATGACGGAGCCCGAGCGGTTCGGGCGCGGGCCCGCGCGCTCGGTTTGGAAATTCCCTCACTTGCCCTCCTGATGCTGAACGATGGAGGATTCACCGGAGACGAGGCGACGCGTGCGCGGGCCCGCGCCATTGTACGCCGCGGCATTGACCTGGCGCGAGAGCTGGGAGCGGGAATCATCCTCCTCCCCTTCTTCGGAGCGGGAGCGATTACCGACGAGCAGGGCACCGCACAGGTGATCGAGGATCTGCGCGCTCTAGCCCCCGCGGCGGAGGAAAACGGCATTCGGCTGGGAATCGAGACGACCTTACCGGCACCGACGGTCATCGGGATCCTCACGGCGGTCTCCAGCCCTGCTGTCACCGCCTACTTCGACGTCGCCAACGCCGTCTGGCTGGGCTACGACCCGGTCAGCGAACTGGAGACCCTGCAAGCGGCAGGGGCACTGCCGCAGATCCACATTAAAGACATCCAGGAGCGGCCAGGTGACCGGGGACCCGGCGAGGGGAAGGTTCCCTATCCAGCGGTCGCACGGGCGCTCCGCCGTCTGGGGTACGACGGCTACCTCGTCTTCGAGACGCCAGCCACCGACGATCCAGTCACCGCGGCCCGACGGCACCGCGCCTTCCTCGACGGCCTGCTGGCGGAACGCACGTGAGTGAGGAAGAAAAGGATTCACGCGATGGAGAACGTCATCCTGCGTCCCGAGGATTACCGTCCCCGGCCGCCTGCCGAGGAGATCACCCGGCGCTACGGCATCGGGATCGTCGGCTGTGGGAGCATCGCCCGCCACGCCCATCTGCCGGCCTACCGCGACTTCGGTTACCGGGTTGTGGGTGTTTGCGACATCAGTGCGGAAAGCGCGCAGGCAGCCGCCCGCGATTTCAACATCCCGTTCTGGACAACGAATCTCGCCGCCCTCCTGGAACATCCCGAGGTCGATGTGATCGACCTCGCGGTCCCGGCCGCCCAGCGCCTGCCTCTGGTCGAGACGATTGCCGCGGCAGGCAAGCATATCTTCTCGCAGAAGCCACTGGCGCTGACCCTCGCCGAGGCCGAACGGATCGTCGCCCTCTGTCAGGAGGCCGGGGTGACCCTGATGGTCAACCAGCAGGCGCGCTGGGCGCCTGCGCATCGAGCGCTCAAGGCACTTCTCGACCAGGGCGTGCTTGGCCATCTCTACAGCGTGCTGCACCTCCACCGCAGCTTCCAGGACCAGCCAGGCTCCTGGTTCGTGACGCTGGAGAACTTCAATATCGTTGACCATGGGATCCACTACATTGATCTTGCGCGCTACTTCACCGGTCAGGAGCCGGAGCGGGTCAAGGCCACGACGGTCATGGTACCAGGGCAGGTTGCAGTCTCGCCGATGATCTACACCATCCTGTGCGAGTATCCTCCCACCGCCCAGGTGATGACGACGCTGCACTTCAACAACATCGTGTCTGCACGGGCGACGCACCGCTACGAATGGTTCCTGGACGGGACCCGCGGCTCCGCCTGCGCCTCGCAGACCGAGCTCGTCGTATCCCTTTCGGCAGCGCCGGATCAACGCCAGATCATCACCCTGCACGGCCGCTGGTTCCCTGACGCGTTTGGCGGTTCGATGGGAGAGATGCTCAGCGCGCTCGCCGAGGGACGCGAGCCCGCCACGTCGGGGCGCGATCACCTGCGTACGCTACGGATCGCCTTCGCCGCAGTCGAATCGGCGAAGACCGGCCAGGCAGTTGCTCTGACCGCGCCCGGAAACTGAGTGACATCCGGGCGGCGTACCGCAGTGAGCTTTTCGGGCACACGGGGGCATTCACGACGAGAGTCAAGAGTGGAGCGCTACACGACCATGAAGAAGATTGCCCGCTTCAACTTCTGCGACCCAGGCTGGGGCGTACTGGCGCCCGGCTACCGGCCGATCGGTCGAGTCTACGGCTCTCCGCGGTTCCTCTGGATCGATGAGGTCCGAGAGCGGTGGAGCAAGGGGGTAGAAGACCCGGTCCTGATGACCTCGATTATCGATTCACAGGGGGAATTCCGCGTTGGTCTGCCGGCCGGTCAGTACATCCTTCGGCTGACATTCTACGACCCCGATGCGGAACACGGCCCTTTCGACCTGACAGCGGCGAGTGTCGCGGCACGGGCCCCCAGAGGAAGTGGTGAGGGTCGGGCGCTTCTCGAGGGGGTTGTCGTCCCCCGGGGTCAGATCCTGCGTAAGGAGGTCGCGGTCACGCACACGGGAGGCGCCCTTGCCCTGCGGTTTAGCGGGCAGGGCGCGGCGAGCTTCATTGTGAACGCGCTGGAGATCGACGGTTCAGATGCAGCGGAGCTGGAGATTCTCTTTCCTGAAGCGCCGACGGATGTCCTGCCGACAATCGACCGCGTGATCGCCGACGGGCAGGATGACCCGGTCACCGCGCTCCGCAGTATATGCGAGTGGCTGCTGGGAAAGTATCGGTCCGACGGGTTCCTGGGCGATGGCAGGTACTGGTACACGGCATCGTACCCGATTCGGGCCCTCGTGGCCGCCTATGACATTTTCGGTGAGCCTCGCTATCTCGAGGTAGCCCAGATGGTTCTGGACCGCCTTGTCGCCGAGCAGATGCCTACGGGGGCGTTCACGAACGTCTACCGGGGGAGAGCAACCGCCGAACTGACGGAGCCCGAGCTGAAAGAGGTCGCCGCTCGGTACTGGATGAACCTGGCCGATGTCGGCTCCGTTGTCGCCGCCCTGGTTGCCGCGAGCCGCTCGGTCACCGGCGAACGCCAGGCCCGCTACGTGGCGGCGGCAAAGAACTACTGCGACCACTGGGCACGCCAGTTCCAGCAGGCGAGCGGAGGATTCACCAATGGCTGGCTCGCCGGGCACTATGCCCGCTGCCTCTACAGCGTCGCAACTGCAACCTCTGCGCTTACCTTCGCGCTCCTCGGGGCAGTGACACGGGAGGCCAGCTACGCCGAGGTCGCCCGGCGAGCGGTTGACTTCCTCGTGAAGGACTGGAACGATGACGGTCGCCCTCACATCTGGCCGCACGATGACGATTTCCCCGGTGCCCCCTTTGATCAGCCGGTGACCTGCTTCGGCGACCAGGTGTATATTCTCGAGGGCATCGCCGGCGCCGCTGTCCTCAGCCCGGAGCCGACGCTGCGCCAGCGGGCGTTGACCGCCCTCCGTAAGTATCTTTTCGGATCGAACGGGTTGCTGGCGGCGCGCGGTGACGCGCCCTGGTGGCGCTCATCAGAGATGTGGACAAGCTCCAAGAGCGCGGCCCTCCCGATCTTCCTGCAATTGTTCCTGGAGCTGGGTGCGGAGATCGGGGCGACATCTGAGGAGCTGAAGCGGGTGGAAGACGCATATCTGGTCAGCCGCAAGTTCCTCTGTACCCCCGAGTTCTCCCACCGTCTCGGCATCATGGTCGACGAGCCGGACCTTCCATGGGGAGGGCAGAGCCTTCAATCATGGGCATGCTGTACCGTAGCGGCAACTGGCTTCGCCGGGATAGCACTTGCAAACATGATCAGGCCGGGCATCATCTTCTTGCGTTGATGCGGTGAAGAACTCTCCGCAGGCCTGGGCGGAAGACCGACCGGAAGAGCCATGGCGCTGGCGCGGCCCCAACCAGCCGATACTGCCGGCGAGATGGCCCGGGGACGGTAGCAGTGTCCGCGAGCCGGTGCCGCACCTGGCGCAAGAATGCCGTTCAAGCCAGATAGCCCACTCAAGTTTGGGGGTCAGCATCGAGCGAGATAGGTCAGGAGTGGACGACCGCTGATGACCTGCCTGGTTCTCCGCGGTCCGGATCGACCTGGACCGTGAGTGGCCTTCCATGACTCGGTAGGGAGAAAGATACCAATGCTCACCGGGGTTCATCACACCAGCTTTACTGTCGCCGATATGGAGCGCTCCCTCGCATTCTATCGGGATGTGCTGGGGCTAGAGGTCATTCGGGACCAGGAGGGGAGCGCCGAGTACCTCGCGCGCATCACCGGCCTTCCCGGGGCGCGGCTCCGGATTGTCCATCTGCGGCTCGCCCGCGGCTCCGAACACGTCCTGGAGCTCATGCAGTACCGTGAACCAGTTGGCCGACCGATTGAGGCACGGACGTGCGATCCCGGTAGCGCGCACCTGTGCTTCCTGACCGATAACATCTGGGCCGCCTACGAGCACCTCACTGCTCACGGCGTACGGGTCCGCTCGGAGCCTATCCTGATCACGGCCGGTCAGAACGCTGGGGGATACAGCCTCTACTTCCTTGACCCGGATGGGATCACCCTGGAGCTGTTCCAGCGACCGCCGGCGTCAGGAGACCGACCGTGAGCACCGCCCTGCCCTGGATCAGGGCACGGGCAGAATGCCTCTCCACTACCCCCGGCACATCCCGACTGCCCCGGGCAGCTGCGGGCATGCCGGACGGGCGTCTACGGTGGAGACCAGCCGCACGCCCCGAAGGTGAACCGTGTCTGGCCCGGGCCCCTGACGGCGAAAAGAGATCGGCGGGCCTGCCAGTGAGCTTCCGCAACGAGCGGGACGAAACTGCCCTGCCGGCGCCAGGCGGAAGCGCGCTCCGGACGACGTCTGACCTCGACGGGATCGCGGCGGCAGACCGTTGCCCGAAGCAGGCACTCGGAGGGCTATCGCACCCCTCTGGGGGCGCGGATGCTGCGGGGTGACCCGTCCGCGGCCCTGCTTCTTCATCACCTGGCCCTCAGGAGCACACCGTAATGGACGAGCACACCGACCTTTCCCAGCGCATCGGCAAGCCGATCGATGCCGTGCCGGATGGCAGGCTCTGCTTCTGGACCGGTACAACCCCCGCCGAGATCACGTGGCACCCGCTCCGCCAGCGGGACGATGGTGCCTATCTCCCCGCGCGCGATCCCGTGACCGGCGAGTGGTACATCGGGGTGCAATGGGACGAGCCCCGCGATATCTGCCGCGTCAGCGCGGCCGTGGAGGGGGAAGATGCTGCGCTCGTCCGCGTCGACTACTGGCGGCACTCCTGGCCCTCCCCCGCCCCCGAGCGCCGGGCCGGCGCCCGCCGCGGCTGGATCGGCCAGGACGACCCCTGGCACGGCACCTGGACCCGCGTCCAGGCGGCGGTGACCCGGCAGGGCACCATCTTTACCGCCACCTTCGACCCGCTCGACATCACCGAGGTTCCCCCGCTTCCCCTCGAGGAAGCAGAGGACTATGCCGTCCACTTCCGCCGCACGCTCAAGCTGCGGCTGGTCCTGGGCGGCCCGGCCCCGGTCGTTCGGACGGTCTGCGCCGAGACGCCCGGCATCTGGCGGCGGCAGGAGCTGATCATCACCTTCGGCTGTGGGCGGGGCGAGCGGGCAGTCTGGGACGGCCAGGCCACGGCCTACCGCGGCGCTGTACTCGGAACGGCGCGCGAGGGGCAGCCCTTCTCGCCCAGTGCGGCCTGGCAGCTCCAGACCGACGGCGCCCCCCGCTCCCTGCGGCTCGCCGTCCTCCGGGCCGACTCGCCCGCACCGGGCGATGCAACGATCCTGACGCTGCGGACCGCGCAGGGCAGTGTCTCGTTTCGGCCCGCCGACGTCGAGCTGGCGCCGCTCTATCTGCCCGACTGCGGCGTCTTCATCACCGGAGTAGACGGTCCCACCCTGGCGGAGTATCTCCAGCAGATCGCGCCGCTGCGGGGCCAGTCAATCTACGACCGCGTCCGCACAGAGCCCGAGCAGACCGCCGCGCGGGCCTTCGCCGAAATCCCCCCGCTCGCGAAGACGAAGCAGGAGCCGGAGCCGCGCTACCTGCCGCTCGGCTGGGATATGAACCGACAGGAGTTCGCCCTGCTCTACAACGGTGATGTCTTCTGCGACAAGCAGGCGCTGAAGGTGGGCGGACGCGATACGGCACGCCTGCTCTGGCCGGGGACGCGGATACGCTACCGCTTCGCGACCGGCGACCCGCCCGACGGGCGGGAGCGCGAGGATGCCGTCCAGCAGCGCCTGCTCGACGGCTACCTGCCGATCGTCCTCTCGACCTGGTCCGACCGGGAGTTCCTCTACGAGCAGACCGCGTTCGCCGCGCCGCTTGTGGAGTTGACCGGGGACCCGCTCACCTGGCGCGGCGATGAAGATCTGGTGCTCATCCTCCGCTTTCAGATCCGCAATCGGACCGAAGGGGCGAAGCGGGCGCAGCTGTGGATGACCATCGAACCGGCTGAGGAGCTGATGCTCGCGGGGAACGACGTGGTCGCCCGCGGGCGGGTCGTGCCGGCCGCGCCGGTCGCCCGTCAGTGGATGGTGCAGCCCTATCCCCGGCTGGCGCTGCGCGCCAGCATCGCCCCCGGGCAGGGCGGCCGCCTCCGGGCAGTCCCCTTCCCCCGCACTGGGATGCCCTGGGCCATCCCCGGTGCCGTGCTCTACGAGGCCGAGGTCCCGGAGTTTGGGACGCACACCGTCGACGTCCTGGTCCCCTTCGCCTCCCTCGGCGACGAGCCCACCCGTGCCCGCCTCCACACCCTGGACGTCGCGGCAACGCTGGCCCGGGTTGCGGACTACTGGCGCGGCTTCGTCGCCGCGGGCGGCCAGATCACGACGCCCGACCCGTTGATCAACGACTTCTTCAAGGCAGCAGCGACACACGTGGCACTTACCGTGGACCGCGACCCGGCGAGCGGGCTCTTTCTGGTGCCAGCCGCCACCTACCGCTACGGGACCTGCGCCAACGAGGCGTGCCTGCAGATTCGCCAGCTCGACTGGCGAGGCTACCACGATCGGGCGCGGGCGTACCTCGAGACGTTCCTGAAGACCCAGGGCTGGCGCCCGCTGGACGGCCGCTTCCGCACCCAGGCAGGGGTCCTGCGTGGGCTGGACGTCTACGGCGACGAGGTGCGGAGCGCCTTCGACTATACCCTCGACCACGGCTTCGTCATGCGCCAGCTCGCCGAGCACTACTGGCTGACGCGGGACCGGGCGTGGGTCGAGCGCTGGGCGTCACACTTCGTCGCCGCCTGCGACTTCATTATTCGGGAGCGCGAGGCGACCAAGCAACGCGACGTGGACGGCGAGCGTGTCCCCGAGTACGGCCTCCTGCCCGCCGGCCACCTCGAAGACAACCCGGAGTGGGGCTACTGGTATGCGGTGAACGCCTGGGCCTACGGCGGCCTGCGCGACCTGGCCGCCGTACTGGCCGAGGTCGGGCACCCCGAGGCAGAGCGGCTGCAGGCGGAGGCCGAGGCCTATCGCCGCGACATCCTGGCCTCCCTCGAGCGGGCGCGCGGCGAAGCGCCGGTCGTGCGGCTGCGTGATGGGACAGCGATTCCCCACACCCCGTCCCGGGCCGGCCTCCGCGGGCGGGCCTGGGGCTGGTTCCGCGAGGGCGCCTACGGTCCCCTGCACCTGGTCGACAACGACCTCCTCGATCCCCGCAGCGTGGCGGTCACCTGGATCCTGAAGGACCTTGAGGACAACATCTTCGTCTCCCGCGCCTACGGGCGGCCAATCGACGTCGAGCGCGACTGGTTCAGCCAGGGAGGCGTGACCATCCAGGCGAACCTCCTGAACAATGCGATCGCCTACCTGCGGCGCGATGAGATCGAACACGCCGTCCGGGCCTTCTTCAACAACCTCGCCGCGAGCCTGTACCCGGACGTTCGCTGTTTCACGGAGCATCCGGTCGTCGAGCTGGGCCACGGTGTTGGGCCGTTCTACAAGACCCCGGACGAGTGCGGCTTCCTGAACTGGCTGCGCCTGTTCCTGATCCAGGAAGAGGGCACGACCCTGTACCTGGCCCGTGGCCTCCCGCGGTCGTGGCTGAAGGACGGGGACGAGGTCCGCGTCGAGCGGATGGCGACACGGTTTGGCCCGCTCAGCTACCGGCTCTGGTCGGAGGTCAGGCGGGGACGGATCAGCGCCGAGATCGCCGTGCCCCGCCGGCCGGTGCCCGCGGCGATTGTCCTGCGGCTGCGTCATCCCACCCGGGCAGTGATCCGGCAGGTTCGGGTGGACGGTGCGGCCACCTACCAGGTCCACCCGGACGACGAATGCCTCGTGCTGCAGCCGGCGGAGGAGCACATCCGCGTCGAGGCGCAGTACTGAGAGAAAGGCGTCCAGACAGCGGTAGGGCTGCGGGGCGATTCAGCCTTCCATTCCCGGCAGGGGCGCCTCTCTGCTCCCCAAGGCATCTCCCTGCCGCATGTGTCTGCACCATGCCTGGGCTTCGAGGGCTGCCGTCATCGATTCCGCCGCCCCGGCTCCGCCGGGGCGGCCACTGTCCGACGAATGATCGACCAGTACGGCGGCAACACGAATGGACGAACGACCACCAGCGTCCCCCGGTGATCCATACACATCCATGGATGTTCTTACGGCTGTATCCGTCACGAGCTCACGCGCCGGGAAGGAATGGGCGCGATAGAATGAGCGGTGCCAGGAGATAGTCGTTTTGTTGTCTCCACGAATACCCGTGACCAGCCACATACCAGGGCAGGCTCCCCGGTAAGATGACTGGGCCTGGCTCACATCCCTCATCCCACGATCACGCCTGGTATCCCGGTCAGGGACGGCCGGACCGAAGGATGCTCCAGGCAAGGTAGACACCGAGCACCGCCGCAACGGCAAAGCCGGTGGCAAAGACGAAGCCCGCCCAACGCTGCCAGCCGGGCGGTGGATAAACCGCCAGCAGTACCGCCAGACCAATCACGAACGCGGCGGTAATGATCCCCAGGACGATCCGGTTCGCCAGCCGCTCCAGCCGCTGGATCACCGGCTCGAACCCCTCCGGCCGCATGCCTACCTCGAGCCCACCCCGCTCGACCTCGGCGATCATGCGCCGGAGCTGTTCTGGCATCTCCATCCCCAGCCGGATGGCATCGAGGCTGGCCCGGGTCAGCCGCCGCGACCAGAAGCGTGGGGAGAACTGCCGCACAACCATCCGCCGGGCGTAGGGAACCAGCACCGTCGTCAGGTTAAAGGATGGATCAAGCTGGCGCCCGAGCCCCTCGTTCATCGCGACTGTCTTGGCCAGCAGGGCCAGATTTGGGGGAAAGCGCAGACGGTGTCGGCGGACGATCGCCAGGGCATCGTTGAGCAGAGGCGTGATCTCGATCTCGCCGAGCGGCCGCCCGTAGTAACGGGCGAGCAGATGCTCGAGATCGCGCCGGAGCAGCGCCCGATTCACACGCCGCTGGATGACCCCCATCTCACCCAGAACGTCGACCAGGCGATCCACATCCTGCCCGGTCACGGCGAGCAGAACATCGACGAGCTGGAGCTGGGTGCGATCATCGATGATGCCGACCATGCCGAAGTCGATCAGGCCGATCCGTCCGCCAGGTTCGATGAAGAAGTTGCCAGGATGCGGATCGGCGTGGAAGAAGCCATCCTCGAAGACCATCTTCAGGATGATGCGCGCTGCCCGCCGGGCCAGCAGGGAGCGATCGATGCCGGCTTCCTCCAGCGCCGCCAGGTCACTGATCTTGATGCCGCGGATCCGCTCGAGGGTCAGCACGCGGGACGTCGTCGCCTCCCAGAAGACCCGCGGCACGTGAATACCGCGGTCGCCCGCGAAGGCCCGGGCGATCCGCTCGGCGTTCCGCCCCTCGCGGACATAGTCGAGCTCCGCCTCGAGGGTCTGGGCGAACTCCTGGGCCAGGCCGACGATATCGTACTGATCGGCCAGGTCCCAGTGACGGCTGGCGGTGGCGGCCAGGTTCTGGAGAATCTCCAGGTCTTCTAGAACCTGCTCCACGACCCCGGGACGGCGCACCTTGACCACAACCTCACGACCGTCGCGCAAGACAGCCGCATGGGCCTGACCGATCGAGGCGGCAGCCAGCGGGGATGGATCGAACGTGCTGAATAGCTCCTCGATCGGACGGCCCAGCTCCTCGACCAGGATCTCCCGGATGATCTCCCCCGGCACCGGACGGGCTTGATCCTGCAAGCGCGCGAGCTCGGCCTGGTACTCTGGAGGAAGCAGATCGGCCCGGGTCGAGAGGATCTGCCCGAGTTTGATGAATGTCGTCCCCAGCTCCTCAAGCGCCATACGGAGCCGGGCCGGGCGACCGGGCGGCTCGGCGAGTGCCGTGCGGCCCAGTACGGCGCGGGGAAAGGGAAGGAAGCGCTCCAGGCCGGCAGCGCTGACCAGCGAGCCCAGGCCATGGCGCACCAGCACCTCGGCAATCTGCCGATATCGCCGCAGATGCGTTCCCCGCCGCCGCTCTCCCATGGGTTTCCTGTGTCTCCCGCTGACGACCCACCCGCGCCCGGTCCCGGCTGCGTGAGTTACCCACGGGGCAGCCCGGGACGACTCGTCTGGGCATCCCGATCGGCGCGCGGTGAGCCGGTCGAGGGAAAGGTCACGAGACGCACACGGGAGATGCCCGCTGAACGGGGCGCCACCTTATTGTACTATGAGCGGTGACCGGCGCTCCTGCCCCGGGGAGGATCCCGTGCGGCGATGATCAGGTGGTTCGCCTCGTCCTCAAGCCGATACCGGAGCGCCATCGCCTCGCGAATCAGCCAGGCACGGGCCCGACTCTCGCTCGCCGGCACGCCGGGCTCGTAGATCACTGTGCGCAGCACCGCGCCATCCTCGGCCACGAGCTCGAGCCAGCCGTGATGGGCGACAATCCGCGCGCGCCGCTCTGACCCTCCTGACCGCATATGTCTGCCCTCCTCCCTTCCGGCATCCTCGCCGTCCCATGTGCCAGGCAGGCCCCTCTCGGCCCCCGCCACGAGACGACGCCACGATACCGGTAGAACCGGAAGAAGACAGTCGCGCCGGTGACAGAAAGCGCATCGATGCGGATTGGCGTCAGACGCTATCCAGAAACCGCGGCCCCGGTGATCGGCTGGACGGCAACCGGTCCAACTGCGATCCGCCCCTCCTCGCAGACCAGACCGATTGCCCCGGTCCGGAGTGGGCGATCGGTATCTTCTGCATGGAGAAGCAGACGCCCATCGATCCGTCCGTCAAGGGTCGTTCCATGCACGGCCAGTTCGATCCGATGGCTCTCACCGTACTGCCACGGATAGTCCGCCTCGGCCAGCACGCGAACCCCATTCAGCACCTTGACCAGGCGGACCCGGCCATCGTGGGCGAGAAGCAGGGCGTAGTAGCGGCGCAATCCCTGGACCCGGGCGGCGAGACCGGCGGCCCGTGCCAGGTGAGGAGTGAACACCGCACTGACCCGATAGTCAGTCCATTCCCGAGTGCCCTGGATGAGCAGGCCGGTCCCCTCGTTCTGGATGAGTCGAAGCATCTCCGGCCCGTCGACGATCAGCCGATCGACCGCGTTGACCCATGCCCGCCACCAGGCGGTCCCGCCACCTGCCGGTCGGGCGAGGACAACTGCTGGCGGCCCCTCCCAGGTCAGCGCATCGAGGTACACGCTGCCGCGGGCGCCGCCCACGCCACTCAGCTCAATCCCGACCTCGGCGATCGGCGCCCCACCGGTTTCCGCAAGCCGCCAGGTCAGTTCCTCGTAAGCGCCCGGCGGCAGGGGAATGCGCGGCCCCCGGTGGAGAACAAGCCGATCGGCAGGGCCGTATACCCGCACGTAGAGGCCAGCGGTCACCGGACGATCGTTTCCGGAATCGGCACCGAGCCAGGCCCGGACGGTCTGTCCCGGGTAGAGGGTGGGAGAGGCCATGAGCGGGTAACCGGACATGGCGAGTGCCTCCGGGGGGATGAAGGTAGGGGTCGCGACCCGTGCCGTTCGCCCCGGTGCGAGCCCATGGTAGTGGAGCGCCAGGCTCCGGCTGCCCAGACGGCTGGATGCGGCCACATTCTCGATCACGACCGTTCCCGTACACTCCGGGCTCTCCTCCGGGCGGAACCCCTGCACCGCTCCCGGCAGCTCGAAGTGGAACCGGGCGCCTCCCTTGGGAGTGAGGGAAGGGAGGCCAGCCATGGCTCGCCCGAGGTTCACCAGGTGAAAGGTCTCAGTTACCGCGTCGGTGATCGCTCGCCCTCCGTCAGCGCTGGAGATGTAGAGCCGATCGGCGACCGGCCCGCGCCAGTCCGGCCCGGCCGCGATGCCGGCCAGGCCGTTCCGGATACCGAGAAGACAGCCGAGATTCCCCGCATTGCAGTCGGTATCCCAGCCGGAGGTCGTCACGATGGAGAGGGCCCGCTGGAAATCATCCGCGGCATAGAGCAGGCCGAGGATGATAAGGCCGTGATTCGGCACGACGTGGCAGTTCCCCCCGTAGCGGTCATAGCCGTACGCGGCGGCGAGCCGCGCGCGGGTCTGTCGCCAGTCCGGCTCCTGGGCATGCCACGCGCGGAGGTCGGCGATGAGGCGAAAGATCACCGAGTCGCGCGGGATGAGCGCGACTGCTATATCCAGGAGACGATCCACGCCGGGCTCGACGAAGGCAAGTGCCTCCATGGCGGCCAGCACCCGTGCCGCATGGACCGCCTCCCCATCGTGGGAGACGCGAGCCGCGCGCTCGGCGAGGTCGGCCGCGCGCTCCGGATCGCCCGGTGCGAGCATTGCCCAGCCATCGATGAAGATCTGGGCCCCGATCTGCTCGGAGACAACCCGCCCATTCAGCGCCGCCGAACCACTCCGCGGCGCCGCAATACCGTGCTTGAGCCGCAGGTAGGCGGTGTGCTCGGTCGAGTTGCCGAGGCCGCCCCACCAGAGGGTCGTTCGCTCCTCGATGAGGTAGTTCAGCCAGGTCTCACCAATCTGGGCCGGGCTCAACTCCCCGACGACACCGTGATCGACGAGGGCGCGGGGGAAGGTGAAGGTGCCACTGATGTCGTCATCGGTGACAACGAGCGGCCGCCCGAGCTGCTGGTGGACGTAGTACTGGATCTCCCCCAGTTCGGCCGTGATCCGCTCGTAGGTCCAGCCCTCGACCGGCCGTCCGAGGTAAACCCCGATGATCTTCCCGAGCACGCCGGCATAGACGCGCTCGGCATAGTCGTCCGGTAGCGGCACCGCCATCCCCTCCATTTATTCCCTGTATTTCCTGGTCACCACACTGCAGGAGTAAGGCTCTTGCCATTGTCAGGCGCCGAAGCGGCGCAGTTCAAGGATCACCCGGTGACGGTCCCCTCGCAGGAGCGACGCCGTGAACTCAATCAGGCGGCCGAACTGGTCACGCGCCACCCGTTCGACCGAGAACGCCAGCGCCCCGGTCCGGACGCCGAGCAGGCGGGCCTCGGCAGCTCCGAGCCGAGCCGGCTCGTAGGATTCGATCGCCGTGGTCGGGGTTACCCCGTATTGCTCCTGGAGGAGCCGATAGAGCGAGTCGATCGGGCCGGTTCGGTCGGCCAGCCCGGGGAACAGGTGATCCGGGAGGTGCGAGGTCATCAGGGCGAGCGGTTCGCCGTCGGCAAGACGGAGCCGTCGGAGGACGACGACTGGCTGACCGACCGTCAGACCGAGCCGCTCGGCCACGTGAGGCGGCGCCGGGATCCGGCTGAGCTCCAGGACGCGCGTTGCGGGCACCTGGCCCCGCCGCTCCATATCTTCAGTAAAGCTCGTCAGGGCAATCGGTCCCTGCTCGATCTTGGGGCGGGTGACGAAGATGCCCTTTCCCTGGCGGCGGCCAATCAGGCCGGCCCGGGTGAGGGCATCGAGCGCCTGGAGGATCGTCACCCGGCTGACCCCGTACTGGAGGCAGAGCTCGCGAATCGTCGGCAAGCGGTCGCCCGGCCGCCATTCGCCGGAGCGAATGCGCTCCTGGAGGGCCTCGCGCACCTGGTCATAGAGTGGGACCGGGCTGGTCAGGGCAAGGGGGAACGGGGCCGGCGGCACTGCCCGCCGCGGCGTCTGCCCCACTGTCCCGGAGGGATCAGCTGTCGAGTCAGCGCTATCGTACCTAGTCATGAAAACATACTTGACATGCACACTGCACGGAGTGTAGAGTGGGCTCGCGGCCGCGTCAAGCCGCAAGCCGTGACACGATACGGGACTACCCGCAGGCAGGCGAATCATCGATCTGCCCGGCGTCCACGGTATTCCCATGGTATAACGTCGGGCAGGTCCTGGGGGAACCTGGCGGGCTGGAGGCGTACATGGGCGAGATCACGCTCCGACCGTACCGTCCCGAGGATGAGCCTGGGGTCGTGGCGGTCTGGAACCGCGCCCTGAGCGCCGACCGCATCAGTGCCGCAACCTGGCGCGCCCGGGTTCTGCTGGATCCCAACTTTGACCCCGCACTCTGTCTGGTGGCCCAGGCCGATGGCGTGATCCGCGGTTTCGGCCTGGCCCTGACCCGCCAGATCGCCTTCTTCGGCGATCCCCCCGCACCGGATCAGGCCTGGATTACCGCCCTGGCAGTGGATCCAGAGGTGCGGAGACAGGGCATCGGCGGACAGATCCTCCGCGCCCTGCTCGATCTCCTCCGGGCGCGCGGCTGCCGTGCGGTCACCGTCGCGTCGTACGTGCCCAACTACTTCGCGCCGGGGGTGGATGTCGAGGCCTATCCCCAGGGCGTTCCCTTTCTGGAGCGGTACGGCTTCACCGTCATCTCCCGACCCGTGGGGATGTTCGCCGACCTCGAGGGCTACACCGTGCCAGCCGGGATCCAGCAGACACTCGAACGCATCCGATCAACCGGCATCGCAATCGGCCCGGCGGAGCCCCGCGATATCCTCCCGACGCTCGGTCTGATCCGCCGCCACTTCTCGTGGGACTGGTGGCGCGAAGCCCAGGAGGTCTTCCGAGACCTGTTCTGCGGAGACCCGCGCGGCGTCGGGCTGGTCGTGGCGCGGCAGGGCGAGCGCATCCTCGGCTACGCCCAGCACCGCGGCGAGCATTTCGGACCATTCGGCGTCGATCCGGACCACCGGGGACAGGGTATTGGCCGCGCTCTGCTCGCTGAGACGCTGATCGGGATGACCCGCCAGGGCTTCCACTGCGCCTGGTTCCTCTGGACAAGCGAGGAGACGGCGCGGGGCGTCTACGCGGCCTGCGGCTTCCAAATCCGGCGGCGTTTCGCTATTCTGCGCGCTTCCCTCGCCGGAGATCGGGACGCGAGCTGAATGGCGGTGATGAGGGGAGAAGATGGCAGACGACTGCATCATGGTCATCGGGGCCCACACGACTGATGCGGAGGTCATGGGCGGATGTCAGGTCCTGCTGCACGTCGCGGCGGGCTGGCGGGCGGTGCTGGTCCACTGTACGCTCGGGGAGAAGGGCCACCCCCGATTGGATCCGGCGGTCTACGGCGAGCAGAAGCGCCGCGAGGCCGAGGCGGCCGCTCGTCTCCTCGGGGCCAGCTGCGTCTTCCTGCCGTACCGCGATGGCGAGCTCCCGGTGAACGAGGAGGTCCAGTGGCAGATCGCCGATCTGATCCGCCTCCACCGCCCGACGGTGGTCCTCACGCACTGGAAGGGGAGCTTCCACCGCGATCACCGGAATACCCACCTGAACGTTATGGAGGCGCTCTACCTGGCGGGCCTGCCAGCCTTCCAGCGGACCAACCCGGCGCACGCGCCCCGTGCGATCTACTTCTGCGAGAACTGGGAGGACATGGAGGAATACCAGCCGGATATCGTCCTGGATGTCAGCGCAGTCTTCGATCAATACCTGGAGGCGATCCGCTGCTATGAGCTGGTCCGGGGAGGCATTTCGCGCTTTCCCTACGCGCGCTACTACGAGGCTCTGAGCATCGTGCGCGGTGCCGTCGCGGGCTTCGAGCGCGCAGTGACCCTCATGCTGCCCGCCCGTGCCCGACTCCAGCGCCGCCAGTCCCTGCTGGGATGATCCCGGCGTTCACCAGCCACGAACTACCCGGGAAAGGGGGATATGAAAAAAGGTGGAATCGATCGATCGCCGATCCCATCGGATCGGGTACAGCCGTCGGCAGGTCCTGCGTCAGGGAGCCGCGATCGGCGCCCTGGCGGCGCTCGCCAGCCTCACGGCGGGCTGTGGAATCATCCGAACGTCAGCACCGACCAAGCTCACAGTCCTGACCCACTGGGGTGATAAGCCGCTCCAGGATGTGATGCAGCCGATCCTCAAGGAGTATGAGAAGCAGGCCCCCAACGTCCAGATCGACTACCAGACGGTCGACTTCGATCACCTGCTCACGCGCATCACGACCGGTCGGGCAGCCGGGGTCCATCCGGATGTATACCACGTCTACGCCCTCTGGCTCCCGGACTTCGCTGCGAGTCAGGTGATGGCAAAGCCGCCCACCGACGTCGTCAACGACATCCAGCAGAGCTACACCAGGGGATCGGCTAATGCTGTCACCTACAAGGGGCAGATCTGGGGTTACCCGACCGAGGTCGATTGCTACCTTTTGCTCTACAATAAACAGATGTATCAGGCAAGCGGCGTCGAAAAGCCGCCTGCGACCTGGGACGAGCTAAAGGATGTCGCCGGACGGCTGACTAAACGGGGGGCCGATGGAAAGATTCAGCAGGCCGGAATGATCTACATGCCCGGCTGGGATTCCGGGGTTGTTCACCCGTTTACTGCCTTCCTCTGGAGCAACGGGGGCGAGTATGTCGCCGGCGACTACAGCAAGGTCCTCTTCAACCAGGAACCGGGACAGCAGACCCTCCAGATGGAACTCGACCTGATCACCCAGGTCAAGGCAGTAGACCTTGGTATCAAGATGAATGATTTCCTCGCCGGCAAGGGAGCCCAGATTACTATGGCGAACTGGTGGCGCGCGGCACTCCAGAAGGGCTTCCCCGGCTCGCTCGCCAATGTCGGCGTGGCGCCGTTCCCGCACGGGAACGGTCCGGTCTCGACCCTGCAGTACAACTGGCTCTGGATTGTCGACCAGGCGACGAAGATCCCGGATGCGGCCTGGGCATTCCTGAAGTGGATGAATACCCCTCCGTCGGCCGGGGGCTCTTCGCCGATCGGGAACTTCCTGCTCACCGCCCTTGGCGTCATCCCCGCCCGACGCGGGGATCAACAGGCGCACCAGGATGTGCTGGGCGATAGCTTCCTGAAGCCCTTCGTCGACGCGCTCCAGTACGCTCGACCGGAGCCGATCCTGCCGGGGGGCCAGGAGATCAAAACAACCCTTCAGAAGCAGATCGAGGCGGCCTGGTTCGGGCAGAAGTCGCCGCGGGAGGCACTGGACACCGCAGCAACCGAGGCGAACAAGATCATCGCAGATAAGAGCAGGCAGTCATAGGGATATGACAGGCACCCATACGTGGGGCCGGACCCTGAGACGGGGCGGAAGGCCCTACCGCGTTGCCGCGGAGCGGCCATGAGCGGCTCCCGACCCGTTCTGTCGGTCGCCCGACCAGCCCGGCGGATGCGCCTGAGCCGGCGCGAGCTGACCGGCTACGCCTTCGTCTCCCCAGCCCTGATCTTCCTGCTCTGCTTCTCGATTGGGCCGATCCTCTTCGCCTTCTACGTGAGCTTCCACGAGTGGGACATGCTCGCGCCTGTCGGAGCCATGCCCTTCCGGGGGCTGGAGAACTACCGGTATCTGCTGACCGAGGATCCCCTCTTCTTCCAGGTCCTGCGCAACACCGTTCTGTATACGGTCGCAGCGGTTGCGATCTCGGCAGGGCTGGGCCTCGCGCTGGCTCTCCTGCTCAACCGACGGGTCCGTCCGCTCGCCTTCTGGCGCGCGATCTACTTTCTCCCAATCGTTACCTCCTCGATCGCTGTCTCCCTGATCTGGTCCTACCTGTACAATCCGAACTACGGTCTCTTCGACGGCCTGCTCGCGCTCGCCGGTCTCCCCCAGCATCGCTTCCTCGACAGCCCATCTGAGGCGCTGCCGAGTGTGATCGGCGTCGGGATCTGGCAGTCCGTCGGCTACTACATGGTCCTCTTCCTCGCCGGCCTGCAGGGCATTCCGCAGGAATACTATGATGCAGCGAGCGTGGACGGCGCAACGACCTGGCGCGCCTTCCTCCACGTCACGCTACCCCTGCTGCGGCCGACGATCCTGTTCGTCCTGGTCGTCAATACGATCGGCGCGCTCCAGGTCTTCGACATCATTTATGTGATGACCGGCGGCGGTCCGGTGAATGCGACCTATACTGGCGTCGTCTACATCTACGATACAGCCTTCAAGTTCTTGCGCATGGGGCGGGCGACTGCGATGTCCTTCCTGCTCTTCGCGATCATCCTGGTGATCACGCTGATCCAGCTCCGCCTGCTGCGCGGAGGGTTCGAGGCGTGAGACGACGCCTCACAGTCGGGGAGGCCGCCATCACGGCGCTCCTTTACCTGATCACCGCCGCCGGCGCAGTGATCATGCTTTTGCCTTTCTACTGGATGGTCGCCTCATCGCTGATGACCCTGCCGGAGATCATCGCCCGCCCACCGGTCTGGTTCCCGCGCGTTCCCCAGCTCCACAATTACGCCGATCTGGCCGCCGCCCTGCCCATCGACCGCATCTACATCAACAGCCTGATCGTGACGATCTCGGTAACGATCCTCGTGCTCTTCACCAGCTCGCTCACCGGCTTCGGCTTCGCCAAGTACCACTTCCCCGGCCGCGATACGCTCTTCCTGCTGGTCCTCGCCACGATGATGATCCCCTTCTTCCTCCTGCTGATTCCAGTCTTCTTCATCGTCAAGGAGCTGGGGTGGGTCGATACGTACCTCGGGTTGATCGTGCCCAACGCGGTGACCGCCTACGGCATCTTCCTGATGCGGCAGTTCATCCTGGGGGTGCCAGACGAACTCCTTGACGCCGCCCGAATCGATGGATCGAGCGAGTTCGGCCTGTACTGGCGAATCGTCCTGCCCCTCTCCGGACCGGCGCTCGCCGCTCTGACCATCCTGGCCTTCCTCTATCACTGGAACGCCTTCCTCTGGCCGCTCGTCGTGATCCGCAGCCAGGATCTCTGGACGATTCCCATCGGGCTGAACAACCTGCGGCTCTACGCCAGTTCGACCGATACGCTCGATCTCCAGATGGCCGGGGCGACCATCGCTGTCGTTCCCGTGCTGATCGTCTTTGTCGCGCTCCAGCGGTACTTTATCCAGGGCATTACCCTAAGCGGCCTGAAGGGATAATCGACCGGGCCGCCGGGCCTGCGCTGATCAGGCGAGAAGCCCCTGGTCGACAACCAGCCGGCCATCCCGGAAGACCGACCGAACCCGACGCATCGCCCGGATGTCTGCCAGGGGATCGCCCTCGACGACCACTGCGTCACCCCGGCGTCCGGGGACCAGTGCCCCGACCAGATGAGCGATGCCGAGCGCCTCGGCCGCACGACCGGTCGTCGCGCACAGCGCCTGCATGGGTGGGATGTCCAGGAAGGCGACCATAACCTCCAGGGTGAGGGGATACTCGTCGAAGAAGGTCCGGCTCACGCCAGCGTCGCTCGCCGCAATGAAGCGCACTCCTCCCTGGATCGTCCGACGGAGCAGGTCGAAGTGCGGGCCGTATCCCGCGACCGCGTGCTGCTGCCAGTCGGCGAGCTGATCAGCTGACTTCAGGGCAGCCCGCTCCGAACCCATGGTCAGGGTCACGTAGACCCCCTTTTCGACCATGCGCTCGACCAGACGTGGATCGAAGGCGTGCCCCTCGACTGGGTCGAGCCAGGAGCAGTGCTCGATCGTCCGTACGCCGGCCTCGACCGCATTGGCGATGCCAGCGGTCGCGTGGCAGTGCGCCGCCACGTGGCGGCCGCCGAGCCGGCGGGCCTCAGCCACGATTGCCGCCAGCTCTTCGACGGTATACTGAGGGGCACGGGGATTCGTTCCGGGCGTCATTCCTCCGCCGGTCGCCATCACCTTGATGAAGTCGACGCCGGCCTTGCAGAGCCGCCGCGTGGCCTTGATGACCTCCAGGGTGCCATCGGCCTCGAGGCCGCAGAAATTCAGGTGCCCGCCGGTGGTTGTGATCGGCATTCCGGCGGCGAGGATGCGGGGGCCAGTAATCAAGCCGCGGCTGATCGCGTCGCGGAGTGCCAGGGTGAGAAATCCGCGTCCGCCGCAGTCGCGCAGGGTCGTCACCCCGCACCGGAGCTCAGCCTGCGCATGTGCCACACCCCGGAGGAGGAGCGTCTCGTCCGAGTCATGGATCGCATCATCAAGGGCATGATCGCTCGCGCTGAACAGGAGGTGGGTGTGGCAGTCAATCAGGCCAGGGAGCAGGGTGCAGTCGGGATACTCGTAGGTCGCGACATGCGTTCCCGTCGGTAGGTCGAGGTCGCGCACCGCTCCGGCCGCGGCGACTACCCCGTCGATGATGACTACCGCACCGCCGTCGACGGGTGGTGCACCGGTCCCGTCGATCAGGCGTGAGGCGCGAAGAACGGTCGCAGACGGCATGGCTCCGATCCCCTCCGGCACGTGAGTCGAGTTCGCACGCTATTCTATCCCGCCCGGCCCATCCGATCCGACCCCCGCCATCATGCGGTACTGGATGCGACCCCTTCCCGGCCGTCTGGCACCGGGGCCTCGAAACGGCCGGGGATCCTCGCTGAAGGTCTTGCTGAAAGGGGCAAACAGTGAAAGGAATCTTCTGCAAACCTTTGCAAGAAAGAGCCGGTCTAGTATACTGGCGTAGCGGTCGGCTGATCTCACGCGCACGGCTCAGTGAGGTGAGGAACACGGCGATGGCATCCATTAGCCAGGTCCTGTCGCAAAGCCTGGATCGGGGAGAGCGGATCCGCCTGGGGGGATTCTACGGGACGATCCTGGCCCTGCACGTTCTGGGCTGGGGCATGCTTCTCATCAGCGCCCGGGGGGATCCCGCCCTCGCCGGACTGGCCGGCCTGGCCTACAGCTTCGGCCTGCGCCATGCTTTCGATGCTGACCACATCTCGGCGATCGATAACACCACCCGCAAGCTCCTCCAGCAGGGCAAGCGGCCGGTGGGGGTAGGCTTCTTCTTCTCCCTCGGGCATTCCACGGTAGTTCTCCTGATCTCTCTCGCCCTCGGCCTGGCCGTGCGGGCCGTGGTCGAAGGGGTTGTTAGCCAGGGGGGAGAGCTCAGGAGCATCGGCGGGCTGATCGGTACGGCTGTCTCAGGGGGATTCCTCCTGCTGATCGGGATCCTGAACCTGGTTGTCTTCCTCGACATTATCGCCACCTTCCAGCGCATGCGGCGTGGACAATATGACCGGGAGAGCCTGGAGCAGCAGCTGATCGCCGGCGGTCCGCTGACCCGTCTGTTCAGCGGGCTCTTCAAGATCGTCTCCGAGAGCTGGCATATGTACCCAATCGGCTTCCTGTTCGGGCTGGGGTTCGATACAGCCTCGGAGGTCGCTCTCCTTGCTATCTCGGCCGGGGCGGCGGCGCGCGGGCTACCGATCACAGCGGTACTGTCTCTGCCCCTGATCTTCGCCGCGGGCATGTCGCTCATGGACACAACGGACGGCGCCTTTATGGCGAAGGCCTACTCCTGGGCCTTCTCCAGCCCGGTGCGCAAGCTGTTCTACAACCTGACCATGACCGGCCTCTCCGTCTTCGTGGCCCTGGTCGTCGGGGTCATCGAACTGCTCCAGCTGCTGATCCAGATCCTCGGCCTGGATGGGGGCATCTTCGCGGCAATCGCCAGCCTCGACCTGGGCGACATGGGCTTCTTCATTGTTGCCGCCTTCGCGGTGAGCTGGGGCGTCGCGTTCACGATCTTCAAGCTCCGCCGCGTCGAGGAAACCTGGGGCGCGATGATCGAGAGGAACGGTTAGCCCGATCGGGGACGGCTTCTGGAAGTCCGATCCATCCCCTCGGCGTGCAGGGGATCACAGTGCTGGTGATACGCTGGCGATCGCGCGGCTGGGAGGCGGAACTACTGTCGAGGCCCCCATCCAGACAGGCCCGGGCAAGAGCACTCCGCGAGATGGTGAGGCATCGACCTACAGTCGGACCGCGGCGCGAACGTCAGCACACGGGATGCGCCCCCGGCTTCCGTCCGCCTCTTCCTCTGCTCCACATCCGAACGCTGTGCACGGAAGGCCGACGCGGCAATACCTGCCAGTCCTCTTGCACACCTGCCAGTGCACGGCTATCGCCCCGCCTCAGCCCCCGGGGTGAGTCTCCTTGCCCACCCCGTCCCTTTCCCCTGATGCGCCACCGGCGCGGATGATTGGTCCCCCACAGGCGGCTCATCTGACGGTCCTGTTCACCGGACGAGCCGGGTATGCAGAGGTAGGTATCGTACATCTGTCGACCAACGTGATACACTATATGTCGAGGAATCCCGAGGGCCCTCGGCGGGACGGTCCGGTCCCCGTCCCGGACAGGGGTTCCGACAGACGGCAATCGCGACCGATCAAGGGGTGGTCCGGGCACTCAGAGGTCCCACCGATGGTATTGTCCTGGGTGAGGTTCTGATCCGTTATTCTGCCCCGTGCCGCGGGGCATCGCGGCCCTGCCCAGGCCTGGCGGCCCGGGCGGCACGAGGATAGTTTCTGTCGCTTTTGCTCTGGAGGGAGGCCCAAGATGACGTGGGCAGAACGGATTGGTGATCTGGCTACTCGCCTGGCGCTGGTTATCCTGCTTGCACTGCGGATTGTGACGGAGCTAATCCGGCTGGTCTTCGTCATGCTTGACAGCTTCGTCATGGATCTGGGAGGCCGGAGCGAAGGAGGTCTGCGACGCATCGAGGCATCCGACCGCGCCTGGGTGCGCCTTCCCGGTAGCGTCCTGCTCGGGATCGCTTTCGTGCTCCTGCAGTTCCTGGCGATCTTCACCGTGCTCTTCCGTCAGGCGGCGACCAAGCTGAATGACTTCGTCGTCGGCCTGGCCGAGGGCGAGGAGCGGATCAGCGGCTTCGCTCCCGCTACACCGCCGCCAGCGCTTCCCGGCACCGCGACCGCATCCGCGGGCCCGGTGTTGACCCCGGGCACGCCCGCACCGCCATCCCCGGCGGAGGGCACGGCCGGGAACGGGCAGAGCGGCTGAGGAGTGCCCGGGCGTGGTGCGCGGCCCTGGCCGGTCGGAGGGGCATCGTGCCGTGGACACGGGCGTAGCCGCGGCCGCGGGACGGCTCCGCGGGCTGACCCGGCGGCTTGCCGCCGAGGCAGCAGGCTGTGCCTGGCAGGCGCTCCTCGTGGTCACCGGCCTTGGGGTTGCCGTCACGACAGTGGTAGACCGTTTTATCACGGACGTGGCCGCGACCCTTGACGCCCGGCGCAGCGCCTGGACCGGGGCCGGGGCCAACGCCCCACGGCTGAACGGGCAGATCACGCTGACGCTCTGGCTGCACGCCGCCCGCGCCATCCGTCGGGCCGAACCGCTGGTTCATGCCTGGCGGGCGCGGGCGGCACGCCTTGATCGGCGGCTGCTCGAACGCCGCACCCCCCATCGCTCGACCTAGGCCTGCAGAGCCACACTGACAGATGTGCTCCCCTTCCCCTCCGATTTGGGGGAGCCCGCTGGTATGATCCCTGCTCCGGAAGCGGGTGAGGTATCATTAACCCATCTCTCCTCTCGGCACCGCGCCCGGGGGCTGCCCGGCCGATGGGAGGCGACCCCGAACGACTGGAGGGGAAGACTGTATGTCAACTGGCCTGCAGGCCGTCTGCTTTTTCCTGGCCTTTGCCCTGCCGATCTCCGTCGTCGGACGGATTGACGCAAGCGGCTTCCAGCGAGCGACCCGTCGGATGCTCGCCGTTATCGCGGTGGGTCTCGGTGCGCTGCCGCTCCTGCTGGTGGACTACACCGGTGCCTTCCTCCTGCTGATGCCCACCATCCGGCTGGCCTACCTTGGCCTGGCCATCCTGATCGTCGCCGTCATCAGCCGCGCCCGGCCTTCGGGCTAGGGCCGGCCCTCCGTGCCGGCGCTCCGCGGGCGCGGAGGCCGCGGGCGTGGGCGATTCCCGCACCGGTCCTCAGGGTCCGGCCGGGCACAGGGTCGGTGCATACCCTCTCCCCCGCCGCCGGGTGGGCGATTCGGCCGGTCCTCTTGACACAGCCCGCCGCACACACTACAATGCCGTAGGATTAGGGGAGGGGAGGTCCCATGTCCCGGCCCGGCTACCACAAGATCACCCGGCCGTCACCGAAGGTCGAGAAGTTCCTCGGTGCCCTCGAGACGCAGGTCATGGAGTATCTCTGGCGCGCCGGGGCCGCAACGGTCCGCGAGGTCGTCGA
The DNA here is from genome assembly GCA_019690095.1 of Chloroflexota bacterium. GTDB lineage: Bacteria > Chloroflexota > UBA6077 > FW602-bin22 > CADDYW01 > JADGGD01. The sequence continues at coordinate 27,165 of JADGGD010000024.1, forward strand.
GCACCTCGCGCGGACGCACCCGGTCGCCTACAACACCGTCCTGACCGTCATGACGCGGCTGACCGAGAAGGGACTGCTCACGCGGGAGCGGGAGGAGCGCGGCTACCGCTATCAGCCCGCGCGCTCCCGTGAGGAGTTCCTGGGGGAGATGTCCGGGCGGATTGTTGACGATCTGCTGGCGGACTTCGGTGAGGTCGCGATCGCGCAGTTCCTGGCCCGGATGGAGCGAGTTGCGCCGGACAAGCTGGCGGCGCTGCTGCGGCTTGCGCAGGAGCGGACGGAGGAGAGCGATGAGCGCTAGACAGTCGCTCACGCTCCTGGGCGTGACGGCCGCCTTCGTCCTGGCAGCGCTGGGGGCGCTGGTCGGGCGCCTCGCTCCCTGCGTGCTGCCGGGAGCGCTCTGCGCCGATCCGGGCGTCAGCTCCCTGTGCCGTCTGCTCTCGGCCGCAGGCATCGAAGTACGGTCAGCCCTCCTGGAGGAGGTCCTGTTCGCCGGGGTGCTCCTCCTCCCCAGCAGCGGGCTCCTGGCGGTCGTCCGGCGCTCCTGGCGCACGCTGGCCTTCCTGCGGTCACTCCGGCCCCGCACGGTCACTCCGCTCCCGACGCGCGTCGGTATGCTGGCGCGCGCCACGGGACTGGAAGGGCGGATCGACCTGGTCGACCTGCCGCAGCCGCTGGCGTTCGTCTTCGGCCTCGCACGGCCGCGGGTGTGCCTCAGCACCGGCCTGATCCAGCGGCTGGACCGCCGGGAGCTGTGGGCCGTGCTGGAGCACGAGCGGGTGCACCTCACCCGGCGGGATCCGCTGCGCGCGCTCCTGGGCCACGGGCTGGCTACCCTGCTCTTCTGGCTGCCCCTGGCGCACGCCCTTGCCGCGCACTGGCAGGTGGCAGCGGAGGTCGAGGCGGATGCGATCGTGGCACGCCAGCCGGAGGGACGCGTTGCACTCGCGCGCGCCCTGAGCAAGCTCCTGACCGTCGCACCAGGGATGGGGATGGCAGACCCCGTCGCGGTCAGCGGGCTCACCGCAACCGAGCAGCGCATCACGGCGCTCTGCGAGCGGGAGGCACGCGTCCCGCTTGTCCTCTCGACCCCCGCGGCGCTGGTCAGCGCCCTGCTCGTCCTGGCACTGCTCTGCCTGCTGCTGCTGTGAGCGGTCGCGCGGATTCTTTTCTGCCCTGAATACCGACAGCATTGTCGGAGCGTGGGCACGACACAGCGGTTCGGAGGATGAACGATGCGCACACGGATCGGGTGGTTCCTCACGATCACCGGGCTCCTCGCCTGCCCCTGCCACCTGCCCCTGACCCTCCCCCTCCTGCTCAGTGTGCTGGGCGGAACCGCGCTGGGAGCCTCCCTCGCGCAGC
>JADGGD010000158.1 GCA_019690095.1 Chloroflexota bacterium
TGGGGTGTGCTCTGTGTTGTCTATAAGACACAGGCGCGCCGGTTTGCACCGGTGGGTCCGGGGCGGGCATCCGCAACCGGGCAGCCGGTGCCATCGATGGTACCGGGGCGACGCACTGGGCCTCCGCGGGCCAGGGGTGTCCCCCAGGGAAGGGCGCAACATTCACACTACACACTTCGTCCCATCGTTGGGACGTTACCGGGGAGGCAAGACGGGTGGCCGAGCCAAGCCCCCAGCTGGTTCAGCGCGCGCGAGCCGGCGATTCGGCCGCCTGGCGTCAGCTCATCGAGGAGCAGCAGGCCTACGTGTACAGCATCGCCCTGGGGATCGTGCGTCAGCCGGAGGATGCGGCGGATCTCACCCAGGAGGCTTTCGCGCGCCTGTATCAGACGATCGGATCGTACCGGGGCGAGACGCGCTTCACGACCTGGCTCTATCGTCTGGTCGTCAATCTCGGCCTGGATCTGCTGCGGCGGCGCGGCCGTGCCCGAGAGGTCAGCCTCGAAGATGATCCGCTCGAGGTGCCGGATGACGACCCGCTGATTGATCCGCCCCTGATCCTGGAGCGCCGCGAACGTGCGGAGCAGATCCGCGCCGCGCTGGACCAGCTTCCCACCGCCCAGCGCCTCGCGCTCACCCTCTATTATTTCGAGGACCGTCGGTATGAAGAGATCGCGACGATCCTTGGACTGCCGCTCAATACGGTGAAATCGCACATCCGCCGTGCAAAGCTGGCACTGGCCCGGAGGCTCGGCGTGCCGAGGGTGGAGGAGATCCCATGACCTGCGAGGAACTGCGTCGCCGCTGGCTAGCAGGCCAGCTTGACGACGATGACGGCACATGGTCTGCCCATCGCGCGGCCTGTCGAGACTGCGCGCTCTGGTTCGATAGCCTGCAGGATCTCGATGCCCTGATCGCTCCGACCGTGCTCGTGCCGGTCCCGGCGGGGCTTGCGGCGCGCCTGCGCGAGATCCCACGGGCGGGCCGGCGGATGGTGCGGGCGAGCCCCGCCGGACGGGCGCTTGAGCCAATCGCCATAGCGATGCTGGTGCTCGGCTTCGTCGGCCTGATCACTGCGGCCGAGTCAATCGCCGGGATCATCAGCCCACTGGCGCTCGCAACCGTGCAAGCGTTCCTGCTGATCGTTGACTCTCCCCTATCCCACTACGCGGGTGACCTGGTCAGCATGGCTGTTGAGGCGCTGGCAACCCTCGTGCTGATTGCCGTGCTGGTCCTCCGCGGTGTCCCTGGCATACCCGATGATCAGCGGGTGGCCTCACGCCGTTCGTGATTCCTGACCATCCGGAGGGATCGCTCGGGGCCGCGCCCGCCTGGCGAGACCTTCACCCGGACTGGCCGCGACTGACTGGCTCTTGCAGTTCTCCCCTCCGAATGGCGGGCGCGGCCGCCCGCCGGAGGAGGCGGTGCGGTCCTATCCCGGTGCCGGCGTCTGAGCTGTCTCGATGGGACATCGGGGGGTAGGACGCCAGGGTTAGAACTTGAGAGCCCCCTCGGTCAGACCGCGCATGAACCACCGCTGGAGCACCAGGTACACCAGGACCACCGGCGCCGAGGCCAGCAAAAGGACCGCTGCGTTGGCGGCCTCGGTCGTGAAGAGGCCGGCAAAGCCCGGGGTGATCGTCGTCGCGTAGGGCATCACCAGAACCTTCTGCGCACCGACCGAGATAGTCATATTCAGGTCCTGGTCGACCAGGATAAAGGTGACCAGGAAATCGCCCCAGACTCCAACGAAGGTCAGGATCATGACCAGTACGAGTGCGTTGAAGGCGATGGGGAGAGCAACACTCCAGAAGACGCGGAGCCACCCTGCTCCGTCGACCAGTGCCGACTCCTCCAGTTCACGGGGGACCGAGAGGAATCCCTGACGCATAATGAAGATCGGGACCGGCAGGGCCGAGCTGAAATAGAGGATGAGCCCGATCAAGCTGTTTCGCAGGCCGAGAAACGACATCAGCTCGTAGAGAGACATCAGCCCGCCAACGTTGGGAATAAAGATTGAGAGGACCATAGCCAGAAAGATCAGATCACGCCCACGAAAGCGGAGTCGGGCGAAGGCGTAGCCCGCCAGCGCTGAGAGCAGGGAGACCAGAACGACCGTGCTGACTGTGACGATGAAGCTGTTGCGCAGGTAGATCGGCAGATATCCAAGCTGGGTGAGGACGTAGCGGTAATTGATCAGCGTTGGATGAAGGGGAATGAGCGAGGCTGTTGCTGAGTAGAACTCCTGGCGTCCCTTGAATGAGGTGCTCACCATCCAGATAAGCGGGACCAGGATCAGCAGGCTTACAACGATGAGCGGGATATAGGAGAGCGCGACCTGGACCCAGTGACGCCGGGTGTGAGCACTCCCGGCCAGCCGGACCGAAGTCAGGGTATCTGCCATCATTGCTACCCCTCAGGCGGGCTCGCCGCGTAGGATGCGGAGCGTCAGCGCGGTGAAGATGCTCATGAAGAGGCCGACGACAAGTGACATCGCGGCGGCATATCCGAGCCGCAGGTCTCCCTCGCTGAATGCGACCGAATAAATGTAGAATCCGACCGTCTTGGTCGCGTCAGCCGGTCCGCCGTTGGTGAGAAGAAGGACTTCCTGGGTTCCGTAGAGCAGTCCGATCTGGAGGACCAGAACGAGGGCAAAGGTGGGACGGAGAAGCGGCAGGGTGATGTGCCACAACTGCTGGATCCCGCTCGCGCCGTCGATCGATGCGGCTTCATAGAGATCCTTCGAGATGTTGTACAGCCCAACGAGGAAGAGCAGGGTTGGAAAGCCGAAGCTCCGCCAGACGCTCGCCAGGGCGATGGATGCCAGGGCATAATGGGCATCCCCGAGCCAGTCCGGTGGATTCGCGACCCCGAGGTCCCGCAGGAGCGAGTCGATATAACCGTACTTGCTGTTGTAGAGTTGCTGCCACATCAGCATCGAGACGGAGATCGGCAGGATCACCGGCAGGTAGACGAGCCAGCGGAAGAAGCCGGCCCCGCGCGGGACCTGATGGATCATGAGTGCCACCACGAGCGCAAGGATGATGATCGAGGGAAGCACCATGACGATGTACTTGGCGGAGATGATCAGTGAGGCGGCAAAGAAGCGGTCCCGGAGCATCAGCTCATAGTTGCGCAGGCCATTCCAGGACCAGTTGGAGTTCGGGACGAGGAACCGGTAGTTCGTGAATGCCATGAGGAAGCCGCGGATGAGCACCCAGAAGTTGAAGACCAGGTACAGGATCAGGGCGGGAGCGATGAACAAGTATCCCAGGGGATTACCCCAGGACTCCCGCCGCACGCCGCGCATCTCAGCAAGGAAAGCGCGCAGTGTCGATGATGCTGATGGCCCGGGCGATGCACGGTGCTCCATTTCCGTGGTCTCCTCCCCTCCCTGAACTCCACGGCTGCCGCACTGGCGGGGGGCGGACAACTAGCCGGCAGGAGGACGAGGCCGCCGTGGCTCCCCCTCGTCCGGCCTGCCCCTCCCCCGCCAGCGCGGGCGTTCAGCCTTGCTGTGCCGCGATCTTATCGGCAACGTCGCGAGCCGCGTTCTTCATTGCCTCTTCGGCCGTGAGCGTGCTATCCGGCGCGAGGAATTTATCCTGCCAGGGACCAATGGCGCTCATCTGAATCTGGAAGTAGGTGTTGGCCGGGAAGGGTACCGACTTGGCAACGAGGTCGATGCCCACCTGTTCCCACTGGAACCGCGGGTCGTTCTTCACGAACTTTTCGTAGGTGTAGGTGTAGCAGGGCTTGGCGGCCGTCGCGACGAGCGTCTTCTGGGCATCGGCGTTGCTCGGGCCGAACCACCAGATCAGGAAGTCCATCATACCCTGAGGGTTCTTCGCCTTGTTGAAGACGACTGAGCCGTTCATCCAGAAGGGCGTACCGGAGTTGATCTCTCCCGCCTTGGGGAAGATGTTGATCCCGGTGTCGGCGGCGTCGTACCCGTAGGTCTTCTGCGCGTCCTCGCCCTTGACGTCGTAGGAAAGGAGCATTGCCACCGTCTTGCGATCCCATTCCTCACTGACGTTCTTGTCGGTCGGCGGCATCAGCCCTTCCTTGACCATCATCTTCATCCAGTTCAGTGCGGCGATCGACCCCTGACCCTGGATGTTGATCAAGCCGTCCTTGGTAAAGAGCTCGCTCGGCGGCGTTGCGGCCCAGAGCAGGGTGAAGAGGCCGCAGAGCGGCGTGAGGATCTGGGCGAAGGGGATCCACTTATCCCCGTATTTCGCCTTGATCTTGCTTGCCGCCTCGTGGGCCTCGTCCCAGGTCGCCGGCTGCTTGGAGAAGCCAACCGCCTTGAGCGGTTCCCAGTACCACTGGAGTGCTACACTCCCGACATTGCCGGGGATGGAGTAGACCTTCCCTTTGTATTTGATTGCCTCCTTGATCGTCGAGATGACGCCGTCAAGGAGCTTTGTCGCATCGGGCTCGGTCGAGGCGCTGATCAGCCCGTCGAGTGGCTGGATCACCTGGGCTTCCACCCACTGCGCGGTCGACCACGGAACCTCCATAACTGAGTAGCCGTCCCAGACCAGCGAGTTCGACGCGATCGCCGCGCGGAGCTTGGTGAGAAGGTCAACCCCCTGGGGTGGCTTGTCCAGCGTGATCTTCGCGCCGGGGTGCGAGTCCATGAAGGCCTTGACTGCCGCTTCCGCCCCGTAAGCGGTCACAATGTCCGGGCGGCAGAGGAAGCTGATCTGGCCAACCGGCTTGGCGCTGGTGGCCTGGGCCGCGGGCGCAGCCTGGGAGGTTGCCGTGGGAGCCGCACCACTGGCGGTGGTCGGGCTGGCCGGCGCGGCGGTTGCCGCGCTGGGCGCGGTGGTTGGGCTGGCGGGCGCGGTGCCACCGCCGCAGGCTGCCAGAAGCGCCCCGCCGCCGAGGAGCATAAGACCGACGAGTGTCCGTCGACTGACCGTCGAAGCCATGTTCATCCTCTCCTTCCGTCTTACGTCCGGGGAACATCCGCCAGAAAACCGATCGGGATCCTAGCAGGGGATATGTATCCCGGGCGTGGTGGATCGGCCATGTTCTGCCAGAATCGGCCACGCGATCATCGCGGACCGTGTCCAGCTGAGTCAACAGACGAGCGGATTGAGCGAGGAGCCTGCGGGAAGCTAGGAAGGGATGCCCGCTCGAGTCCCCACCGGCGCGAGCGAGGGGGCGGGTGCTGCCTCGGGCTTTTGGTCAAATGCCAGGGATTGGGCCGGGACGAGACGGTCGAGGCTCTGCTGGATGATCCGCATCAGCTCTGCGACGGTCAGGCCGCCGGCGCGTCGGATCGTGACCGCTTCGCCGACCACGCCGTGGTTCTCCTCTTCGGTTGCCGCGCTGACGACAACAATCGGGATATCCCGGAGGTCAGGATGAGCCTTGACCGCAGCGATGAAGGCATGACCGTCCATGCCCGGCATCAGCAGATCGAGCACGATCAGGTCCGGCCGGGCTGGTCCTGCTGCCAGCGCGAGCGCTTCTTCTCCGCTCGTCGCCGTTCGAACACGGCAGCGCGGTGCCGCATCCCGAAGCATGCGGGAGAGCAGGTAAACCATCTCCACGTCGTCGTCGACGACCAGCGCGCGCCGGGGACGCGGTCGCAGGCCGGCCAGTGCCTGGCGGAGCTGATCGGTGGTGATTGGCTTGGTCAGAAAGGCCGAGACGCCGAGGTGTGAGCCTGCTTGTGTGGTGGTGCGCAGGGAGCAGGTGATTATCGGGAGCCCCTTCAGGGGGAGGAGGGCCGTTTCGAGATCGGCCGGCAGGCCGTTGACGACGACGAGCGCACTCACCAGGCTCCGTCGGCTGGCTGCGGTTACCTCAGCGGGGGTCGTGGCAGTAAGCACGGTGTAGCCGTCGAGGTAGCGCTGGAAGGTCCGGACAGCCTGGGGATCCGAACTCACGACCAATACTGCCCGTGGCTCTGTCCCTTCGTCGCGGCGGGCCTCGAGACGCTCCAGGCGCGGACTGCTGGTACTGGCCACGACGTTTGCGGCGACAGGCAGGCTGAAGAAGAAAGTGGTCCCCCGATTGGGCTCCGAGGTTACCCACATCGAACCGGCGTGCATCTCGATGAGCTGTTTGCTTACCGTGAGCCCGAGCCCGAATCCTCCCCGTCGGCGGAGCTGGCCGGTCTGGTGGAACCGCTCAAAGATGTGCGGGAGGTCCTCTGGCGCAATGCCGATGCCGGTGTCCTCTACCGAGACGATCACCTCATGGTCGTCCCGGCGGGCGCTGACGCGGACATATCCCTCCTCCACGTAGCGGACGGCGTTGGCGAGCAGGTTAATCAGTACCTGTCGGATGCGAACTGGATCCAGGTACAGGGGAGGAAGCTCTGCAGGCAGGTCGACCACGATCGGGATGCCCGCCCGGTCATACATGCCCTGCACTGCCCGGATCGCCTCCTCCACGATTCCGGGCAGGGCGACCCATCTCTTGACCAGGGCCAGGCGGTGAGCATCGAGCCGGCCCAGATCGAGCACATCATCCACCAGTGTCGAGAGGTGGCAGGCGTTCCGGTAGATCGTCTCAATGGCGTTCCGAAAGCTCAACGGGGCTCGGTCATCGATGTCCTCGGCGATCATCTCGCTGAAGCCGATGATCAGATTGATTGGCGTGCGCAGCTCATGGCTGATTGCGGTCGCGAACTCCTCCTTCATCCGACGTGCGTCCTCGGCCGCCCGGCGGGCCTCGGCCAGGGCCCGATTAGCCTGCTCGAGGCGCTCACACGCCTCCTCCAGGCTCTTGGAGAGACGGGCCAGCTCAGCCTGGCGCTCCCGGACCTCGGCGGTTTTCCGCCGCTCCTCGAGGTAGCTGGCCCAGGTCCAATCGAGCATGGTGCGGATCGGCTGATAGGCGACCCAG
>JADGGD010000002.1 GCA_019690095.1 Chloroflexota bacterium
GAAGGATCGCCGCGCCGCGGCGGTCCGCGTGCCGACGCGGCGGCGCCCCGGACAGAAGCCGACCCCTGGCTTCGCGTGCTCGACCGCATCGTCGTCTCCAAGCCTTCTCGCGTTCTCGCACCGGGGACCGGCGGACCGAGATGCGTGGCCCGCTGGGCACCAGCAAGACCACGATAGGGGAGAGGCAACAGCCTGACTATCGCCCCAGGGGAGACAATTTGTCACCGCAGTCCCGGAGGACCCGTGTCACCCCGGGCTGGGCGCGGCCGCTATCTGCGCGCGCCGGAGGGTGACACGGGGGGTGACAGGGTAAGAGAGGGGCGCAGAGGAATAGGCGAGCGAGGAGCTTGATGACCGAGGCCACGGGGCCATGCACGCGGCAGCAGACCCTGCTCGATGGCCAGTGCTACCGCGTCATGGCGCGTTTCAGCATGGAGCTTCTCGCGAATCCGACGGAGGTAGGTCTTGACCGTATTGCGCGACAGGCTCAAACGCTCGGCGATCTCCTCCTCTGACGTACCATCATAGAACAGGCAGAGAACCTGGAACTCGCGGGGCGACAGCACCGAATCAGGGAAACGGCGCTCTTCAAAGGTCGCGCGGAGTACCAGGTTGATCAACAATTCGGTAGTCCGGGCGCAGAGCCAGGTGCCCCGACGGGCGAGCGTTAGCACCGCCTCACACAAATCCTCCGTCCCCAGCTCGGCACAGATGCCATAGCCGCGGACCCCGAGGCGGAGCGTCGCGAGTGCCTCTTCGCCCTCTTCGTTATCTGTGAGTACTAGCAGGCGAAACGCCCGGGGGGTTGCGGCGAGCTTTTCTACGATCGGCGCTGCCTCGATATGGGGGATATCACTCGTGAGCACAAGAACATCACAGTCGAGGCGATCAGTACGGACAACCGCGCCCGCGTCGCGGAGCCTGCCCACAACGCGCAGGCGCTCGTGGTGCTCGAGTGCTGCCGCGATACCCGCCTGGAGGAGCGGTGATCCCCCGGCGAGAATCGTTCGGATGCCGTCCATGCCTTGCTCCCTCCTGACCTCACATCATTGTAGAGGTGGGGCCTTTCAGCTCACCATTGGCGCGGGAGTACAACTTTGTATCGCCCTTGCATCGCCGCCGTATCTCGCGCGGCCGGACAGGATCAGCTACTCGGCAACGGACCATCCAGTTTCTGCATTGACATTGACTCATCCATCCCCTGCGACCGAATCCACATCACCCGGGCGAACGGGCGCGCGGCCACGTGGGTGGCGATACGGGTACCAATGATACCAGAAAAAGGTTGAGGTGGGGTTGTGAGAAAGTTCCACCGAACGTTGAGGTAACTTATGGTGCTCCGCGAAGATGCGAGAGATCCGGTCTCCAGTGGATAATTTTCGGATCGCCCCGCAAGCAATGGACTCGCTGACCTCGGGAGAAGACAGTGAGACTGCACCAGGATGGGCGGTGCGCTTCATCGCCGATCACCGCTACCAGCAGGCTTTGCGGAGCCAAGATGCCTCGCGTCTCGGATGATCCGGCCAGTCCGCTGTGCTACCATGGCCGGCCAGAGAGGACCGGGCTGGAGGAGTGGCCGTGACGATGATCTATGAGCGCCTGGCAGGCGATCGCCCCGGGCTGTGGGAGAGTGCTCTCACACCGCGCATGCTGGCTCAGGTCGCATCCGTGGCCGAGCCGCGCTGGTCACCTGACGGCGGCCACCTCGCCTACATCTCTTCGCGTGGCGGAGAAGGTCGGCTCGTGGTGCTTCCCGCTGCGGGCGGGCCGGAGCTGCAGATCAGCAGCGATCCTCCGGCACAGGCCGGTGGGGCCTACAGTGGGGGATTCCACGACTGGGCACCTGATGGACGATCGCTTGTCTATGTCGCTCGGGACGGGAAGCTCTGGATCGTATCGGCTCACGGCGGTCGGTCGCGGCGACTGGCCGAAGACGATGGGCGCCAGCGGGCACCGGCCTGGTCGCCCGATGGACGGAGCATCGCCTACGTCCGCGAGACTGCTGATGCATCCGCCATCGCCGTGGCTCTTATCCCGCGCGAGGGCGAGTCGCCTTCCTGGCCGCGGCGGGTAAGCGGCAAGGCGGACTTCGTCATCGATCCGACCTGGTCACCCGGCGGAGATATGATCGCCTGGCAGGAATGGGATATCCCTAACATGCCGTGGGACGGAAGCCGCATCGTCGTCGCCAACCCAGAATCCGGGGAACGGCGGATTGTCGCCGGCGGTGAGAACGAAGCAACAGCCCAGCCGCGATTCTCGCCAGACGGACGCTACCTCGCTTTCCTGAGCGACCGCAGTGGTTGGCTGAACCTGTGGATCGCTACGGCCGATGGTCGGGATCCGCGCCCACTCGTCGCCGAGAGCTACGAGCACGGGGGACCTACCTGGGGGCCCGGTGCGCGCACGTTCGCCTGGTCTCCGGATGGTTCGCGCATCGCCTATCTCCGGAACGATCGGGGCAACTGGCGCCTGCGGATGGTTGACGTGGCAACCGGTGCGACGTGGGGAATCGACGAGTCCGACGGCGTGCGGGCCGGACTCGTCTGGTCATCGCGCAATCAGCTCGCCTTCCTGCACAGCGCGGCGACTGCCCCAACCAGTCTCCAGATCCTCGATCTCTCCTCCGGAGAGACGCGAACTGTTGCGCTCACTGCCCCCGGGGGGCTCACTGAGGCCGGACTGGCCGCGCCAGAGGCCATAGAGTGGACCGGCCGCGACGGCGTCACGCTCCACGGGCACGTCTATCGCCCGCTGCGCTCGACGCGCTACCCGACGCCCCTTCTGGTGATGCTCCATGGGGGGCCAACCGGCCAGTTCGGTGTGGGATGGAATGGAATCATCCAGTATTTCGTTCAGCGCGGCTGGGCTGTCTTCACGCCAGACTACCGCGGCTCGACCGGCTACGGGCGGGCCTACACCCAGGCCCTTCGCGAGCATTGGGGGGTATACGACGTCAATGACACCATGGATGGGATCGAGCACCTGATCCGAACTGGCGGGATCGACTCCGGACGCGTCGCGGTTATGGGAGGAAGCGCGGGCGGCTACACTGTCCTCATGCTCCTCGCCCTGGTTGGGGATCGCATTCGCGCCGGGGTTGACCTGTACGGCGTCACCGACCTCTGGGAACTGAACGAGACAACCCACCGCCTGGAGGCCCACTATAACCACCACCTTATCGGCCCCCTCCCGGAGGCGGCGTCCCGCTACATCGAGCGCTCGCCAATCTTCCTTGCCGACCGGATCAAATCGCCCCTGCTCGTGCTCCAGGGCGATGCCGACCCGGTCGTGCCCCGGAGCCAGTCCGATGCGCTCGTCGAAGCCGTTCGCCGGGCTGGCGGAACGGTGGAATACCACGTATATCAGGGGGAAGGACACGGCTGGTCGCGCGCCGAGACCCAACAAAACGCCCTGGAGACGATCGATCGTTTCCTGATCCGGTATGTCATCCTGCGGTGATCCCGCACCCCCGTCCGGCGCGGCCTCTTACCTCGCAGGTCGGCCTAATGGCGCCCCCCGAGCCGCTCCATAAACCGTCGAAACCGCTCGATGCCCTTCTTAATTGTCTGTGTGTCCGTGGCGTAGGAGAAGCGAACGTGCTGATCCGACCCGAAGGCGCGGCCGGGGACGACGGCCACGTGCTCTTCTTCCAGGAAGCGCTCACAGAACGTCAGGGAGTCGAGCCCGCTGGCCGCGATCGACGGGAAGACGTAGAATGCCCCATCCGGCCGCACGAGACTGACGCCGGGGATATCGGCCAGCCCCTTGCAGATCAGATCCCGGCGGCGAGCGAACTCCTGCCGCATCATCTCGACGGCCCCCTGGTCGCCTTCGAGAGCGGCAAGAGCACCATACTGGGCGAAGGTGGTCACGTTCGACAGGCTGTGGCTCTGGACGACATTCGCCGCCTCAATGATCGGACGGGGTCCTGCTGCATACCCGATACGCCAGCCCGTCATCGCATAGGCCTTGCTAAACCCGTTGACGGTAATGGTCCGCGCGAAGATATCCGCCCCCAGGCTCCCAATGCTTCGATGTTCCACCTCGCCATAGGTCAGCTTCTCGTAGATCTCGTCGGAGATGACCAGGATATCGCGCCGGACGATAATGCGCGCGAGGGCAGCCAGCTCATCGGGCGTGTACATCACTCCGGTCGGATTGGAAGGGGTTGCGATAATCAGCAGGCGCGTGCGTGGAGTGACAGCCGCATCGAGCTGAGACGGCGTAATCTTGAACCGGGTGGTCTCGTCTGTCTCCAGAATCACCGGCACCCCGCCCGCGAGGCGGACCATCTCCGGGTAGCTCAACCAGTAAGGGGAGGGAATGATCACCTCATCGCCGGGGTTGATGAGCGCCATGATCACGTTGTACAGGGCCTGCTTCGCGCCGCCGGATACCTGAATCTGGTCCGGAGTGTACGGCAGGCCATTCTCGCGCTCCAGCTTGCGCGCAATCGCGATGCGGAGCTTCTCGATGCCCTCGACTGCCGCATACTTTGTCTCACCACGCTCGAGCGCGGCAGTCGCCGCCCGCTTGATATGATCCGGAGTATCAAAGTCGGGCTCGCCCGCACCGAAGCCGCACACATCTATGCCGCGAGCACGCAGCGCCCGCGCCCGGGCGGTGATCGAAAGCGTCATAGACGGGGCAATGCCATTCAGGCGATCGGCCAGATGGTAATGTGCCTGAACGTCCTCAGTCGAAGAAGCCATGCCCGCTCCCTACCTTATCGTACTCCCAGAACCTCGGCCAGGCGCCGAGCCACGATCTCCTCCTCGCCCTCCTGGAGGGTTTGCGGATTGATGTAGATCCCCGCACGGCCCGCTCCTACGGCGATGGACGGCTCACCATCCCGGAGCGCCTTTACAACGTGGTCAACCCCGAAGCCCAGGACGGTGGGATCAAGGCTGATCAGGGCGCGCGGATGCGGCTGGCCGGCCTCGCTTGGGAAGTCGCGGCGCGCGCTCACACCCGGCTTCTTGCCGTCGAATCGCTCGACGAACATCCGCACCACGTCCTCATAGCGCTGGAGAATCGCCCGGTGGTCCTGGCGCAGATACCACTCGACTGCGGCGAGGATTCCGGCCAGTTCCTCCTTCCCGACCTTCATCGGGCGGCCGATATTCTGCACCGGATTCGCATTCACATAGATGCCCTCAATGATCTCCTTCTTACCCAGGACAAGGCCGGTCGGCTGGGGACCGCAAAGCCCCTTTCCGCCGGAGAAGATCGCGATGTCCGCGCCCAGATCCCGCGTGAAGCGCCAGAGATTCTCCGGCGGTGGAAGCTGGGCCGCGGCATCAACAATTACCGGCACATTGTGCCGGTGGGCGCTCTCGATGACCTGCTCAAGCGGGAGCGCGCGCTGCTCGTTGAGCATACCAGCCAGATACACGACGGCGATCGTGTTCGGGGTGTAAGCGGCCTCGAGTTCCCATGGCTGAGCTCCGTTCCCCATGCCGAACTCCACGAGGTTCACCCCGACCATGCGAATGGCGTGGTCATAGACAAACCGCTGGGACTTGTGAATGAGAACATCGTACTTGGGGCCGTCCGGCAAAGGCAAACGCTCGGCCTTCGCCTCGTCCGTGCCCGTGATCAGCGCCGCCGTCACGAGGGTCAGGCCCGCCGCCGCGCCGCTGGTCACATAGCAGGCCTCATTGTGGGTCAGCTCCGCGATGCGGGCGCTCACCGCGCGCTGCATCTCCACGATATCCACGAACGCCTCACCGGCCTCGAGCATGGCCTGGCGCACCTCGAGCGGCATGATCGATCCGCCGAGACGGGTGAGCGTTGCCGATGCGTTGATGATCCGTCGAATGCCCAGCCTCTCGTAGATGCCAGCCGGGCGGGTTGCAGCTTCCACCACGACGTCCCTCCAGACGGGTTCTCGGTCACGTGCACCGCGGTTATACACACTCTAGCTGATTCTACGATCACCGTAAAGCCCGGCCGTCGCACTGGCATCCCGCAACGGTGCCCTTCACACCCTTAAACCCCGTCAGATTCCCTCGGACGGTGGCAGACGGTCAGGAAAGACCTCGCGCACACGGGGGAGCTGACGGTCGCGCTCGGAGAGAATCGGGGGTCCAGCGAGCTGCCAGTGAATCGCCAGATCAGGGTCATCCCAGGCAACCCCGATCTCGCCTCCCGGCGTCCATTCCTGGTCAACCGAGTAGATGTAATCGGCGACATCACTGAGGACGAGGTATGAATTGCCGCAGCCCGGAGGCACCACTGCCATTGCCCGTCGGCTCTCGCCCAGCCTGAGCGACTCGTACCGGCCAAAGGTGCTGGACTCCGGACGCAGATCGACTATGACCGCCTGCACCTCACCCCGCACGACATAGATGCACTTCGTCCACCGCGCGATGTGAATACCGCGGAGGACACCCCGCACCGATCGCGCGTGGTTCCACTGGACGTGCGGCACCGGGCTACCGAGGACAGCATTGACATCCGATGCTCGCCGCTCGACCTCCCGGAAGAAGCCTCGCTCATCAGCCAGAGTGGGCCGCTCGACCAGGATCAGCCCCGGAATACCGGTCCGCGTCACGTACACCCGTTGCTCGTCCACAATCACTTGCCTCCTGCTCCACGCGATTCCGACCGATGCCAGGCAATGAGACCTCCATTGATCCCGGACCACCGGCCAGCGATACTGACAACAGTTCGGCACCATCCAGGAGAAGACGCGATGCTCATTGTTGGACTGATGTCAGGCACATCGGCCGATGGGATCGATGCGGCGGTCATCGATCTCGATCACCTCCAGGTTGGAGCGCGCTTCCGCATTCGGGGCACCGCCTTTCTCCCCTATCCGAGCGACCTCCGCGCAGAGATCCTGGCCTGCTGCTCTCCCCCGTCTGGTACCGTTGACCGCATCTGCCGCCTCAATGCCCTGCTCGGGGAGTGGTTCGCCCGGGCGGCTCTGGAGGTGATCGAACGCGCCGGTCTCCGACCGGATGACGTCGCTCTCATCGCGTCCCACGGCCAGACAGTCTATCACGCCGTGGGCCCTGGTGCCGATCCGCCCGCAACGCTTCAGATCGGCGAGCCCGCGGTCATCGCTGAACGCACCGGCCGCACTGTCGTCGCGAACTTCCGCCCCCGCGACATCGCTGCCGGCGGGCAGGGTGCTCCGCTGCTGTCCTATGTTGACTATCTTCTCTTCGCCGCGCCCGGCCGGGCTCGCGCCCTGCAGAATCTCGGCGGAGTAGCAAACGTGACCCTGATTCCACCGAGCGCCGATGCCAGCGACGTTATCGCCTTCGACACCGGCCCGGGGAACATGGTGATCGACGGATTGATGGAACGTCTCTTCGGCCAGCCTTTCGATGCGCAGGGTGCGGTGGCCGCCCGGGGCAGGGTCAGCGACGATCTCCTCGCTGACCTTCTTGCCGATCCGTTTTTCACTCGTCGTCCCCCCCGTACGACCGGCCGGGAGGAGTTCGGCGCGGCATACGTGAGCCGTCTGATCGAACGAGGGCGGGAGCGCGGGCTGGACCCGGCCGATCTCGTCGCGACGGCTACTGCCCTCACGGTGCGGTCGATCGGGGAGGCATACCGTCGGTTCCTCCCGTCGGTGGATGAGGTTATCGTTTCGGGGGGAGGAGCATCGAATCCAACGCTCCTCGCCTGGCTTCGGCGTGAGCTCGCCCCCGCAGAGGTGCGCCGCTCAGATGAGGTCGGCATCCCGTCGGACTACAAGGAGGCGATCGGCTTCGCTGTTCTCGGCTTCGAGACCATCCACGGCCGGGCGAGCACACTCCCACGGTGTACCGGCGCCCGTCACGCGGTGGTAACTGGTCAAATCATCCCCGGCGACAACTACCATGAACTCCTTCGGCAGATCAGCGCCACCCCGATGTTCAGTATTGTTGGCCACGCGCATCAGCTCGAGCGTACAGTTGAGCTGATGAACCAGGCAGTTGCCGAGGGGGTCTTTCCCGGGGCGGCGCTCGTGGTCGGGCGCGGCGACGAGACCCTGCTGGCCCGAGGCTTCGGCCGCCTCACTACCGAGCCGGATGCGCCTGCTGCAAGCATCGATACGATCTATGATCTCGCCTCGCTGACCAAGGTCATCGCGACCACGACTGCCGCCATGATCCTGGTCGACGAGGGGAGGTTGGATCTGGCGGCACCGGTCGCCACCTACCTCCCGGACTTTGCACAGGCCGGCAAGGACGACGTGCGCATCCGAGATCTGCTCCTGCACTGCTCCGGCCTGCCGGCCATCTTCCCCGGGGGCTTTCCCGCGTATGCCACAGCTCACCGTCTCCCGCGAGACCGCGCGGCGATCATCGCAGAGGTGTGTGCTCAGCCGCTGACCTACCCCACCGGCTCACGTGTCGTCTACAGCGACCTGGGATTCATCGCCCTTGGAGCGGTGATCGAGGCAATCTGCGGCGAGCGGCTCGACACATTCACGGCGCGCCGTGTCTTCGAGCCGCTGGAGATGGCCGCAACCTGCTTCAATCCGCCCCCGTTTCTCTGGCCCCGCATCGCCCCGACGGAGTTCGACAACTGGCGCGGGGGTCGCATCATACGCGGAGAGGTCCACGACGAATGCGCCTGGATGATGGGAGGCGTGGCACCGCACGCAGGCCTGTTCAGCACCGGCAGAGATCTCGCGCGCTTTGCCCGCCTGCTTCTCCACGAGGGCACACTTGGCTCGGTCCGGATCATCCAGCCCGAGACCGTCGCTATGTTCGTCCGCCGGGAGGGGAGCATTCCGGGCTCAACCCGTGCCCTCGGCTGGGATACGGCAAGCGCGGAGAACGCGGCAGGGCCTGCACTGTCGGGAGCCGCCTTCGGTCACACCGGCTTCACCGGTACCTCGCTCTGGATCGATCCACAGCGCGCACTCTGGGTCATCCTCCTGAGCAACCGCGTCTACCCGAGCCGCGCCAATCAGGCGATTATCTCCTTCCGCCCGCGCCTCCACGCTGCTGTTATCGCCGATCTCGAGCGATGAAGCAGATCACCGGCTTACGCAAACAGCGGCGGTCCGGCGTATGGGCTGTCCTGTTCCTCGCGGCTGCCATTGCGACCGGCCTTACCAGCTGCATTCCCCTTGACCGACCGGCACCAACGGCACCCCCAACCGCCGGTCCCCCGGTCCCTGCCGGCAGTGGCTCTACCGCAGCAATTCCCCCCTTCAGCCACGTGTTCGTTATCGTTATGGAAAACCGGGAGTACGGGCAGATCATCGGGGCACCGGACGCCCCATATCTGAACCAGCTTGCATCGACCTACGGGCTCGCCCGACGGTACTACGCGATCACGCACCCGAGTCTTCCGAACTATCTCGCCTTGCTTTCCGGTTCCGTGCAGGGCATCGCGAACGACTGCCCGACCTGCGAGGTCACGGCGCCCAACCTGGTTGACCAGCTCGAACGGCACGGACGCACCTGGACCGCCTACGTTGAGGATCTCCCAGCCCCCTGCTTCAACGGGCCGTTCGCGGGCGGTCCGGGGTCAGTGCTTGGAACCAGCGGATATGTGCGCCGGCATAATCCATTCATGTATTTCCGTGACATTGGGCGGGATCCGATCCGCTGTCAGCACGTCGTTCCACTCACGCGGCTCGCGGCCGATCTCACCTCCGGCTATTTACCCGCGCTCGTGTGGATCACGCCGAATCTCGAGCACGACATGCACAGCGGTTCGACGCGAGAGGGCGATATCTGGCTCTCCGGACTGGTTCCGCGTCTTCTTGCTTCACCCGCGTGGCAGAACGGCGGTGTCCTCTTCATTACCTGGGATGAAGGGCAGACCAGTGACGGCTGCTGCGGCAACGCCGCAGGTGGGCACGTCCCAACCCTGGTAATCGCCGCCCACGGGCGACGCGCTTTCACCTCAGACCAACTGTATACACATTACAGCCTGCTCCGCACGATCGAAGAGGCCTGGCAGCTCGGCTATCTCGGACACGCGGCTGACCCAACCACCCGCTCCATGGCCGACTTCTTTCGCTAATAGTGCTGGACCCCGGGGCCAGAAAAACTCCGGCGCCCGGGGCCCAGCGACGGGCAGGATCATCCAGAGCACGGCTCCCGAGCCAGACCGCTTCCACCAGATGCAGGTCCGCGATCCGGATTGCCGCCCCCGGCTTGCGAGCGGCGTGGGGTCAGCAGAGAACGACGGCTCAGGCGATCTCGGCGGACGCGCCACGCGGCCGCGACGGCGGAACAGAGACCGGAGGTACAGACGGCGGCAGGGGGACCGGTCTCGGTGTATCCGATAGGCGACGGCGCTCCAGGAAATACTCGATCTTACGGAGAAGATCGTAGGGATCGAAGGGCTTGGTGATGAAATCCTCGACACCGACGCGAGCAGTCTCCTCGGCCTCTTCAAAGGTCAGAGCAGTGACGACCAGGATCGGCACCTTGGGCGCGTAACGCTTGAAGAGCTTGATCAGACGAAATCCCGAGACAGTCGGCACGTTCAGATCGATCGTCACCAGTGCGGGCTTTTCATCATCGAACGCCCGGAGTGCCGCGAGCCCATCCTCGACAACGGTGACCGCATAGCCGGCCGCAAACAGGTTCCATTGCAGGACCTCCGCTACCTCGGGGTCGTCCTCGACAATGAGGATTCGCTCCTTCTTGAGCATCCCCTCCCTCCCTTGCTCGAGCGCAGACTCAGGTGCCAGATCGCCAGGGCGCGCGCCGGGGGCCGGGCTCTGCCTGCCCGGCAACCGTGCTCAGGATGCCGCTGATGCCATCCGCTCGATGAGGCGGCGGCGGCGGGCGATCAGTTGCTGGCGTCGATGATCGCGCATCGATGCGTCGAACACATCGAGGAGGATCCGGACGCTAGCGACCAGGTTCTCCGGGTAGAAAGGCTTCGTGAGATACTCGACTGCCCCGAGGCCGAGGCCCCGGAGGACATCCTGGTCGTCTCCCTTGCAGGTCAGCATCACCACCGGGCGCCCGGCCGTGGCTGGATCCCGCTCCAGCGCTTCCAGGACCTGCCAGCCATCGAGCTCCGGCAGGAGAACATCCAGGATGATCAGGTCAGGCAGAATCTCGCGTGCCGCGGCAAGGCCCGCCGCACCATCAGCCGCCACGACCACGTCATACCCCGCCCCCTCCAGATTCACGCGCACGATTTCACAAATATCCGGATCGTCATCGACAACCAGAATGGTATGGGCCATATCCTTCACTCCCGCGGAAGGGCGACGTAGAACGTGCTTCCGCGACCAACTTGGCTCTCAACCCAGATGGCGCCGTGGTGTGCCTCAACGATGCTCTTGCAGATATAGAGCCCGAGACCGGTGCCTGCCACACGCCGCACCGCCGGTGCATCGCCCCGATAGAACTTGTCGAAGATGAAGCGCTGGTGATTCGGAGCGATCCCGATGCCCTGGTCGCGTACGATGAGCAGGACACCGCGCGGGATCCCGCTGGCAAACCGCACCGGCACAGGCACCAGCGAGGGATCATCAAATGCTCGCAGCTCGATAACGACCTCACTCTCCTCGGGCGAATACTTCACCGCGTTGCTGACGAGGTTCACCAGCACCTGCTCGATCTGGTCACGATCGAGACGCGCAACCAGTCCCTCGGGCGGCACGATGCAGGTCAGGCGGTGGGAACCCACCGACCCCCGGAGAGCGGCAACCACTCTGCAGACCAGGTCGGACAGGTCAACCAGCTGGAGGTTGAGGCGGAAGCGCCCGGACTCGAAGCGGGAAACCGAGAGGAGGTTGTCAATCAGACGGGTAAGCCGGTCGGAGGCATCGTTGATTCCCCGGAGGAAGCGCTGTTGCCGCTCAGCGTCGACGTGCAGTGATGGATTCAGGAGCGTGGCCGCATATCCCTTGATGACCGCGAGCGGCGTTCGGAGTTCATGGCTGACCATCGAGATAAAGTCCGATTTGAGCCTCTCCACCTCCTTCTGGCGACTGATATCACGCACCACAGCGAGCGCGAACGGCCCCTCGCCGTTGCTCGCCGCCACGTAGGCATAGCTAGCCGCAACATGGCGACGCTCGCCGGATCGATTCACGACCACCGCCTCTGCGACACCATCATCAGGAGGCTCACCCGCGAGCAGGCGCATCGTCGTCTCGCCCAGACCGGGGCCAAAGACCTCTTGGCAACCACGACCGAGAACCTCGCAGGCAGACCAGCCGGTGAGCAACTCCGCGGCCGGGTTAAAAGCGATGATCCGCCCATCGCGGTCTGCCATGAAGATGGCATCAGTCGAGTTCTGGAAGATCACGTCGAGGCGCTTCTTCTCGAGCTCGAGCCGGGTGAACAGCTCAGCGTTTCGCTGCGCTGCAGCCGACAGCTCCTCAACCTGCCGCTGCAGGCGAGTAAACAGCCGCGCATTATCAATGGCAATCGCCGCCTGGGCACCAAAGGAGGCGAGGAGATCGATCTCCGGGCGCGTGAACCGCTTGGGCAAGGCGTGAAAGACCCCGAGCGTTCCGATGATCCGCCCGCGGAGGAACAGCGGTACTCCCACGTAGGTGCGAAGCGCCTCGGGGGCCCCGTGACACACGATTTCCCCTAACCGCTCTCGCAGGTCGGCCACGTAGCAGGGCTCTCGACGCTGAATGACCTCATTCGCCAGATCAGTGAGGGCTTCAAGCTCAGGCCCATACCGCTCCAGTGCATCCACCGGCGCCCACTTTGTCTCGCCCGGCGCATCGTCAGTCGGACAGAGCGTCAGGCTCCCCACCGTCGCCCGCAGCATCTCTGTCGCAAGGTCAACGACGAGGCGCAGGGTATCTGGCAGGTCGAGACCGGCAGCAAGTGCATCGCCGATCCGGCGAAATGATGCCAGGAGCTCGAGCCGCTGGCGTCGGCTCTCTTCATAGAGCTGAGCGTTCTCGATCGCAACGGCCGCCTGACTCGCGATCGCCTGGATGATCGCGACCTCGTGCGGCGGATACGTGTAGTGGCGGCTGATGTGGTTGAGGAAAAGGGTACCGATGACCCGCCCTTTACTCGCCAGGGGAACGACCAGGATCGATTTATCACCAAAGAAATCAACCGCTTTCTTATCCGTCCGCGGATCGGTTGCCGCATCAAGGACCACGACCGGCTGACCGGTCGTAATCGCCTCCTGGGACAGGCGCTCGTCCTTGATCGATAGGATCTTCCGCTTCCAGCGAGCGGCAAACGTGGGATCAATACCGTAGATAGCGGCTGGGAGAAGGAGATCGCGCGTGCTGTCCAGGAGCCACAGGCTGCAGCGATCAGCGCCCGTGAGACGGGCGGTCTTCTCGACGACCCGCTCGAGGACCTCGTGGAGTTCGAGGGTCGAACCGGCCGCCTGAGCAATCTCCAGCAGGACCGCTGACTCATCTGCACGAATCCGGGGCGGTGGATCGCTCGTGTCTATGTTCGCTGGCGATATCATTGCCTCACCCTGATCTGCCGACGCTGGCAGACCGTCACATGCTCATCAGGACGCGAACAGTCTGGACGTCTGAGGGCAAAAACAGCTGTCGAGGGCGACTAAGCGTCCTGGTTCAACGGGGTGCCTGGTTCACCTTTGAACGCGGACCAAACCCCGTCACGCATGGGTCGTGAGTGGTACGGCGGTCCTGTTCTCTTCGATACGCGGTCCGTTTTCCATTATACAGACAGCCGGCCACCAACGCAAGACCGGCCAGCACAGGAGCCCCGGGCCGCTCGCCGAGACGAACAGCACCATCCATCCTTCGACTACGTGCACATTCCGTGCCAGGGGATCAGCCGGGCACAATCTGGACGGTCCCGTGTGTGCCGTCCACAATGAGTTCCGCCCCTGTTCGAACCCGATCGAGAAGGCCAGCGACCGCAACAACCGCCGGAAGCCGATACTCGCGAGCAACAACTGCCGCATGGGAGAGCTGGCCGCCCGTCTCAAGGGCCAGCGCCGCGACTCGATCGAAAACAACGGTCCAGCCAGGATCAGCCGCACGGGCAACCAGCACCTCACCGTCTCGGACTGCCTCGAGCTCCTCGGGCACCGTGATGACGCGAGCACGGCCGCGGCCGATCCCAGGGCTCGCCGGCACGCCGCGCAGAGCCCCACCAATCGAGACCTGTCCTCCGACGCCGTCTGTCCCCTCGCTCAGGGGATGATCCCCGCGGAGAAAGGCCGGATAGTCAGCTCGACGGCGATTGGCCTCGTATTCACGGGCTCGGAGCGCGACACGGCCGGCCAGGCTTTCGCCGGGGGAGCAGAGCGCGTCCTGAACCTCATCGGCCGTCAGAAAGAACACGTCCTCCGGACGCGCCAGCATGCCCTGGCTGACCAGGAGTCGCCCGGCGAGGAGATAGAGGCGGCGGAGGTGCGCGAGCCCCCGCTGCCAGGTATAACGCTGATTCTCCCGCAGCCGGGCATACCGGCGCGCCAGGACAGCCAGCGGCGCAAGGAGCACACGTGCGACCACCGGCACCGCGCTCCCGGACAGCGTGCCGGATGAAGGCGGATCCGACAGCGGTGTGCCTTCCCTCCGCCTGGCCTCGATCAGCCGGAGCACCTGTGTCGGGTCTGCAGCAAAGCCGGGCCGTGCAAGGTCAAGACTGAACGAGCGATGGCCGTGCCGGTCCAGGAACTCCCGGAGCGCAACTGCGAAAGCCGGGGTACCCGGATTGAGGCGCGCCAGCTGGCTGAGTGCCCGATTGACCTGCATCGAGTAGTCATTAAGGGTGCTCACCGCCGCCGCACTGATGGCGGCCCCCCGCTCGTCGCCGAGCAGGCGCCGCGTTAACCGACGCAGGAGCGTGTAAAACACCTCGGCATAGGTCAGGCTCCACCGGTGAATCCGCAGGAGGCGCATATTGGCCGCGTTCACCTGCTCAATCAGCGCCAGAATCTCCCGCGCACCGGGAACAGCAGCTCCCTCGAGCTCTGCAACGGAATGCCCAATCTGTTCCATAGCCGCGACATACTCGCGCTCGAAGGCTTTCCAGGAGCGATCGTGATGGAGAGGGGAAAGGACTGCGGGCTCGCGGGAGATCGCGCGCACCAGCCCGCGCCACAACGCCGGCGCAAGTAGCGACCGAGGTCCTGGCGCTTGCTTCCGCCGATCAGTCCGTCCCCCCGGGAAGAAGCGGCGCGCATCCTCCGGCAGGAGGAAATCGGGAAAGAGCTTGTACAGTGCCTCGTAGACGGCAACCCGGACATAAGGACGCCCATGCCAGAGGCGGGTGAGCGGTTCCAGAGCCCGGGGGTCCACGCCGATCATTTCCAGGGTCTCGCGAAAGGCAACCTGCTCGAGCCCGCCTCGGATGATTGACCAGCCGAGTGGCGAGACAGGCTCCGAAAAGCGCTCGTTCAGGAAACTGCTCGTCCACTCGGTGGAGTCTTTATCGGCAGAGGTCTCTGTGGGGCGCGAACGGGTTGGAACCGGCGGCAGAGCGGTGATCGGTCGAGCCTGGAAGATGTACCAGCGTCCCCCTGCCAGCCCCCACTCGATATCTGCCGGACAGTCGAGAATTCGCTCGACCTTGAGACCAAGCAGCGCCAGGCCGCCGAGCTGGGCCCGGTCCAGAACGGCTCGCCGCCTTCGCCAGCGCGGCACGGCCACCAGGCGAGTTCCACCGCGCCCGTTCGGGAGACGCTGACACCGTTTATCCCCGATGCGCGGCTGGACTACCGGCGCGAGCGTGTCGCGTCCGAGGACATAGCGGTCCGGCGTCACCTCACCCAGAGCAAGCGCCTCGCCCATCCCCCAGACCGCCTCGACGACGATCCGATCATCCCCATCGACCGGATCCCGCGTAAAGATGACCCCGGCCGCCTCGCAGATGATCTGGGACTGGACGATGACCGCAATGCGCGGCACTTCCGGCGCATCTTCCAAGCGCGCCCGATAGCGGATGGCCGCAACGCTGAACAACGACGCCCAGCAGCGGCGGACTGCCGTGAGAAGCTCCCCAAACTGGCGAACATTGAGGACAGTGAGATGCTGACCTGCTCCCGAGCTCTCCGGGCGGTCCTCCCCGATCGCGGAGGATCGTACGACTACCGCGCCAGTCTCAGCAAGGAGCGCCGGCAGTACCCCCTGCAGCGCCCCGACCAGCGACTCAGGGAGGGGTGCGCGAGCCAGGAGATATCCGAGACGGTCAACCGCAGTCACCAGCTCGGTCCCGGCCGCCGCATCCCGAGCCAGCCGCTCGGCCTCAGTGATCGCCTCCTGCAAGCCATTATCGCGGACAAACTCTTCGAAAACAGTAGAAGGGATCACGAAGCCCGGCGGTACGGCGATATCGGTCCGCCGCAGCTGCCCCAGAATCGCGGCCTTCGGGCCCGCCAGAGACTCATCGGCAAGAGTCAGATCATCAAGCGGGAGGATATACGACACGGACATCTTACCGGAATTATAGGGACCGGACAGAGAGAAGTGCCAGCCCTTACCGCCGATGACCGCCCTGCACGACATAGCCCCGGTCCCGACGCGCGGCAAGGGTTGTGCGCACGACGGCAGAATCCGGGACGAACAGGAAGTGGAATGAGCGGCCGTCATCTGGCCTGGATCGGGGCTCTGGCCGGAACCGCAGCGGGGATCGTTGGGCTCATCGCCGCCGAGATCCTCGCGGTCGTGGCCGGCCAGACCGTCGATGAGCCATACCGCATTGCCGCCAGCGTGATCATGGGAGAGCAGGCCCTCGCACCGGGCACGCGGACGGCCGACGTGTTCATTCTCGGCTCGCTCCTTGCGCTCCTCGCCGCCGCGGCCGGTGGGGTACTCTTTGCCGCAGTGGTTATGCGCTTCCCGGCGCTGGCCGCAACCCCTGGCACGCTGATTCTATCCAGTGCCTTCTATGCCGGCCTGGTCTGGCTGCTCGGGCTCCGCCTTCTCGGGGTACTGCTCTGGCCGTGGCTCGCCCGCACCGATCCAGGACGCCAGCTGGTTGCAATGGTCCTTGGTTATGGTGTGTGCCTCGGGACACTCTTCGCGCTCAGCGGAGTGCGCCGGCCGCCCGAGCTCGAGTAACCGACACGATGTCTGGTAAAATCTGCGCTCGACAGTCGAACCGGTCGGTGCGGCCGGGCGCTGGGCAGGGCGAACGTGGCATCGCTGACTGCTGGCCTCTCCGCCCATGCAGTCGGCCGAACCGGGATTTCCGATACCAGGACCAGACAGGGCAGATGGAGGAACCTCAATGCAACTGGACGGCCGGGTTGCACTCGTGACCGGCGGCGGATCGGGCATTGGCGAGGGAGCAGCGAAGGCCTTCGCGCACGCAGGTGCTGCCGTATCGGTCGTTGACGTGCGCGGAGAGGCCGCGGAGGCGGTCGCGCGCACGATCCGGGAGGCGGGAGGACAGGCAGTGGCATATACTGCTGACGTCTCGGACGAGGAGCAGATCCGCCAGGCGATTAACAGGACCGTCGAGCAGTTCGGTAGCCTGCAGATTGTCTTTGCTAACGCAGGGATTAACGGCATGCAGGCGCCGATCGAGGAGCTGACGCTCGCGGAATGGCACCAGACGATCGAAACCAACCTGACCGGGACCTTCCTGACCGTCAAGCATTCTATCCCGCACCTGCGTGCCGCGGGCGGCGGCTCAATCATTATCACTGCATCGGTCAATGGCAACACGATCTTCTCGCTGCCCGGCTACGCCTGCTACTCGACCTCGAAGGCGGGGCAGGTCGCGTTCGCGAAGATGGCGGCTTGCGAGCTCGCGCGGTGGGGGATTCGGGTCAACGCGATCCTGCCGGGTGGGGTCCGGACGAACATCGGTGAACGAACCTATCGCCGCAACCTGGAAAAGGTAACCTACGACATCCAGATGCCCCGGCCTTTCCCGCCCCTGACCGGTCGCCCGGCAACGCCGGAGGAGGTTGCCGAGCTGGTTCTCTTCCTCGCCTCGGACTCGAGCCGCTACATCACCGGTGGAACCTTCCTGATTGACGCCGGTCTGTCTCTGCTGAGAGGCTGATTGCCTGCCCCATCCCCTGTGCTAACATGGAATCGCAACGCAAAACGGATCGAGGGAAAGATGGCAGTCGAGACGAAGACCTACGGAATCTTCATCGGAGGCAAGTGGCAGGAAGCAGAAACGGGACGGACCTTCGCGGTGCGCAACCCGGCCACTGGCGAGACACTCGCGCATGTAGCGGATGGAGGTGTCGCCGAGATCCGGCGCGCGATCGAGGCCGCGCACGCTGCCTTTCCATCCTGGGCCGAGACAACCGCTGACCGCCGTGCCGCACTCCTGTCCAACGCAGCGCGTCTGATGACCGAACGACGCGAAGAGCTCGCGCGCATCCTTACTCAGGAGAACGGCAAGCCACTCGCCGAGTCCCTCGGTGAGATCGCCTCGGGCGCATCGTTCTTTCAGTGGAATGCTGAGGAAGCACGCCGTGTCTACGGTGAGGTCGTGCCGACCGTAGCGAACGATCGGCGGGTTCTCACGATCAAGCAACCGATTGGTGTCGTGGGGGCGATCACCCCCTGGAACTTCCCGTTCAGCATGGTCACCCGCAAGCTGGGACCGGCCCTCGCAGCCGGCTGCACGGCGGTCCTCCGTCCTGCCCGGGCCACTCCCCTGGTGGCGATTGAGATCTTCAAGATCATGGAAGAGGTGGGCTTCCCTCCCGGCGTGGTCAATCTGGTAACCGGCACCGATTCGGCCGGTATGGGGAGGGAACTGGCGACGAACCCTCTCGTTCGTAAGCTCACCTTCACCGGGTCGACCGAGGTCGGCAAGCAACTGCTCGCCTACGCAGCGGGTACTGTAAAGCGCGTATCGCTCGAGCTCGGCGGGCACGCGCCGTTCCTGGTCTTCGACGATGCCGATCTCGATAAGGCCGCCCAGGCGGCAGTGCTGTCGCGCTTCCGAAACGCCGGCCAGACCTGCATCTGCACAAACCGCGTGTTCGTCCAGCGCTCGGTCGCGGATGCCTTCACCGAAAAGGTCGCCCGGCTCGTCAGCGCACTTCGCGTGGGCAATGGTCTGGAGCCGGGGGTTCAGGTAGGCCCTCTCATCGATGAGCGCGGCTTCCAGAAGGTTGTGGATCACGTGGAGGATGCTCGGAGCAAGGGAGCCACAGTGGTGACTGGCGGTCGGCCGGCTCAGGTCAATGGTCATCTGAAGGGCTACTTCTACGAGCCCACGGTCCTGGCAAACGCAACGCCGCGGATGAAGGTGATGTACGAGGAGACCTTCGGCCCCGTACTCCCGATCATGACCTTCGAGACCGAAGATGAGGCCATCGCCCTGGCCAATGATACGCCGTACGGCCTGGCCGCCTACTTCTACGCCCGCGATGTCGGGCGGATCTTCCGGGTCGCGGAGAAGCTCGAGTACGGGATCATCGGTGCCAATGATCCAATCCCAGTCGGTGCGCACATCCCCTTCGGCGGCTTCAAAGAGAGCGGCCTCGGCCGCGAGAACGGGAGCGAGGGGATCAATCACTTCCTTGAGGTGAAGGCAATCTCGATCGGCCTTTAAGCAGTACGGAGAGTTCGGGAGGACCCGCGGGTCCTCCCGAACTTTTTGCCCTGGCGAGATGGATACCCCCGCACACGCGAGGGATATAACGCGGCTACAGGGCGAGTTCGAGGTCGTGAATACGCGCCCCTCCCGGATCCAGTCGGAGCGTGAGGCGGCAGCGATCCGTCTCGATGGTCAGGGCATACCCGCCAGGTCCCTGGGCACTTAATCTGACCTGTTCGATGGCTTGACCAGCGAGAACAGTGAGAGCCTGATTGACCTCCTCAACAGCGGTGGCGATTGCGGCGCCGCGCGGCGTCTGGTGGAACAGCCGCACGAGCGCTTCCTCTCCGAGGCCACCGAAGCGCGCACGGAAACGACCGGTCTGGATACCCATCTCGAGGAACTTCTCGAGCGTCTCCACATGCTCTGGCCGGACCGCCCCCGCCTCGACATCTGCAAGCAGATCCTGATAGCTCGCTCCAGACGGAGTGCCTGCGAGCGCGCGGGCCACGTCGCGGAGGAGCGGGAGGAGCATGGCCTGCTCCCGACTGCCGATCGCCAGAGGCTCCGCCGCGGTGGAAGCTGACGGAGGCTCCGCAGAGGGATGCTGTTCCACGCCCTGGCTGACCACTCTATCCCCCGGCCTCGCCCTGGAGAATTGCCTCTGCCTCGTGCTCGAATCCGCCCGTCTCGATCGCGCAGTGCATGCCGCACTCCTTCGGGGCATTCTTCTCCCACCACCATCGGCCGGCGCGCGCATCCTCGCCGGGCCCGACCGGACGCGTGCAGGGCGCACAGCCGATGCTTCGGTATCCCCGGTCATAGAGTGGATGGTGCGGGACGTTATGCTCCCGAATGTAGGCGAGGACCTCCTCTTCCATCCAGTCAGCCAGGGGATTGACCTTAACGATGCCGCCGTGATCATGGTCGAGCTCGATCTTGCGGATATTCGATCGGGTTGCCCACTGATCGCGGCGGAGGCCGGTAATCCACGCATCGAGATTCGCCAGCACCCGGCGGAGCGGTTCGACCTTGCGGACCTCGCAGCAGGCCAGGCGATTCTTCACCGATTTGTAGAAGAGATTCACGCCGTGCTTGCGAACAAGCGGCTCCAGGAGCTGGGGATTCGGGGTATAGACCTCGATCTCGATGCCGTAGTGCTCGCGGACGCGGTCGATCATCTCGTAGGTCTCGGCGGGCAGCCGCCCGGTATCGATCGTGAAGACGCGCACCTTCGGATTGATCCGCCAGGCCATATCCAGGATGGCCATGCCGTCCATCTGAAAGCTCGTGCAGACGGCGACCCGCGAGCCAAAGGTCTCCAGCGCCCAGCGAATGACCTCCTGCGGTTCCTGGTCGTCGTACAGGACCGCGAGCTCTCCTGCCTCGTACTCGTCCAGGATTACCCGATCCTCAGTCAGCATCCTCATCCTCCTCGATCCTCGATGCCCTACCCGCCTCGATGCCCTCCTCGCCCACCGCGACCAGACAGAAAGGGTCTCGATGGGCCCGGCTCAGGCGACCGCCCCGGCGGTGACCTCGTTCCCTTCGGCGATGGCGGTCAGCTCCTCATCGCTCAACCGCCGGCAGAAGTCCCGGAAGCGTTCGCCCTCCTGACGGCGCTCCAGGAAGGCTCGGACCAGCCGCTCGACGTAGTACTTCACCTGGTCTGACGGCACGCGACGCAGGACTGATTTCCCGATCTGGGCATCCGGTCCAAGGCCTCCTCGGAGGAAGATCTCATAGGCCTGGATCTTCTCACCTTCGGCAGTCCGCTCGCGCGCGGTCGTCCCCTGGAGCCCGATGTCGCCGGTCCAGTGATGGGCACAGGCGTGGGGGCACCCATCGACGTGCACGCGCACCTCATCGGCCGCCCGTCCAAACGTCTGCTCGAGATGGCGAATGATCTCATCCAGCTTATCTTTCGTCTGGGCTACCGCGTAGTTGCAGAGGGGTTCGCCGGTGCAGGCGATGCCGGTGGCGTGGTGTCGGCTCACATTGAGTGGAAATCCGATCTCCGCGATCTCCCGCACAATCCTGTCAACCTGGTCATCAGCAACACCGGTGATGATGAAGTTCTGCTGACGGGTCAGACGGATATCCCCGCCAAATGCCTCCACCAGATCGGCGATGCGGAGCATTTGCTGGCCGGTCACCCGCCCGAGATAGACGGGGAAACCGATGTAGTTCAGCCCCTCCTGCTTCTGCGGGTGAACGCCCATATGCTCGGTCTCACCGAGCGGCCGCGGCTCCTGCTCGAGGTCCTCGAGCTTACGGCCCAGGCGCGCCTCGATCATCTGGCGCATCCCCTCGGGACCGTAATCATCGACCATGAACTTCAGCCGTGCCTTGACCCGCGACAGGCGGTACCGCAAGTCTTCCTTCCAGCCGTCAAGAATGGCTCGCAGGACCTCCATCGCCTCGGTGACCGGGATGAAGACGCCGATCGAGCGAGCGATGCGCGGGGTTGCCGACAGCCCACCACCCAGGCGCAGGGCGAATCCATCTCGCCCACCCTGCCGGACACCAATCAAAGAGATGCAGTTCAGCTCTGGTGCGTTGCACTGGTAGGCACAGGTCGAGATGGTGATCTTATGCTTGCGCGGAAGATCGGAATATTCCCGGTTGCCGTAGAAGAAGCGGGCGGCCTCCTCGATCAGCGGCCGTGCATCGAACAGCTCGTCCGGGTCGATCCCTGCGACCGGGCAACCGGTGATATTGCGCACAGTATCGCCGCAGCCGCCGAGAGTGGTGAGGCCGGCCCGCTCGAGGGTTGCGAATACATCCGGCAGATGGTCGAGGCGAATCCAGTGCAGCTGGACATTCTGCCGTGTGCTCAGCTCGGTATAGTCGCGCCCGTAGCGGACCGCCAGCTCGCCAATCGTTCGCAGCTTCGCCGGGGTCAGGATGCCGCTCGGCACCTTGATCCGCATCATGAAGTAGCCGATCTTCGGCTTATCGTGATAGAGGCCGTACCATTGGAGCCGCACGATATCGTCTTCCGAGACCGCCTCGTAACCGCGCTCGATCAGCTCTGGCAGGTAGTTGATGACATCGAGCGGAAACGTCTCTCGCTTCAGCCGCTCGATTGAATTACGCCGGAGAACCAAATCGAGAGTGGGAGCCTCTGGCACGTGTTCTTACCTCCAGGCAATCAGGCTAGCGTGACCGCACGATCGAGGACGCGGGAAAGTTCCACCACCATCGCCCCCATGGCACTACGTGCGGGAATAACCGACGGTACAACGCCGTGGTCGCGCAGGGTCGCGGCGGTGGTGGGACCGACCGCCGCAACGACGGTTGCTGCCAGGCCGCGCTGTAGATCTGCGCTCCGCGCCTCTCGCAGGGCAAAGGCGAACAGCCCCCGGACCGCAGGCGAACTGGTGAACGTGATCGCCGCTACCCGTCCGGCCGCCAGCTGATCGATCAGGTCGTGAACCTTCGCCGGATCGCGCGGCGGACCATACCGATAGAGCGCAACGTCGAGCACGTCAGCTCCTCTGGCGAGGAGCGCCTGGCGGAGCTCCTCGTTGTCATCGCCCGTATGCTGGATCGCGATCGTCCGGCCGGCGAGATCGAGTGCGGCGAACGCCTCAACCAGCCCGCGCGTGGTTGGTTCGGCCGGTGCAAGGTCGACCGTCAGCCCGACCGCGGCCAGTGCCTGGCGCGGCTTGGGACCGCGCGCCGCGAGTCGACACCGGCCGAGCGCGGCGATCACCTCCGGCCGCTCATCATCCGCGACCGCGGCCAGCAGCCGCTGAACGCCGATGCCTGTCTGGAAGACCACCCAGTCTACCGTTCCATCGCGCAGTCGACGGCACAGACGATCAACACTCTCCAGATCCACCGCGTCCTCAACAGACACGGTCGGGGCAATCAGGGGAACACGCCCGAGGTTCTCGACCAGTCGGGCAAGCTCTGCGGCACGGCGCTCCTCGGTGATAGCGATGACCTGACGATGTGCCCCGGTCATATCATCCGCCACCTATGCCGATGCCCCGGCGAAGGCCTCGCGCAAGATCGCCGCGACCTCCGGGCGGGTAAACTCCGGCGGCAGGTCCTGTCCGGCCCGCAGGAGCTCGCGCACCCTGGACCCACTCAGAACGACGTGGGCCTCGACCGGATGCGGGCAGGTCTTCGTCGAGGCCATGCCGCCACAGCGGCGGCAGTAGAAGGTGTGCTCGTACTTGAGGATCGTGATGCCAATCTCCTCAGGGCGGAAGCGATCGAAAATCCGCTGGGCATCGTAGGTACCGTAGTAGTTCCCCACCCCGGCGTGGTCGCGCCCGACAATGAAATGCGTGCACCCGTAATTCTTGCGGAGCAGTGCGTGGAAGATCGCCTCGCGTGGACCTGCATACCGCATCGCGGCAGGCAGGACAGCGAGGACAACCCGCTCGCGCGGGTAGTAGCCCTCCACCAGCACCTCGTAACAGCGCAGTCGCACTGCCGCAGGCACGTCGTCGGCCTTCGTCTCGCCGACCAGAGGATGCAGGAGCAGACCGTCAACGATCTCCAGGGCGCTCTTCTGGATGTACTCGTGCGCCCGATGAACCGGGTTTCGCGTCTGAAACCCCACGACCGTCTCCCAGCCCCGGCGGGCGAACTCGGCACGCGTCTGGGATGGGGTGAGGGCGTAGCGTCCGAATGGCTCCGGAATCTGCCGCTCCAGCACCCAGACCGGTCCCCCAATGCGCCAGCGTCCTTGCCGATAGAGCGCCGCGACCCCGGGATGCGCCTCTTCGGTCGTCCGATACACCGCGGCCGCCTCGGCCTCTGGATCCACCTCATAGACGGCACGGACTTCCTGGACAGCCACCGGTCGACCGGTGTGATCGTCGACCAGGGCGATCCGCTGCCCACTCCGCAACTGTCGCGCGGTCTTCCCATCAGCCCCCAGGGTGACCGGCAGCGGCCACACCAGGCCATTCGCCAGCCGCATATCGGCCACAACCGATCGATAGTCCGCCTCCTCCAGAAACCCCTCGAGCGGGCTCAGCGCTCCGACCGCGAGCAACTCGAGGTCCGCCCGGGCTCGCGCGTCGACTGGCACGCGCACGAGGCCTCGGGCCTCCTCCAGGAGCGCCGCACGCGCCTCCCCCTCGGTAAGGCGGCAGACGAGCTTCCCCCCATGCGGTGTGTTCATCACTCGCTCCCCTTGCCGTCGAGGATCGCGCTTCGGACATAACCGCGGCGTTCCAGCTCGGCCAGGATCCGTCCCACGCTCTCGGCCGGGCTCTGGCGATCCGTATCCACAATGACCTCGGGCGCCTCAGGCTCCTCGTATGGGTCGGAGACACCGGTGAAGTTCGCGATCTCACCGCGCAGAGCCCTGGCATAGAGGCCCTTGACGTCGCGCCGAACCAGCTCCTCGAGCGGACAGCGAACGTACACTTCGACAAAGCGTCCAATCAACGCCCGCGCCTCGGCACGCGTGCTCCGATAGGGGGAGATCGCGGCAACGATCACCACAACCCCGTTTCGGCTAAGCAGGTGTGCCACAAAAGCGATGCGCCGAATATTGGTATCGCGGTCGGCCCGGCTAAACCCGAGCCCCTGACTGAGATGCTGACGAACAACATCGCCATCGAGGATCTCGACCCGCTCGCCGCGCCGCCGAAGTTCCTTCGCCAGGAGCTCGGCAAGCGTGCTCTTCCCCGCGCCAGATAAGCCGGTTAGCCATACTGTCACACCCTGCGTCACGAACGCCTATCCTCCCTTGATCAATCGGTTCTACTCGTCACGCCCAGAGATCATTGTAGATGCACCGCGGGTCCTGAGCGAGAGCGAGGCACTGCCTCAATTGATTACTAACTCGATTTAGTTTGTGGCCTTTATACCACGGCTGGCTGGTTTGTGTCAATGATTTCCGGGTTGCACCCATGTCCCAATCTGGTACAATGACCGACGCCGAAGACTTCCCCTGCTCCATGGTGGGTGCATCGTCCCCGCAGCGACGGGGTGAGCGCCGGGTCGACCGTCAGGGCCACGGCGGGACGCGGCGCGCGAGTACTCCCGGTCACCCGCCGGGGCGCGTGGCAGTGGTCGAAGAACTCCATAGCGTGGGCGTGTCCGCCATCCCGGAGGTTCCCTCCCATGAGACATGGCGTCCGTTTTGCCTCGCATCTGGCACTGGCGTTCGCGCTCATCAGCGCGGCCCTGGGCACACTTTTCCTCGCCCCGCCCGCTCCCAGCCAGGCAGCGGTGGGACCGGTGCTCTTTGGAATCGATGAGGGATATCAGGCGCCGGACCTCTTTCGCCAGTCCGGCGCGACCTGGGATCGCATCAACTTCCACTGGGAGGATTTTCAGCCCAACGGGCCGGATGACTGGGTCGTGAGCATTCCCGACTCGGCAATCGCAAGCGACCTGGCCAGCGGAATGAAGATCGCGGGCGTGATCACCAATCCGCCTGCCTGGGCTACACGCAACGGGTCAGTGCCAGTGAACCTCGACCTCCCGGTCACAGATCCGCAGAACTACTGGGCTGCCTTCACGGGGCGGCTGGCCCGCGCGTACGCCGGACGGATTGACGACTGGATTATCTGGAACGAACCAGATATTGACCCCGGCCAGCCTGGAAGCACCTGGGCCGGGACTGAGGACGAGTTCTACCTGCTTGTGAAGGATGCCAGTCTCGCGATCAAGGCGGCCAACCCGAGGGCACGGATTATCTTCGCCGGCACGACCTACTGGACGGATATTCTCCACCAGCGCAAGCTCTTCGTCGAGCGCGTGCTCGACGCGGGGACGCGCCTCGATCCGACCGCGCCGGCCAACGGCTACTATTTCGATGCGGTGGACATTCATATCTACAGCTCGCCCTACCAGATCGCAACGATCGTCCCGGCCTACCGCGCCGCCCTGGCACGCTACCACCAGGACAAGCCAATCTGGGTGAGCGAGATGAATGTCGTCCCCTGGAATGATCCAGCGTCAGATGTCCCTCGGGGTGGCTACCGGGCAACCCTCGACGAGCAGGCCGCGTATATGATCCAGGCAGTCGCCCTGGCCCGCGTGGCTGGGGTCGAGCGGGCCGCCGTCTATAAGATGATCGATGGGACGATCCTCAAAGGCGAGCCCTTCGGGCTCATCCGCAACGACGGAACTCCCCGTCCCGCATATCGAGCCTTTCAGGTGGCCATGCAGTATCTCACCGGGCCGGGCACGGTGATCTATCAGTCCCAGGGCGATGCGCGCCTGGTCACGATAACCAACGGCCAGCATCGCGTACTGGTTGCCTGGAGCGCGACGCCGAACTCCATTGACCTGCCGATCACCCCCCAGGGAACAACCGCCCTGCTGGTCACCAAGCTCGGCGAGACGACCCGGCTGGATCTGCCGCGGGATCCATCCCAGCCGAACTACGTCCTGCACCTGACCGGTGCCACCGCTAACACTGATGACAGCGATCCCTACAACTACATCATCGGCGGTGACCCGCTGATTCTGGTCGAGGACGGGATCGGCCAGGGCGTGGAGGTTGCTCCGGGCACGATCTACTACCCGATCACTGGCTTCGCCATCAGCG
Organism: Chloroflexota bacterium; assembly: GCA_019690095.1. Lineage (GTDB taxonomy): Bacteria > Chloroflexota > UBA6077 > FW602-bin22 > CADDYW01 > JADGGD01. Next base: position 26,938 of record JADGGD010000002.1, read on the forward strand.
GCCCGGTCCTCGACTACTTCGAGCACCGGGGCGGCCTCCGGACTTTCGGCTATCCGATCTCGCGCCCCTTCCTGTTCCTGGGTAAACAGGTCCAGTTCTTCCAGCGCCGGGTCGTGGAGATTCATCCCGACGGTACGGTTGGCCAGCTGAACCTGCTTGATCCGCAGTATATGCCCTATACCCGGATCAACAATGCGACCTTCCCACCGCCGGACCTCGAGCTCGCCCGACAGGTCCCCCCGCCGAGCAGCCCGGACTACACCCGAAAAGTGATGGATTATGTCAATTCCATGACTCCGGATGAGTGGCAGGGGATGCGGGTGAACTTCCGGAGCACATTTGCCCACGCTGTCTCGCTGAGCGAAGCCTTCCCGACTGGCACGCCCCATCCGGAACTCCTCCCCGGGATCAATCTTGAACTCTGGGGGGTTCCGACGAGCCGCCCGGCGCTCGACCCGAATAATCACAACTTTGTTTACCAGCGGTTCCAGCGCGGGATCATGCACTATGACCGCACCACTGGCGTCACCCAAGGGCTTCTGCTGGCCGATTACTTCAAGGCTATTATCACCGGACGCGGGCTCCCGCCTGACCTCGAAGCAGAGGCGCAGTCCAGCCGCTTCTACCGCCAATATGATCCGAGCCAGCCCGGCTGGGTCGCGCGGCCGGATCAGCTTCCGAACACGAATCTCAGCTTCGCCTTCGAGCGTCAGGCGGCTCCTACTCCGCCGCCAACGCCCACGCCGACCCCGGCGCCGGTCGCCACCGGCACTGCGGGCGCGGGCGGACTGCCGGGGAGCACGGCGACCGGCGTCCCGGAGGCGACCCCAGGAGTGGGAAAGGGAACGCCGCTGTCCACGGCCATCGCTGGCGCTCTTTCCCCGACGCCGACGCCATCTCCCGGCGAGGGCCCAGAACCCACTGTGCGCGCTGTGCCCCAACCATAAGCACGCGCCGGCCTAGTGCACGCCCAGCAGGAGGCCACGCACGTACTCGCGGCGCAGGGTCGCGATATTCGCCAGGGAAATTCCCTTGGGGCAGACCGCCTCGCACTCGCCCTCGTTCGAACAGCTCCCGAACCCCTCGATGTCCATCTGCTGAACCATGCGCACCGCACGGCGGGCGCGCTCCGGCTCCCCTTGCGGCAGAAGGGCAAGCTGGGTGATCTTCGCCCCGACGAAGAGGTGGGCCGAGGCGTTCTTGCAGACGGCGACACACGCGCCGCAGCCGATGCACGCTGCCGAGTCCATCGCGGCTTCTGCGCGATCCCGGGGAACGGGAATCGTGTTCGCCTCGGGCGCGGCCCCCACATTCGTAGAGATATAGCCACCAGCCGCGATGATGCGATCGAACGCACTTCGGTCGACAATGAGATCCTTGACGATCGGGAAGGCACGCGCACGCCATGGCTCGATGGTGATCGTTTCGCCATCCTTGAAGAAGCGCATGTGGAGCTGACACACCGTGGTCCGGGGATTGGGCCCATGCGGACGGCCGTTGATGACAAAGCCGCACATACCGCAGATGCCTTCCCGGCAATCCGAGTCGAAGGCCACCGGGTCCTCGCCGCGGCGTGTCAACTGCTCGTTAAGCACATCGAGCATCTCGAGAAACGACATCTCCGGCGAGATGCCGGCCACCTGGTAGTCAACGAAGCGGCCGGGCGCGGTCGGGCCGGCCTGCCGCCAGATGCGGAGCGTAAGCTTGAGAGTGGGCTTTTTGCGCGCTTCCATGGAGCCAACCTACTTATAGCTTCGCTGGGATGGCTGGACGTACTCGAAGATAAGGGGTTCCTTGTGAAGCACCGGCGGGCAGCCGGCGCCCGTGAACTCCCACGCCGCGACATACGCGAAGTGTTCATCGTCGCGGAGAGCCTCCCCATCGGGCGTCTGGCTCTCCTCGCGAAAGTGTGCGCCGCACGATTCCGTTCGGTGCAGGGCATCGATCGCCATCAGCTCGGCCAGCTCCAGGTAATCCGCGACGCGACCGGCATACTCCAGGCTGTAGTTCTTGTTATCGGGACTACCGGGCACGATGACATCCTTCCAGAACTCCGCACGCAACTCCGGGATGCGGGCAAGGGCCGTCTTGAGACCAGCCTCATTGCGCGTCATCCCGACGTAATCCCACAGGAGACGTCCCACCTCGCGATGGAAATCGCGCGGCGTGCGCGTCCCGCGGACGGCGAGCAGACGGTCGATCCACTCCTGGACAAGGCACGCCGCCTCGACGAACGGCGTATCTTCGATGCTGACTGATGCCAGACGGGTAGAGGCCAGGTAATTAGCGATGCTGTACGGGGCGATAAAATAGCCGTCGGCCAGGGCCTGCATGAGCGCGCTGGCACCCAGCCGATTCGCACCGTGGTCGGAGAAGTTGGCCTCGCCCAGGACAAAGAGGCCGGGGATCGTGCTCTGGAGGTCGTAGTCCACCCACAGGCCCCCCATGGTGTAGTGGATGGCCGGGTAGATGCGCATCGGTGTCTCGTAGGCGTTCTCGCCAGTGATGCGCTCGTACATCTCGAACAGGTTGCCGTACTCGGAGCGGATGTACTCGATGCCCCGCCGCTTGATCTCGTCGCGAAAGTCCAGGTAGACGGCCAGGCCGCTCTCACCGACCCCACGCCCCTCGTCGCACACCTGCTTGGCGTTGCGCGATGCGACATCACGCGGCACCAGGTTGCCAAAACTGGGGTACTTGCGTTCCAGGTAGTAATCGCGCTCGTCCTCCGGGATCTCGTTGGGGGGACGCGGATCGCCCGGCTTCTTGGGGACCCAGATCCGACCACTGTTGCGGAGGCTCTCACTCATCAGGGTAAGCTTCGACTGGTGATCGCCCGAGACAGGGATGCAGGTCGGATGGATCTGGGTGAACGAGGGGTTGGCAAAGTAGGCGCCGCGACGGTGCGCACGCCAGATCGCAGTCACGTTGGAGTTGATTGCGTTCGTTGAGAGGTAGTAGGCATTGCCGTAGCCGCCGGTGGCCAGGATCACCGCGTGGCCGGCGTAGCGCTCGATCTCGCCGGTGATCAGATTGCGCACCACGATCCCCCGGGCGTGCCCATCAACCACCACCAGGTCAAGCATCTCCCGCCGCGGGTAGACTGTGACTGTCCCATTGTCTACCTGCCGCATCAACGCCTGGTAAGCTCCGAGGAGCAACTGCTGGCCAGTCTGCCCGCGCGCGTAGAAGGTGCGCGATACCTGGGTGCCTCCGAACGACCGATTCGCGAGGAGACCGCCGTACTCACGCTCGAAGGGCACTCCCTGAGCAACGCACTGATCGATGATATTGGCGCTGAGCTCGGCCAGACGATATACGTTCGCTTCACGCGACCGGTAGTCCCCGCCCTTGATGGTCTCGTAGAAGAGCCGCCAGACGCTGTCGCCGTCATTCCGGTAATTCTTGGCCGCGTTGATACCGCCCTGGGCCGCGATGCTGTGGGCACGGCGGGGGCTATCCTGGATGCAGAAGCTCAGCACCCGATAACCGAGCTCCCCAAGCGACGCCGCGACCGAGGAACCGGCCAGACCGGTCCCGACGACGATGATCGTGTAGTTGCGCCGGTTTGCCGGCGCCACCAGATGATACTCGTCCTTCCGCCGCGTCCACTTCTCCGGGAGCGGTCCGGCTGGAATACGAGCATCAAGGCCGCTTTCGACGGCCTCACGGTAAAACCCCCGGTCAAGGGTTGGCTCACGCGTGCTGATCTGAACCATGGGACTTACCCTCGGAAGAAGTACACCCAGAGCGGGATCGTAATAAACCCGGCTGCAATGATCAGGGCAACCAGGCGAGTGAGACGCAGGAGGGCCGGGGTGTACCGCGGATGATCGATGCCGAGGGAGTTGAAGGCACTGCCAATCCCATGCCAGAGGTGAAAGCCGATCAAGACCAGGCACAGGACATAGAACGTCACAATCAGACCGTTGCTGAAGGTCTCGACATCCAGACGGTACAGATCGCGAATGCCCGGCGTCCCGAACTCCGGCGATGCCACCCGATACTCCGGCCCGAACTTGAACTGAAGGAGGTGGACGATCAGGAAGACAACAATCACCAGGCCTGTCACGATCATCGTCGTCGAGGCGATGCCTTTTCGGCTCGGTCGTCCCGCCCAGCCATACCCCAGGAGCCGCCGCACCGGGCGCGAGTACCGGATTGGGCGCGCCTGGCGGTTCACCAGCCAGTTAGTCACAGCCTCCACAACGTGGACAAGGAAGATCGCAAGCAGGCCGATCTCCGCCGGAACGAGCAGGGGATTCACAATCAGCCAGTTCGAGAACTCGTTCAGCGACGCCGGCCCGAAGAAGAGGAGCAGATTCCCGATCAGATGAAAGATCAGGAAGCCGACCAGACAGAGACCGGTGAGGGCGATGAGCATCTTCTTTCCGACCGACGACGCCAGGAACGGGTGACGCACGACCGCCGGGGGCGATCGGTCTCTGGCATTCGATGGTGATGGAAGAACCGGTTGCTTCTGCAGGGCCACGGGCGGGCTCCTCACGAAAAGGATCGATGTGCCAGCTCCCGGCGGGGCCGGTAGATCTGCCGGCCCCACCGGACGAACCGGACGAACGCCCTGCATTATCAATCCGAACGAGCGGGGCGTCAATCACGACACCCCCAGTCCACCGCGGGCGTCGACATGAAGTCGACATTGAGAACGTGGTTCAGGGAGTGGCCCGCCGCAGCAAGATGCCCTGGGCAGATGCGGGTTGACCGGGCGGTTCCCCTGGCGGTACACTATGAACAGACTGAGAGCGTGCGCCCGTAGCTCAGAGGATAGAGCAGGTGCCTTCTAAGCACTTGGTCGGGGGTTCGAATCCCTCCGGGCGTGCCAGGCCCACCTCATTCAGGGCACTAGCTTCCGGGCGGCCAATCGGGCCGACTGCCCTCGCCGTCTCCGCGATGCACCACTGCCGATCGGGACTATCCCCGTATATACTCCGGTTGGAGCGTCTATCTATACGTTTGCCGATCTATACGTGCCCATAAAAAGCGGCGAGGAACTCCGATCCGCCTTCGCTGACGTGATCGGAATTCCCCGCCGGGACTGCCTTCAGCGCGACGACAGGTCAGTTCTCCTGCACCGATCGGGCCGTTTCCCGATCAGTGACGCGCCTTCGCCGCCCGGATCGCGGACCAGACGCGTTCGGGGGTCAGCGGCATATCGAGGTGGCGAATCCCAAAGGGCGACAGCGCGTCCATCACGGCATTGACCACGCACGGTGCCGAGCCAATTGTCGCCAGCTCACCAATTCCCTTCGCGCCCAGCGGATTCAGCGGTGTAAGCGTCTCGGTTCGATGGGTCTCGTAAGAGGGCAGCCATTCCGCCACCGGGACTGGATAATCCATCAGGGTACCGGTGATGAGCTGACCGCTCTCATCATAGACAACCTGCTCCCAGAGGGCCTGGGCGATGCCCTGGGTCAGTCCGCCGTGCACCTGTCCCTCAACAAGGAGTGGACTGATCACCCGTCCGCAGTCGTCCACGGCGACATACCGTCGCAGTGAGATGACGCCGGTCTCCGGATCTACTTCGACCACGGCAACATCAGCCCCGAACGGAAAGGTTGTGCTCGGTGGGCGGAAGAAGTCGAGGGATTCCAGCCCTGGCTCGATATCCTCCGGAAGCGAGCCGCTGTAGGCTGCCCGGGCGATCTCGGCGAGTGTCTTCGCGCGGCCGGGTGCTCCCTTCACTGCGAACTTCCCATCGCGCAGCTCGATATCCTCGGGCGCGGCCTCGAGCAGGTGGGCCGCGATCCGGATCGCCTTCGCCCGCACTTCCTGCACCGCGCGATAGAGCGCAGTTCCGCCGACCGCCAGGCTCCGCGACCCCATCGTACCAATGCCCTGCGGTGTTCGCGCGGTATCCCCGTGGACGACCACGATGTCATCCAGTGAAACACCGAGCTCATCCGCGACGATCTGGGCAAAGGTCGTCTCGCTCCCCTGGCCGTGCGGCGACACGCCGGTCGCGACGGTGACCTGGCCGGTCGGCTCGACCCGTACGTTGGCGCTCTCGTAGGGACCAAATCCGCAGATCTCAGTGAAGGTAGAAATACCGATCCCGATATAGCGTCCCTGCTGCCGCAGGCGCTCCTGCTCTGCGCGCAGTCCCGCGTAATCTGCCGCGGCCAGGGCTTTATCTAACGCCTTGGCGTAGTCGCCGGTGTCATAGGTCGGGCCGGTAGGTGTCTTGTAGGGGAAGGCCTCCGGAGGAATGAAGTTCCGCCGCCGTACCTCCGCCGGATCCAGCCCCAGCTCATCGGCGACCAGATCCATGAGCCGCTCCAGGTAGTACGCCGCTTCCGGCCGGCCGGCACCGCGGTATGCGCCGGTCGCCATCGTATTCGTGTAGACCCCCTGGATCGTCAGGTCGACGTTCTGGAAGCGATAGACCCCGCTCATGAGCAGGCCAGTCAGCGTGGGCACGCCGGGGTCGCGTGGATATGCCCCCAGATCGGCGAGCAGACGCATCCGAATCGCCGTGACCGTTCCATCCTTCCGGGCTGCGACCCAGAACTCGCCGGACTGGGCGCGACCGTGATGCGTCGTGGCCATATTCTCTGACCGCGTCTCGATCCACTTCACCGGCCGCTTCAGAACCCGGGCCAGCGCCGCGATCAGGATATCCTCGGGATAGCAGCTGATCTTCGCCCCAAAACCGCCCCCGACCTCCGGGGCGACGACCCGCAGGTCGATCTCGGCCATGTTTAGCGCTGTCGCGAGCTGTGTCCGGACGCTGTGCGGGTTCTGGGTCGAGGTGTAGACAGTGAGATCCCCCGCAAGCCCCGGCACGGCAAGCACGCCGCGCGGCTCCATGGACACCGAGGCGACGCGCTGATTGCTCAACTCCTGGTGAATGACGACGTCTGCCTCGGCCAGCGCCCGATCGACATCGCCGGCCTGCCGCGTCCAGGTAAAGGCGATATTGTTCGGAATCCAGTCATACACGCGCGGCGCGCCGTCCTTGACTGCCTCGCGAAAGTCCGCAATGACCGGCAGGGGCTCATAATCTACGTTGATCAGGTCTAATGCGTCGCGCGCAATGTAGGGATCCTCCGCCACGACAACCGCCACGGCCTGACCAACGTGGCGGACCTCCTCTGGCTCGACCGGCCAGACCACGATCTTTCCCTGCTCCGAGCCGGCACCCCCCTCGCCGCCCGCCAGCGGCATGGGCCCATAGATCTTCTGCAACTGCGCGCCGGTGTACACCGCGACCACTCCAGGATGTCGCTCGGCCGCAGTCGTGTCGATCCCTCGAATGCGCGCGTGGGCGTACGGGCTCCGGAGGATCGCGGCGTGGAGAAGAGAGGGGGGATGAAAGTCGTCAACGTAGGTTGCAGTTCCGGTGATGAGGCGTGGATCTTCCTTACGCTTGACCCGGGCCCCCATGTATCGGCTGTACACCATGCTCGCTTATTCCCCTGAACCTTAGAGTTATCCCTCTCCCTGGCTGGCATTCCTCGGCTGGTCACGGGTGTGCAGATCAGGCAGCCAGGATTTCTGCCATAACCAGCCAGATGCTCCCCTAGTCTAAAGCGTCGGCAGTCTTTGATCAAACCCGCTTGCCCAGACTGTGCAATCCGTCCCCGTTCCTGCTGCCCGGAGGCAAGCTGCCTGCAAAGGCACGGGCCGGCGCCAGGCGTCCCTTCTATCCAGGTCCATAAGCTGCAGGCTAAGGCGACCGCTCGCTGTCACAGGTCCACGACCATCCCATCATAGGCAAACTGGACATCAAGGGGGGCAAGACTCGCGGCCAACGCATCGAACTCCTCCGGCGTGCGCCCGTGCAGGTCCATCAGATGCGTGAGCACAGTTCGACGGGCACGGGCGGCCCTGATGAGAGGGAGTGTATCGCGCTCGAAACCCGCCTCCTCTGTGCGCAGGCGACTGTTTTCCCGCACCAGGATATGCCCATCGGGATCCCGCTCGAACCACCCGCACTCGGCAACGAGCAGATCATGGCCCTGGAGCAGTGGATCCGCCGCGACCTGCTCGGCCAAGTCCTTCGTCTCGTCCAGAACCAGGAGAGCCCTAGCCCGGCCGTCGTCAAGCACGAAGCCTGAGAGAAACCCCTCCGGCGCGTAGTTGAACCACGTCGCGGTTATGCTGCCGAGATCCAGGCGCGTGCCCGGTTCGACGACGTTCAGACGGCAGTAGCCAACCGCCTCGAAGAATCGCCAGCTATCTGCCAGCCGGCGAGCGGTCGCCGCGTTCATCCAGACCATTGTCCTCCTTCCTGCCGCTCCGCGCAAAACATCAAAGTTCACCTGCTCGACAAAGCGAAACCCCGCCGTGTGATCCGGATGCCAGTGGGTAAGGAAAAGGTGATCAATCCGCTCTACGCCTGCGCTGTTCAAAAGCGGCACGATATCCTCAGTCGCGTCGATGAGCAGATGGGCATCATGGACAAAGATGCCGGGGCCGCCGCGGCGGCCCCGGCCCCCGTGTCGCCGTGCCGCCGTGCAGACACGACACGGGCAGCCGGGCCGCGGCGTAGTAAGTGGTCCACCGGATCCGAGAATCGTCAAGCGCACGATCACTACTCCTCACGGACACAGCATAGACAGGCTGGTTGCGGAGCACGGCCAGGGGCGCCGCCAGGACCGCGGTTCGATTATAGCTATATTGCGCACTGCCGCCGACCTTTCCTCTCAAACGGCTAGCATCCGCTTGCCACAATGTGAATGTGCTCCCCAGTAGGAAGAAGGTCCTACCGGTCAGGTTGCGGATAGCCCGATCGGGGCAATTGACCCGATCGGTGTCCCGTGTTAGAAGGGCACCAGGAGGTTCGGATACCTGGAGTTCGGCCGATCGGAGTTACCGTCCAGATGGGCCGGCTCTCACCCAGGGGGTCCGGACGGCTCCAGTGAGGCCCAAGCGACGGTGGATCGAGGATTGCTGAAGAGAGGCGTGGTCGCAGCGTGCATTGCCGTCGCTGCTCTCGGGATCACCACCGCAGGCGCAGCAGCGGCCGGTCCGCGAGGATCGGCAGGAAAGATCGCGGCAACGCGGGAGATGCCGCCGTCGGTCACGTCTGCCAGGAATGCGGTGTCATCGCGAGGACGGGAACCGGTATCACCGCTCCGGGAGCAGCCGATCCCGCCGCCTGCACGTGTCTCTTCAGACAAAGAGAACTCCCTGGACAAAGGGAACGGCAAAAACGTTTCCCGAGCACCGCGGCCCCCCGCACCGCCTCCTGCGCCGGCGCGCTCACCAGTCCCGGCCGGTGGGTCATCCGCGCCCCGACCTGCAGCATCCGAACGCTCAGCCGGGGTCCCTCCCTCAAGCCCAGTCCATCCTGCGAATTCATCCAGCTCGTCTGCTCATCCTCTGGTGCGCTCGGATACTGCAGGAAAGCCCGCACCGGGTCAGCATCCGAGCCCGGGGGTGCGCCCTCCGGTGATGAACCGGGAGACAGCCGCCGCGTCGGGATTCTCATCAGGAGCCACACAGCCGGCCAGAGGAGCGGCGGCATCCCCGATACGGATGGCTGCCCGGACTGTTAAGCCGGGGGAGGCTGCTCACTCAGGCCGACCAACGGGAGGGCAGGCGCCAGTACCAGCCGCACCGCAAACAGCATCCCGATCACATTGGTCTCCCGATCCGGTGTCGTCCCGGCTCGCCACAATGCCCGACGCTCCCACCCGAGCCAGTAGTGCTACGAGTGATGACTGGGCGGAGCGAATACGATCGCGCGTCGAACAGCAGCTCCGCTCGCGCCTTGACCGCCTCGAGGAAAGATTCGGGTCGGCGGCGTCAGCACCACAATCCGCGCTGAAGCACATCGAGCGACAGCTGCCATCCGAGCGGCCGGCGGCTGTGCGGCATCTCGAGGATAATGCGCTTCGATCGATCGACACGATCTCTCCCGGCATGGATAGCCGGGCAGGCGGGCGGCCTCGGGCCTCGACCAGTCCGTGGGTCAGAGCACCGGCATTCTCGTTCGACCAGCCGGATGCGGCCGATGGACGTACACCGCCGGCTGCCACCAGCTCAGTCACCACGGCATCACCTCCGCCGTGGACCGACCGTCCCGGCCCGGCTGTCCTGGGCCCGTCCGCTCCAGACGGCATCTCCGTGTCACGCCTCGCCCCTGTCCCGCCAGCCGCGGGCGCAGGCCAGGTGGTCATCGGAGCACCGCGTAACGCCCCCGGTTTGCATCAGCCCGCAGAACGATCAGGCGCGTCTGCTTCTCGCCCGGGGCCAGCAAGATCAGTGGCGGATGGTGACACTGCCGCGACCACTGAGCGGTCATCAGCACCAGACCAGGCCCCGATCGAGAGCCTCCCTCCTGCCGTGCCCTCGGGCCCTCTACTGGCTGAGCTGATCGAGGTGGCCGCGAACACGGTATCGCCAGGTCCCGGGACTTCGACCGGGGGCTCGCCTGGTTTTCTCCTGGTGGGATTTCTCTTCCCTATCCTGTTCACCTGGCACCGTCTGCCAGGGCTCGATCTCGTGAAGCCCAGAGAGCTGGTGCTCGCCGCTCTCGTTCCTCCTGGATGATGCTACGCCGGGGCAGGGAGAGCGTATTCCATGCCCCAACGCCGGGGTAATCCCTCGGCGCCGGACGCGAAGCATCCGGTGCTTTTCCTGGGTCATCGAGACCAGGAGACTGCACTGTACTGACAGGAGAGATACGCACATATGCACTTACCAGTGGTCGCACATGCGCCGACGACCCGGCCGATCCACGCACCGCGCGTTGATACCGCGCCGTTGGCGCTGGTTGTCGACGATGACCCGAGCATCCGCACACTGGTCCGCTATATCCTCGAAGCCGAGGGAATCGATGTCGAGACCGCGCGGAACGGTCTGGAAGCGCTGGTGAAGATTGCGCACCGGCGCCCCTCGATCGTCCTCCTGGATCTCGACATGCCGGGCTGCAACGGTGAGATCGTCGCACACGAACTCCGCACCCGATACGGGGCGGAGCTCCCACTCGTAGTCGTGAGCGGGAATCTGGAGGCAGACGAGATCGCCGAGCGGCTGGGCGTGGACCAGTACGTGGCGAAACCCTTCTCCCGGGCAACGATTCTCCGGGCGGTCCAGCGGGCGCTGAGCCGCACGCGAATCGGCTGACCCTCGAAGGCCGGTGGACGGAGCGCTTTGGGGCTCCGTCCCCGGCCCACTCCTCTATAGCAAGCCTACCGATCCAGCCGATCCCCGCACGGTCATCCTCCGGAGGTGGCGTAACCCCCGGTAAGGCCGACCGATAGCCCCTTGGCAGTGAGCCAGGGTGATCCCCATCTATGCGCAGGGACGCGAGCTAGCCCCACGGCGCCAGGAAGCGCTCAGGTGGAATGCGGGAGCAGTCCCTGGTCCGCAAGCCAGGAGGTGAACAGCTCGATCCAGTTATCCGATGCGAGCCCCTGCCTCCGCATGCCAAAGCCGTGACCGCCACGAGTGAAGATATGGAGTTCCACCGGCCGTCCCGCCGCCCGCCAGCGAGAGTAGAGCGGCAGACTGGCGTTCACCGCCATGTCATCATCGCTGGCGAGAGCGAGAAAGAGCGGCGGTGCATCCGATGGCACAGTCGTGAACTCAACCGGTGCCGGATAGATCGGAGCGGCAAAATCGGGGCGGGATGCCTCGTCGTGCTGAAATGCCACTGCGCCGGCGATCACGCCGCCGGCGGAGAAACCCAGCAAGCCAATTCGATCGGGTCTGATTCCCCACTCGGCCGCGCGGCCACGTACCACGCGCACCGCCTGCTGGCCATCGGCAAAGGCCAATCGCGTGATCGATCCGAACAGCTCTCGCATTCGCTCCCGGTCTGACAGGCTGGCCCGCATCTCCTCCTGGAAGCGCTCATCATCGTCCGGCGTCTGCAGAACGCGGTAGCGCAGGATGAATGCGGCCACGCCGCGTGCAACCAGCCACTCAGCTACCGCTGTCCCCTCGTGCTCGATCGCCAGAAAGTGGAAAGCACCGCCGGGACAGACGATCACCGCAGTGCCGGTGGCGCGCGCCGCCGGCGGAAGGTAGGGGGTCAGCGTCGGATGGGTCACATTCCGTACAATTCGAATCCCGTGGGGCGGGAGCACCGACTCCCGTTCCGGCCGGTTCCATGTCTCTGAGCCGGGCGCCCCGTCCGGCCAGAGGGGGATATCCGCCGCTCGAATGACTGCATCACTCACGGTCTCCTCCGCACGTGATCTTCCGCCGGCTCCTCGCGCGGCACGGGCCGCGCCGGCCGTTCGCCTCAGTATAGCCAGGAGATTCCCCAGCCGCCAGGGATAGAATCGCCGCAGGGCCTCGAGCCACCGGTGCCGGACGCGCCCGGCAGGGACAGGAAAAACCAAGAGGGTAGCAAACAGTTTACCGTTTGTTAACAAACTTTGCGCGAAGATTCGCTATTCTCTGCGTCAGGCCAGGTCCCGGCCCCACGGCAGGAGTGTCAGCTCGCGGACCGGGAGTGGGAGGACGTACAAGCGGATCACACCGAGGAGGGGGACGTGAACCGTGCCCGAGCCTGTGCTGTCGCGCGTCTCGTGCTACTCGGAACGCTCCTCGCCGGGTGCAGTGCCATCTCCGGGGGCAATGGCACCCGCGCATCGGTCGCCGGCGGCGGGAGACCGGCGACGGTGGTGACCGTCGCCCGGGTCATCAGCGGCCCGATCGCCCAGACGGCCACTTACACCGGCACCGTGCAAGCCGCGGACAGTGTCAATATCGCCCCTCAGGTATCCGGACGCATCACCAAGCTCAACGTTGATGTTGGAAGCAGGGTCAAGGCAGGGCAGATCATCGCTGAGCTGGATAAGTCCATCCTGAGTGCGCAGGTTGCCCAGGCGCAGGCGGGGCTGGACGCGGCTGAGGTCAAGCTGGCGCAGATCCAGGCCGGGGCTCGCCCTGAGGCCGCCGACGCAGCGGCCGCCAACGCGAAGGCGGCTGCCGCGAAGCTACACGCCCTGCAAGCTGGTCCGCGGCCGGAGACGGTCGCCCAGGCCAAGGCCAATCTCGACGCTGCCAGGGCAAAGCTTGCGGCGATCCAGGCAGGCCCACGCCCGGAGAACGTCGCGGCGGCCAAGGCCAACCTCGATGCAGCCCAGGCGAAGCTCCAGGCCCTGCTGGACGGCCCGACGCCGGACCAGGTCGCTGCTGCCCAGCTGCAGGTCCAGCAGGCGAAGAACGCGCTCGCAGCAGCCCAGGCGAACAAGGATGGCCAGTGCAATCCGCGGAATCCCTCCTATCTCTGCGAGGCGGCGCAGGCTCAGGCATTTGCGGCAGAGACAGCGGTTCAGGTCGCCGAGCAGAACCTCAAGACCCTGACCGATCCGCCGACCCAGGACGCCATCAATCAGGCCAAGGCCGCGGTTGACGCCGCCGAGCAGCAGTACAAGCTCGCCCAACAGCCCTACACCGCCCAGGATCTGGCCCAGGCCAAGGCCGCGGTTGATGCCGCCGAACAGCAGTACCAGCTCGCTCTGAAGCCGTATACCGACGACGACATCGCCCAGGCTGCGGCCGCGGCCCAGGCCGCGACCGATCAGGCAAAACTCGCCGCACAACCTTACACCAGCCTCGATCTCAAGGCCGCCCAGGCAGCCGTGGAACAGGCCAAGGCCGCGCTCCAGATCGCCCAGGCCCAGCTCGCCCAGGCCGATATCGTCGCCCCCTTTGATGGCATTGTGACCGCCAAGTACCTGTCCGTGGGCGCGCTTGCCTCCCCCTCCACGCCTATCGTGGCGCTGATGTCTCCGCACCTCCAGGTTCAGTTCTCGATCGAGGAGTCACGGGTCGGCAATATCTCCGTCGGACAGGAGGTGAATCTCAGTAGCGAGGCGTTTCCGGGCAAACAGCTCCCTGCTCGCGTCGTCAGCATCTTCCCATCGGCAGATCCCAAGACCCATACCTTCAACGTCCTGGTCGAACCAACCGACACAAATACCCCGCTCCGTGCCGGCATGTTCGTCAGCCTCGCCCTCCAGATCGCCTCTTTCTCCAATGCGACGCTTGTTCCCAACGTGGCGATCGTCCAGCGCGGGGAGCAGCCGGTCGTATTCGTGGTCAATGACGGAACGGTTCATCTCCAGCCGGTCACCGTCGGTATCTCCGACGACAAGAACACCCAGATCCTGAGCGGCGTTAAGGTTGGCGATACCGTCGTGACCTCGGGGCAGGCGAACCTGGACGATGGTTCCCCCGTGCGCGTCGCCACATCCGGTTCCACCGCGGGTCCCAGCGTGGCCGGGCGCGGCCGCGGCGCAGGGCCCGGCGCAACCGCACCGCGCCCAGGGAGTCGTCCAGCGGCCTCGCCAACCGGGCGGGCTGGTTCGTGAGTAACCGTATCGGTACGCTTGACTGACCGGTGAGGTCGGCAGGGAGGTAAGTCAGTGAACCCGACCCGCTTAGCCCTCCGGCGCCCGGTGACGATGGCGATGATCGTCGTGGCGCTGGTCCTCATGGGCATCATCTCGTACCGCCAGCTTCCGGTGCAGGAACTCCCGAGCGTCAGCTTTCCCTTCGTGACCGTGGTGATCAGCTACCCCGGCGCGAGCCCGGAGGATATGGAACAGCTCGTCACCCAGCCTGTCGAGAACGCTGTGGCAGGCGTTTCTGGCATTCAGCAGATCAACGGTCTCTCGGCAGATGGGCTGTCGCGCGTCTCGATTCAGTTCGCGTCGGGCACCGACGTGAACGTGGCGGCAAATGATGTTGCGCAGGTTATCAACCGAATCCAGCGACAGCTCCCGGCTGGCATCCAGACCCCTTCGATCCTGAAGGCCAATCCGAACGCCGAGCCGCTCCTGAATATCGGCCTGAGCGGCGGTCCCCTCGATGAGATGTACGATGTGGCGACCAACCTCATGGCACCGGCACTCCAGGAGGTGCCGGGGGTTGCATCGGTCACCGTTCAGGGAGGCCTGGTTCCCCAGATCAACGTGGTGCTGGATCCTCACGCCATGGAGGCCTACGGGATCTCGGTTCAGCAGGTCACCCAGGCGATCCAGGCCCAGAACCTCAGCATCCCCGGCGGCACCACCACCGAAGGGGGACAGAACTGGACGATTCGCACGAATGCCTACTTCCAGACCGTCGATGACCTGCGCAACCTCGTCGTGCAGTCGCGGACGAACGGTCTGCCGCTCACCCTGGGCCAGATTGCCAGGGTGAGCCAGGGATACGCACCGATCACCCAGCAGACCCACTTGAACGGCAAGGATGCGGTGGTTCTCGTGGTCACCGCCCAGAGCGGGGCGAACGTCGTCGAGGTCGACAATGCGGTGAAAGCGCGCCTGGCCCAGCTCAGCCGCCAGCTCCCGCCCGGTCTGCGGACTGATATCGTCAATGATTCAACGATCTATACCCACGAGTCGATCCAGGCAGTGGAGGACGACCTCGCTCTAGCGATCGTGCTCCCCGCCATTGTACTCCTGCTCTTCCTGCACCGACCGCGCAACATGATCATCGTCATCCTCGCCATCCCGATCTCTCTCATCTCGACCTTCACGGTCATGTACTTCCTCGGATTCAGCCTGGATCTGATCTCTCTGCTGGCTCTCTCCCTCCTGACCGGCATTCTGGTCGATGACTCGATCGTGGTGCTTGAGAATATCAACCGTCACCTCTCGATGGGCAAGAATCCGATCCAGGCCGCCCTGGACGGACGGATGGAGATCGGCCTGGCCGCGGTGGCGATCACCCTGACCGACGTTGTCGTCTACGGCCCGATCGCCTTTACCCAGGGGCTGGTCGGCGAGGTCTTCCGTGAGTTTGGCCTGACAATTGTCACAGCCACCCTGTTCTCGCTGTTCGTCTCCTTCACCGTCACGCCGCTCCTGGCATCGCGCTGGCTGAAGGAGCCGCTTGACGAGGAGCAGCTCGAGGCGCGCGAGGGCGCGGGGCTCTGGCAGCGCTTTACTGTATGGTGGGAACGGGAGTATGGGCGGCTCCGCGAGGCTTACGGACGACTGCTCCAGGCGGCTCTCCGACGGCGGCCATTCGTTATCCTGATCGGCGTCGCCGCGCTTGCCCTGAGCATCGGTTTCATCCCGCTCGGCTGGCTGGGCACCGAGTTTACCCCGCAGGAGGACAACTCTCAATTCTCGGTGAACATCACCCTGCCCAACGGAACCCCGCTCAGCCGCACCATCGCCGTAGTTGACGGCCTTGATGAGCAGATCCGGGCGATGGAAGGGGTCCGGCAGTCGTACGCGACCGCCGGCTCGCGCGGCGGCTTCTTCGGCGGTGCGGGCACCAACACCGGCCACATCGCTGTCGACCTTCTGCCAGTCGGCCAGCGCCCGCCTATCGACACCTACCTTAACCGTGTGCGCCAGCTCGCCCGTCAGTACCCGGATGCGGTCATCACGACCTCCGTGGCCAACCCTCTGCGCGTCGGCGGATTCCGCGCGGTCGGCGTGGTCCTGCTCGGCCCTGACGTGAATGTCCTGAACCAGCTCGCTTCGCAGGTCGCGGCGATTATGCAGGGACTCCCCGGCGTGGTCGAGGTGCAGAACGAGGCTTCCCAGGCGGTACCGGAGCTCGAGGTGCAGATCGACCGGGCTAAGGCCGCCGAGCTCGGCATCACCGCTCAGCAGATCGGGAACACCGTCGCGACCATGGTTGGCGGTTCCCAGGTCACGAATCTGACCCCGAGCGGGAGTACGATCCTCACCCCAATCGTCCTCAGCGTTGCCAATAGCGCAACCATCACCCCGGCCCAGATCGAGGAGCTTCCACTGACCACGGCGACCGGCGCCATAGTCCGGCTGGGGGATGTGGCAAAGGTGGTTCCGACCACTGAGCCAGCTCAGATCAATGACCAGAACCGGACCCTTGAGGTGACGGTCAGCGCGGCGACGTTCGGTGTGCCGCTCGGCACCGTGGCCAGTGAGGTCAGCCGGGCCCTGCAGCAAGTGGTGATGCCGCCTGGCTACTCCTACACCTTCAGTGGATCGGTCCAGCAGCAACAGCAGGTCTTTGCCCCCCTCGAAGGCGCATTCGCCCTGTCGATCCTGCTCGTATATATGCTGACGTCAGCGCTCTACGAATCGCTCCTCTATCCCCTTGCGGTTCTCCTGAGCCTTCCCCTGGCGACGGTTGGCGCCCTGGGTGCCCTGACCCTCACCGGCAACACCCTGAACCTGTACTCCTTCATGGGCCTGATCATGCTGATGGGGCTTGTCGCTAAAAACGCGATCCTGCTGGTCGACTACACGAACACCCTGCGGGACCGCGGCTACAAGCGGAATGAAGCGCTGATCGAATCCGGTCGGACGCGGCTCCGGCCAATCCTTATGACTACCTGCACCATGGTCTTCGCGATGCTCCCGCTCGCAGTGAAGATCGGCACGGGCTCGGAGGAACGGTCGCCCATGGCGACGGTGCTTGTCGGCGGCCTCGTCACCTCGACCCTGCTGACGCTGGTGTTCGTCCCCGTGATGTATACCTACCTTGACGACTTCGGCCACTGGCTCGAAAGGCTGGGGCTGACCACTATGCGGTGGGAGAGCCTCCGACCGCTACCGGCCCTTGCGACACAGCCCGTGGAGATGGGCCCGCTTGCCCGCCCCACAACCGACGGCGATACAACGCCGGTTGGACATCCGCCGGTTGCCGAGGGCACGGGGAGCGTCCCACCGACGTCAACAGGATAAGAATACCCGCGGCGCGAGCATTCGCCTCCCTCTTCGCCGCGACGCCAGGCATCCTCCGTCGATGCCTGGCGTCGTTCTTTGTCCGCGCCAGCCCTGCTCGATAGGGTCTGTGACCGCGCCCAAGCCGGGCGCAAGGCGTCATGGCGAGACCGAAGCAGCCCATCGCGGCAGCACGGCACTCCCTCTCGGGAGCGGCCAGTGGTCTGAGCACCACTTCGACGATACCCGCTGCTCCACTGCCGCACTCGCGTGCTGGAGATCCCGGGGAAAGCGGTGTAGACTGCTCCTACCCGGCGCGGGGGCATAATCATCGGCGCATGGTGAGGTATACGATGAAAGTTCTCCTGGTTGGCGGATCCGGCCATGTTGGCTCGTTCATCACGCCGTACCTGCAGCGACACCACACCCTGCGGGTCCTGGATCTTCGTCCCCCGCGTCTGGAGGGCATCGAGTACGTCGAAGGATCGGTAACGGATCCGGTTGCGATCCGCCAGGCGCTTGACGGTATCGACACATTTATCTGGCTCGTGATGAAAAGCGGCCAGGGCGGCATGCTGAAAGACCAGACGATCCCGGTGATCCTGGACAACTATGAGGTGAACACCAAGGGCCTCCACCTGTTTCTCTTCATCGCCCAGGAGATGGGGATCACCCGGGGTGTCTACACCAGCTCGATGAGCGTTCACTACCGCAATCGAACCTGGTACCCGGCTGAGGAGCTTGTCCCCTACGATACGCCGAGCGTCTACGGACTGACCAAGGGGTTCGGCGAGCTGATCTGTCAGTACTTCGCGCGGTGGTTCGACATGAACCTCATCGCCCTGCGCATTACCGGGCCGCGCACCCGTGCGCAGTGGCTCGAAGAACGCCGCCATCCGCGGATCTACCCGGATGGTAGCCGCATCTTCGTCACAGATGAGGAAGACCTGGCCGATGCCTACCTTCGGGCACTCGACGCCGTCCAGATCGGGCACGGACGCTTCGACGCCATCTTCATCGCGGGCGATGAGCAGGAGCAGGAGCACAACCTCTCCAAGGCCAGGCGGCTTCTCGGGTGGGAGCCGCGCGCGCACCGCCTGCTCGCCAGTGGCGAGAGCGAGCCCGGAACGACAGAGAATGGCCCGACACGAGGGGGTGTGACGGGCTGAGCCATCAGGGTCTCTAACAGCCCACGTCGCCTGCGGCGTCACCCGCGGGTGTCACCGGAAGGCGGCGACGTCCCAGCCCGTCTGGAATCGAGAGTAGCATGAAGCGTGCACATGAACAAGATGTGAATTCTGGGCCGCGGCCGTCGCTATTCCTGTCCACGCGGTGCGATTCGCCGTCGCGAACGTGTCGCGTGATCAATGACGAAAGTACTCCCGCCTGGACGGTCGATGGTATAATCGTGAAGAGATAGATCACGCGCATCCCACGGACCACCTCCTCGGGTCCGCGAACGGTCCGTTCGTCGCGGCAGCCGGTGGGTAGCGAGCGGAATGATCACTACATCACCGGGATATCTCAGCCGCGGCCTTATCTGCACACAGCATTTGATGATACCGGCGACCACGCGGCAGCAGGTCGCCGCATCCTTTTTCAGACAAACAAGGAGACAGATCATGTCGGGGCAGCTAGACGCACGGGAAAGCCATCCGATCACAGCGTTCGGCCGTCGCCAGCTCGAAGCGGAGCTGGTTCGGCTCGACCAGCGGCTCGAGGAGCTCAAGGGCTTGCTGGAAGACGCACGGGCCGACCGAACCGCGGACGATGACGAGTCCGCAGCCACCCTCGCGCTGCTCGATGAGTATAGCCGCGTGCTGGCCCGCCGGGCGGAGGTCCAGGCGCTCCTCGCAACCGAGCCGGTCAGTCCTCCGCCCGCATCCACCGATACCGTCAGCATTGGAACGGTAGTCCGCCTGCGCGAGGATGATGGCACGGAATCCTCGTATATTCTCGTCGGACCTGCCGAGGCGTCGCCGCGCGATCGCCGGATCTCAATCGCCTCTCCCCTTGGGCGAGCCCTGTTGGGCCGTCGGGTCGGCGAGCGAGCCACGGTTGAGGCACCAGACGGGACCTGGCAGGCGACGATCATCAGCATCGAGCCAGCGATCTGACCGGCCGGGACCAGGGGATAGGGGCTATCCGGGAACCGGCGGAGCCCCTATCCCCATCGCTCCAGACCTCGCCGAGATAGCAGAGGACTCGGCAAACGCGCCCGTCTCCCCCGCTCGGCTGCCACTCCCAGATGCGTCCTCACCGTCCGCAGGTCAGACGATCAGCCATATGTCTTGTGCTCACGTCCGCGAACCTCACCGTCTGCACGAGAGCCGCGCTGGCCTTCGGAAGGCCAGATCCCGGTCGCCTGCAGTCTTGCGTACCTGCTCGTCGGCAGGGAGCCGACAGCAGGCCGGCAGAGCGTAACGCCTGCCGCCTGCCGTCGTTTCTCCATGGTGCAGATACCCGGCATGCGACGGTGAGGAGGTAAACGATGGGTCGTCGGACCATTGCCGTCCTGGGAGTTGTCGCTGGAGCCGCGCTGGTCATCGGTGCGGCGACTGCGGCGGCATCCCCGGACCGCGTACCGACCCCCACAGCGGCTGCACCAACGAGCACGCCAACAGCGCTCTCCGACTCGCAGTGGCACATCGGCGGCGTAATCCAGGCAATCAACGGGCAGTTCTGGACAGTCGCCGGCTTCGTCGTCCGGGTAAATAGTCAAACGCGCATTGAATCGAGTGAGCCGCTCAGCACAGGCGTTGCGATTCAGGTCTGGGGCATCGTCGAACCCGACGGCACCTGGCAGGCAACCTTGATTCGACTGGATAGCCCGGATACCCCCACGCCGACCAGTACACCCACGCCATCGGCCACACCTACCCCAACCAACACTGCGACCGCCACCCCGACAGTTACCGTCACGCCGCGCCCGACCGACACGCCAGTCGAGCGCGAGGACGACGACACCTCTGCGAGGAAGGATGAAGAGAACAGCAAAACCGGCGTCCGGCGATTCCCCCCCGGGATCAATCGAGCAGCGGTGAATATCCTGACCGATATCCTTCAGCAGATCGCGCCGCAGGTCGCGATCACCCCGCCGGCTGGACCGAAGCCGCATCCGCACCCCGGCAATCCACACCACAATGATTCACCTCACCAGAACGGACATCACTTCGGCCGCGGGCATGGGAACGGACCCGAGGATTGACAGCACAAAAACGTACAAGGCATCAGGAGGCTGATTATGGATGAGCATGGTGGAATGACCGTCCGCGAGGCTGGCAAGCGCGGTGGTGAAACGGTGAAGCGCAAGTACGGGCGCAATTACTATGTTGAGATTGGCAAGAAGGGCGGGGAAACGGTAGCAAGCGAGCGCGGCCAGGGCTTCTACCGGGCCATTGGTGCGCGTGGCGGGCAGGTGGTCAAGGAGACGCATGGACCGGAGTTCTTCGCCCGGATTGGACGAAAGGGCGGAGATACGGTGAAGGCCAAGCTCGGCCACGAGCATTACATTCGGATCGGCAAGATCGGCGGCTCGACCCCGCGAAGCAGACAGAAACCCGCGGAGGGTTAAACCCTCGCGCAAGATCCACCGGTGCCGCCTTCCACGCTGTCGGTAAGCGCGATGGCTCGCCGTCCGATCGGGCTCCGGCGTGGTGTGATTCCTTGACGTTCGCCCGCGGCGGCCCCTACAATCCGGAGCGAGAGCCATGGTCACGACGGTTTTGCATCGCGCGTCCACTGAGGCGCGGCCAGCGCTCGTCGGCGCCACGCCCGGGGAACTCCGGCTGCTGGTCGAAGGCTGGGGCGAGCCAGCCTATCGCGCGCGTCAGATCGCTCACTGGATCTACCAGGAGTTCGTCTTCGATCCAGGAGCAATGCACGACCTACCCGCGTCCTTGCGCGAGCGATTGGCGCGTGAGACGGTGATCCTGCCGCTTGAGGCGGTTCTGGAGCGGTCCGCCGACGGCGGCCTGACCCATAAGGCGCTCCTCCGACTGGGCGATGGCAGTCTGATCGAAGCAGTGCTGATGCGCTACCCCGGCACCGCCCGGTCGCGTCCGCGGAATACGGTCTGCGTTTCCTCGCAGGTAGGCTGTGCGGTGGGGTGCCCGTTCTGCGCCACCGGCATGCTGGGCCTCAAGCGGCATCTCACCGCCGGTGAGATTGTCGGCCAGGTCCTGTATTTCGCCCGCCGCCTCCGCGAAATCGAGGGCGATAACGCCCGCATCACCAACGTCGTCCTCATGGGTGAAGGGGAGCCCCTCGCCAATTTCGGCAATGTCTGGCGGGCGATCGAGCTCCTGCACGCGCCGGAGGCGATTGGCCTCGGGGCTCGCCGCGTGACCATCTCGACCTCCGGCCTGGCACCACGCATCCGAGAGCTGGCGACCAAGCCCCTGCAGGTCGGTCTTGCCGTCTCTCTCCACGCGCCGACTGACGACCTCCGAGATCGGCTGGTCCCGGTCAACCGCAAGTATCGGATTGCCAGTGTCATTGATGCTTGCCGGGCGTACGTCGCTGCGACGCGACGACGCATCTCTTTCGAGTATGCGATGATCCGCGACGTGAACGACAGTATCGCGCAGGCGCGGATGGTCGCCCAGCTCCTCAACGGCCTTCTGGCCCACGTTAACCTGATCCCTCTGAACCGCGTACCGGGTAGCCCGTTTGAGCCCTCGCCCTGGTCGCGGATCCTCGCCTTCCAGCGCACGATCCAGGAGCACGGTATCTCGTGCACGATTCGGGAAGAGCGAGGAAGTGAAATCGACGGTGCCTGCGGTCAGCTGCGGGCCGCACTCGCCGAAGACCACCTCGCTCCACGCGCATCATCAGGCGTCTGAGCGGCGCGAGAGATCCCCTCTCCTCACAGCGGTCTCCCGCTCAGGATGCCCGGACTGCCCGTGTTGGCGTCGGGTGCGGGATGCGGTCGGGGAAAACCCGCAGGAGCGCCTCCGCAGTGAGAAACCAGACCCGATGGTCGGGATGGATCCGGTGCCAGCCCGGATCAGCACGCTGGTAATAGTAGCGGGCACCCCGGCTGTCCGATGTCACAAACTGTCCCTGCTCCTCCGGGACACGGCCGGGGATCGCCGTGGCCGCCGGGGGCACCGGCGTTGCAGTCGGACGCACTACTGGCGTGGCTGATGGGCGGGATGGCGGGCTCGGAAAAGCGGCCGCGGGCGACACCGGAATCGAGCCAGCAACAACGGCTGTCCGATCCGGTCCGGATGGCATGCTCGGTAGCGCCGGCGGCGCGGCCGGGGTCGGCCGCGGCTCTGCCCCTGCAGTGGGATCATCAGCGGTGAACTCCGCCGCGGGCAATGGCGTCTCGTCGAGCGCGGCATCAGCAGGGGATGCGTCTGATGTCTGGCCTGCGGGCTCGGAGGGCGGGTAGGGGGTCTCGGTGCTAAACGAGACAACAACCGGAGGAGGCTCGGTGAGGGAACGGCCCTGCGTCGGCGTGGGAAGGCGAGTTGGGCGGCGGGGCCGCGGCGTCGGGGTCACAATGGTTGGTACAGCAGGCGGGGTTGCATCGTAGCTGATCACCAGGGGCGGCTCAGCCGGTGCACAGGCACCAGCCGTGAGCGCGGCACCCAGGACAAATGCAATCCAGCGGGTCCGGCTCCTCGATCGGTGCTGGTAGACGTCTGCTGGCTTCCACATCGAGGATGAGTATAGCACGAGGGTACTCCCGACAGCTTCCGTGACTGCCTGGTCGACCGGGACAGCGTGCCGGGGCGCAAGAGCCCTGACTGGCCATGCCCGGGCGCGCCATCCGCGCGCCCTGCTGGAGGATGGTATAATCGCCCCGTGCTACTCGCTATTGACGTTGGGAATACCAATATTGTCATCGGTGCCTACGACGGCGACCTTCTGCTCGCGCACTGGCGCGTGAACACCGACGCGGCGCGGACCCCGGATGAGTATGCCGTGCTCATCAACGCGTTTCTGAGCCGCGTCGGGCGCTCGCTTGCTGATACATCGGCTGTCGTGCTCTGCAGTGTCGTTCCCGCGTTGACCACCACATTTGAGGAAGTCGCGCGCGCTTACTGCGACTGTACGGCGCTGGTCGTAGGCCCCGGCACCCGCACTGGCATCAAGATTCTCTACGAGAACCCGCGGGAAGTCGGCGCCGATCGGATCGCCAACGCGGTAGCGGCCTTCCAGCTCTACGGCGCACCATCCATCATCATTGATTTCGGTACCGCCACAACCTTCGACGCGCTCTCGCGCGATGGGGAGTACCTCGGGGGAGCAATCGCGCCGGGGCTCACGATCGCTGCAGACGCTCTCTTCCAGCGGGCAGCGCGGTTGTACCGTGTCGAGCTCAAGCGCCCGCGTTCGGCTATCGGTAGAAACACCGGTTGGAGCATTCAGTCCGGCGTGATCTTCGGGTATGTCGGCCTCATTGAAGGGCTGGTAGCGCGGTTCCGTCAGGAAATGGGCCCGGCCCGGGTCATTGCGACTGGCGGTCTCTCGCACATCATCGCGAACGAGACCGCTGTGATCGATATCACCGATCCCCTGCTGACCCTGGAGGGCCTGCGGCTGATCTATCAGATGAATGACGGTCTGACGTCACGCCGATAAGGGAAGAGAGATGGGCGAGCTCCGCGATCGGCGGATCCTCCTCGGCGTATCGGCCAGCATTGCCGCCTTCAAGGCAGTGAGCCTGGCGAGTGAGCTCGTGAAACAAGAAGCTATTGTCGACGTCATCATGACGCCGAATGCGGCTCGCTTCGTCACCCCTTTAAGCTTCGAAGCGATTGTTCATCGACCGGTCATTCTGGATCTCTTCGCGGCAGCCGACCCGACCGCTCACGTCTCCCTTGGTGCTGATGCGGACGCCTATATTGTTGCTCCCGCCACGGCTGACTGTATTGCGGGCCTCGCGCTCGGGCTTGCCGATGATGCCGTCCGGACCGTTGCACTCGCGACCCGCGCCCCCCTCCTGATCGCACCTGCTATGGAGACGCGCATGTACGAGCACCCGGCCACCCGGGCGCACCTGGCAACCCTTCGTGCGCGCGGCGCGCTGATCCTCGAGCCGGGAACCGGGCGGCTGGCATCCGGCCGTATTGGACAGGGACGCATGGCCGAGCCGTCCGAGATTCTCGCGGCGCTTATCCGCCTCCTCGGGCGAACGCGAGACCTCGCCGGTCGCTGCATCGTCGTGACCGCCGGCGGGACGCAGGAACCGATCGATCCGGTCCGCCACATCAGCAATCGCTCATCGGGCAAGATGGGTTACGCGATCGCAGAGGCGGCCCGCGACCGTGGTGCCCGCGTT
The DNA here is from genome assembly GCA_019690095.1 of Chloroflexota bacterium. Classification (GTDB taxonomy): domain Bacteria; phylum Chloroflexota; class UBA6077; order FW602-bin22; family CADDYW01; genus JADGGD01. The sequence goes on from JADGGD010000002.1 coordinate 51,829, forward strand.
ATCCTGATCAGCGCACCAACCGCGATCGCCCCGCCGGACGGGGTAGAGCTCCGCCGCGTCACGACCGCTCTCGACATGAAAACAGCGGTCGAAGAGGCCGTGATCGGTGCAGACGCCCTGATCATGGCGGCGGCTGTGGCTGATTACCGCGTCGCGGCGCCAGCCGAGCAGAAGATCAAGCGCACCGGCGAGGAGTTTGTCCTGCGCCTGGTCCCCAACCCGGATATCATTGCTGGCATCCGGCAGCCGTCACTGATCAAGGTCGGATTCGCCGCGGAGACTCACGACCTGGTCGCTAACGCGCGGAAGAAGCTTGAGGCAAAAGGCCTCGACTTCATCGTCGCCAACGACGTCAGCGCACCGGACTCCGGGTTTGGGTCAGACACGAATCGTGTGACGATCATCGATCGCCAGGGCCTTGAAGCTCTACCGCTCCTTTCCAAACGCGAGGTCGCTGACCGGATCCTCGACCGCATTGCCAGCCTGCTTCGGAGCAGACCAGCAGACCGCCCGGGCTGAGTTCGGCACGGAAGATGCGCACCGCGATCTGACGTGCTATGCCGATTGTCAAAAGCCGGAGGTTGCGGTGGCCGTAAGAGTTGGGATCAACGGGCTCGGGCGAATCGGTTCCCTCGTGCTCAGGGCTGGCCTTGATTATCCAGATCTCCAGTTCGTGGCGGTGAACGATCTCACCGATCCGGAGACGCTGGCTTACCTGTTCGAGTTCAACTCGGTCCACGGGGCATTCGATGGATCCGTCGAGGTCCATAACAGCACGCTGGTCGTGGATGGGGAGCAGATCCAGATCTTCCACGAGAAGGATCCGTCCCGAATCCCCTGGAAAGATGCTGGGGTCGAGCTCGTGATCGAGTCGACCGGCATCTTCGAGTCGCTGCAGGCCGCTTCGAAGCACCTGCAAGCCGGCGCGTCGAGGGTCATAATCACCGCGCCAGCGAAGGATGTTCCGACCACCCTGGTCATGGGGGTAAACCACCAGGTCTACGACCCTGGGCGAGACCACGTCGTCGCCATGGGCTCCTGCACGACCTACGCGCTGGCCCCTGTTGTCAAGGTGCTCCAGGAACGCTTTGGGATCGTCAAAGGGCTGGTAAACACAACCCACGCCTACACCAACACCCAGGCACTCCTTGACCGTGCCATCGGGGGCAACCCACGGCGGAGCCGGGCGGCGCCGCTGAATATCGTGCCAACAACGACTGGCGCGGTCCGGGCGGTGGGGAAGGTCATTCCGGCGGTCGATGGAAAGATTGAGGGGCTGGCAGTTCGGGTACCGGTGCCGGACGGCTCCCTACTTGACTTCACCTGCGTGCTGGAGCACGACGTGACGACCGATGAGGTCAACCAGGCCTTCCGCGAGGCCGCCCGAAGTGAGGAGCTGGCACCGTACATGGCAGTGATCGACATCCCGATCGTCTCAAGCGATATCATCGGCGTGGACCAGTCATCGGTCATTGATGCGACCCTGACCATGACCAGCGGCAACCTGGCCAAGGTCTTCAGCTGGTACGATAACGAGTGGAGCTTCGCCCTGCGGGTGTGCGACCTGGCCAGCTACATGGCATCGAAGGTGCCGGTCCAGGCGGGGCAGTCCGCTACCTGAGGGGGACGGGCAACGCGCGGCGGGACGCGGTCACCGCAAGCTCCTCAACCGGCGGACGTTTTCTCATCCGCCGATGTCTCACTGGCCGGAGGCATCGGCGGTGCATTCTCCCCTGACGCCCCGGATCCGGCACGGGTCGCGCCGGTTCCCGGCCGCGGCCGGGAGATCTGGTTGAGCACCATGCTCTTGTGCGGGCGGACGCGGCTGAGAGGACACCGCTGGTAATCGGCCAGGGTCTCGTCGCAGTAGCCCAGGCGGAACTCCCCACATTTGGGCTGAATGAACTTCTTCAGCTCCGGACAGACCCGCCCAACCTCAGCCCGCGTCTTCGCCCAGAAGTGGCGAATCTCCCACTGCGCACGCGTGCAGAGCCGCTGATCGGCGATATGGAGGAGTTCCTCGAAGTTCACCGTAAACTGAATATTCGTGGCCGCGCTGTGCGGCAGGACATAGCGGGCATCCTCTGCTGGGATGCCTGCGGCGAGGGCCTCCTGGTACAGTCGGGCTGCTTCGGCCATGAAGGCCACGTAGCGGTCCACCAGGCCGGCCTTTACCCAGGTCGGGGGAATAACGTACGGGAAATCGCCGCCGGTGAACTCAACGTAGCGTTGGCTCTGCTGGTCGAAGACAATCCCCACGTGGTGGCGAACAAGCTGATGCGATGTGACGCGCGACATCCCGCTCAGGCCAAAGGTGAAGTGAAGCTGCTGCTTGGGGGAGCCGTGGCCCGTCGGAAGCCAGCGTTCGAGGAACTCCACCATTTTCTGTCGGCTGATCCTGCCCTCTTCGATGCGCCGACGGATCTCCTGCGGCGGCAGGCTCGAGTAACAGGTGCGGTATGCCACATACAGGACCGCAAGGGGATCGCGGGGATAATCGAGTAAGCGGACATCGGGAACGACCTCGGCCACGGCCACCCCTCCCGAAAACTCATACCGTCACGACGGGCTTGCCCGGACCAGTATGGCCAGTATAGCGCCGCGGCACACGGACGGGCGTTCGAAATCCGTGAACGCCCGTCCGCTACCCGGCGATCAGACGCCCGGGCCCAGGATCTCCGCGGCGTAAATCTCCGCGTCATCCTCAGGGCGGTAACCGAGCAGCTCGATGGTATTGGTGATATCCCAGTGTCGTCGGCTGTTGCGGGAGATCGCGTAGAAGATGCCAAAGCTGAGTGGACTTTCGATCGCCCGGGCGACAACCTGGGCGCAGTCTCGTGGACTCAGCCACATCCAGAGCCCGATTTCATCGCGCGGACGCTCGAGAAACCAGCCGATCCGCAGGCAGATAATTGAGAGCCCGTACTGGTCCACGTAGTAGCGCGCCAGAACCTCCCCGAACGCCTTGGAGACACCGTAGAGCGAATCAGGACGCACCGGCTGATGGGTATAGATCGGCCACTGACGGTCGCGGTCGTACATCCCCATCACGTGATTTGTGGAGGCAAAGACGATCTTGGGAACCCCTGCCTGGCGTGCCGCCTCGAAGACGTTGTAGGTTCCGATGATATTCCGCTCGAGGACGCTCTCCCACGGCGCGCGTGTGCTTGGATCCGCAGCCATGTGCACCACCGCGTCGATCCCGTTCATGGCAGGGGCGATCTCGTCGAACCGGGAGATATCCGCGATCCACGTATCGGCCACGGGCGGGTGCTCCGGGATCGTCTGGTGATAGTGAAGCCGGAGATCATACTGGTCCTTCAGCCGCTCGGCGAGGGAACTGCCGATGCGTCCTGCCGCGCCGGTAATGAGAACCTTCTTCCTGGCAGTCACCTGATTCCTCCTGTATCGAGCCGTTGAGATCGATGCGGGAAGACGATCCACAGCGGTCAGGCGCGATCTGACGGGCGGGCCGCGAGGTCACCCAGGCCGGATCGGCACCGGGCCACGAGTTCGTGCGCCCGGGCCACTCTGTCGCGATCGGCCTCGCTCATGGGAATTCGTTCCACGTAATGGGCAAGCCGGCTCTCGAGCTCGGCAAGCGCTGCATCGATCGGGCGGAGCAGTGCCTCCGCTGACTGTGGTCCCAGGTGGTACGGGGTATGAAATCGTGCGGGCATCATCAATCTCCTCGGAAGCAGTAACGCCACGGCGTGTAGAATAATCCACGGAATGGGCCTCGTGCAACGTCTCCTTGCCCGGGCGCTGATCGGTCGCCGGGTACGAGAGCTGGCGGCGCTCATCCCCGATCCGGGATGTCCGCCGGACCGTCTGGTCTCCGCGTTCGCCCGCGCCGAGGTGGCTTATCAGGCCTCCCCCCGGCACTACGGGCTGGCTTTCCTCCTGGGGCGAGCAAGCCAGTGCATCGCCGCGGAACTCCCGTGGCACGACCGCACCGCCTGGTATCGGCGGGCTCTCGAATATTTCGAAAGCGCGGCACGCCTGGCAGAAGCCGGAAACACTGCGGGCGCGGATGGTCTGCCGGAGGTCTCGGCCCATACCTGGGGGGATGATCTCGATCTTCAGCACCGGGCCTGGCTGGCCGCGTCGTTCGAGGCTGGCGTCCTTGCCGTTGGGGAGTTCCGGATCCGCGATCCAGCTCGAGCGGTCCACTACCTGCGCCGCGTGGCCGAGACCGTGCGGGGCGCTCATCCAGTCTGGTACTATCTGGGAGAAGCCTATCTGCTCGTCGGCGAGTTCGACGCGGCGGAAGCGGCATGGCGCGAAGGGCTGGCACGCGCCCCCGACGACAGGACGCTCCAGGCCGTGCTTCGCAATCTTCCCGCTGATCGGGTCCGACACGCCGTTCGCGACGGAGACTGGCTAGCCGCACGCCGAGCCCTGGAGCGGCTTCCAGAGGGCGCAATGCCCACAAGCGAGCGCCTGACCATTGAAGGGGACGTCCACCTGGCCATGGGCGACCCGGAGGCAGCCCGACGGTGCTGGATTGCCGCACTGGAGGCAGATCCGCACGCCGTTGGCGTCCGGCGTCGCCTGCATCGCCTGGCGCGAGGCGGACACCTGCCCCCAGCGGGACGATCGGCGAGCGGATAGGACCGTGCTATAATGCGCCAAAACAGTGGGAGGAGAGCGGTGCAGACAGCGGTGGATGAACTCCAGATGCTGCGCGAAACCGCCCGTCAGGTGCGGCGACTGGTCGTGCAGTCAGTGTATCGGGCTAAGGCCGGGCACCTGGGCGGACCACTTTCAGCCGCGGATGTCCTCACTGTCCTCTACTTCAAGATCCTGCGCGTGGATCCGTCCCGGCCGGACTGGCCGGACCGGGATCGCTTCATTCTCTCGAAAGGCCACTCGGCGATCGCGCTCTACGCGACGCTCGCCCTGCGAGGATTCTTCCCGGTCGAGGAGCTCGATACCTTCGACGAGATCGACTCCCGCCTGCAGGGTCATCCGGATATGACGCGGACGCCTGGTCTCGATATGTCAACCGGTTCCCTTGGTCAGGGGCTCTCTCCCGGCGTCGGCATGGCCCTCGGCGCCAGGCTACTGGGCAAGGATTTCCACACCTGGGTCATGCTCGGCGATGGAGAGATCCAGGAAGGGCAGATCTGGGAAGCGGCCTTCGTGGCCGAGCGCTACCGCCTGGATAACCTGACCGCGATTCTGGACTACAACGGCCTTCAGCAGTATGGCTGGACCAGTGCGGTGCTGAACGGGAAGCGATCGCCCCGGATGTCGGTTGAGGATCCACGGCGCCTCTGGGAGGCGTGGGGATGGAACGTCCTGGAGATGAATGGACACGATGTCGGCGAGATCCTGCACACCTGTCGGCAGGCCCTATCGTTCCGCGGACAGGGGAAGCCAACGATCATCATCTCCCATTCGGTCAAGGGAAAGGGCGTCTCATTCATGGAGAATGACTACAACTGGCACTCCAAAGTATTAACCGACGAGGATTATGCTCGGGCCATGGCTGATCTCGAGCGCCCTCTGGGAGGTGCATAGGATGCCCGAGAGCGTGGCCATGCGTGACGTGTTCGCGAATACCCTGGTGGAGCTGGCCGGTCAGTACCCGAACCTGGTGGTCCTGGATGGCGACCTCGCGAACTCGACCCGAGCTGAGGTATTCGAGCAGCACTACCCGGATCGCTTCCTGGAGATGGGGATTGCCGAACAAAACCTGATGGGCGTTGCGGCAGGTCTGGCCACGGTCGGCTTGATCCCGTGGCTGAGCAGCTTCGCGGTCTTCCTGGTCAACCGGGATCTGGATCAGCTGCGCATGGTCGTGGCCCAGCCGAACCTCAATGTGAAGATCGGCGCGGGATACGCCGGCCTGTTTACCGCACGAACCGGCAAGACGCATCAGGAGGTATCCGACCTCGCGGTGATGCGTGCCATGCCGCATCTCACCGTCGTAGCTCCCGCGGACGGCGTGGAGGCGCGTCTCGTTATGCACGCGGCCACCGCCAGCCCCGGACCATGGTATGTTCGCCTCGTCCGGGACCCGACACCCGTTATCTTCGATAACAGTTACCGCTACGTGCCCGGTCAGACGGTGACGCTCCGGCAGGGAACAGATATCACGCTCTTCGGAACAGGGGTTCAAAGCGTCCGGGCGCTCCAGGCCGCGGATCTGCTCGCCGCGGAGGGCATCTCCGCGGAGGTGGTGCACGTCCCAACCCTCAAGCCGCTCGATCCAGAGGGGATCGTCCGCGCCGCCGAGAAGACCGGTCTGGTGGTCACGACCGAGGAACATACAATCATCGGCGGGCTGGGAAGCGCGGTCGCCGAGATCCTCGGTGAACACCGTCCGACGCCGCTCCGCCGCCATGGGCTGATGGATGTGTTCGGCGAGTCGGGCGCGAACGATGATCTGATCGAGAAATACGGACTGGCACCCCACCACATCGCCGACGCCGCTCGCGCGCTTCTCCGGGCCCACCGCTGAGGTCCTGAGCCGCAAGCCGGATACGGCCGTGAGTCCCGCCCCGGGACGCATGGCTGGACGGCGGTGAGGTGGCCTTCCTGGTTTGACAGGGGGATGGACCGCCCCGTATAATCACAAGGTACACGCGTACGCCGGCAGCAAGAGGAAGAGCGCACCGTGCCCAAGCGAACCTATCAGCCGAAGAGGCACCATCGACGACGAGTCCACGGCTTTCTGAAGCGCATGTCAACGCCCGGTGGTCGCAACGTGATTCGACGACGCCGAGCGAAGGGGCGTCATCGCCTGGTACCGGTCTAACACGGTCACGTTGACGGACGACCCGGGGCGGACGGTGACCGTTGGAGGAGAAAGGGAACCCCGTCAGCGGTCGAAGCGACGCTGTGAGCGACTGCGCGGCTCTGCTGATTACACACGGGTGCGGACAGCGGGTCAATCGTGGCCATCATCCCTTTTCGTCGTCCAGGCGGCGCCGAATGAAGCCGGAATCGTGCGTGTCGGGATCATCGTCAGCAAGCGGCTGGGAAAGGCAGTCCGCCGGAACCGGGTCCGCCGTTTGCTGCGAGAGGCCTCACGGCGTTTGTGCGACTATATACCGGGCGGGTGGGATCTGGTGATTATCGCACGACCGGCAATTGTCGGGGTCGCGCTGACCGAGATTACCGAGGTACTCGCCAACACCCTGCGACGTGCCGGCCTTCTCACCGAACGACCGATCGAGGGTACGGCCGGAGATGGACGGCTTCTCCTGGCCGACGAGCCGCCGCGACCGAACGAGGCGGGCCCATGAAGGGGCTTGTACTGGCATTGATTCGTCTCTACCAGCTGACCCTCTCGCGCGTTCTTCCCCCGGCGTGCCGCTTCTATCCGACCTGCTCTCAGTACGCCTATGAAGCGGTCGCCCGGTACGGGGTCCTCCGGGGAGGATGGCTAGCCATGGGCCGTCTGCTCCGGTGCCACCCGTTCAATCCCGGCGGTTACGATCCCGTCCGCTAGCTCCGAGGAGGATTTGTCCTTGCCAGATATTGGCGGCCTGTACAACGCGCTCCGCGATGCCCTCGCGGGTCCGATGTTCCAGGCACTGGTCTTCCTCTACCACGTGCTTGGCAGTATCGGCATCCCCAATTGGGGACTGACGATCATCCTGTTTACGATTCTCGTCAAGATCATCTTCTGGCCGCTGACAATCCAGCAGATTCGGTCCTCCCGAGCCCTGCAGGCTCTCCAGCCCCAGCTGAACGAGCTGAAACGGCTCCACGGGAAGGATAAAGAGCGGCTCATGCAGGAGCAGATGCGCCTCTATCGGGAGAACCGGGTCAACCCGATGGCAGGCTGCCTGCCCATGCTGATTCAGCTTCCGATCTGGATTGCGCTCTACCAGGCCCTGTACGAACTCGCTGCCCGGCACTTTCTGGATAGCGGCTTCCTCTGGGTCCCTAACCTCGCCCAGCCCGAGGGCTTCCCCTATGTGCTGGCCATCTTCACCGGGCTGACCCAGCTGGTTATCCAGCGCATGATTCAGGTCCAGACGACCGATCCCCAGCAGCAGGCCATGAATCAGGCGATGCAGTTAATGCCGCTGATGTACATCGTGATCTCGATCAAGATGCCAGCCGGGCTGGTTCTGTACTGGGCCGCGTCGAATCTCTTTACGCTGATTCAACAGTCCTTCTTCTACGGGTGGGGCTCGGTGCTCCCGGGGCGTCGCCGCCCCGCGCTTGCCGTGAGTGCGCCTCGTCCATCCTCCGGCGCGGCGGCACCGCGGCCATCCCCCGAGCCGGCCAACGGCCGGGTCTCCGCCCCAGCAGCCGGGGCACCGGCCGGGGCGCCGCGTCGCGTCAAGAAACGACGGAAGTAAAGGCCCTCTTCGATAGGAGGAGAAACAACCGTGGAGAGCCTGGAAGTCACCGCCCGAACGGTCAGTGAGGCTATCGAAAAGGCGCTGGCCAAGCTGGGTCTCACGCGCGACGAGGTCGACATCTCGATCCTCTCCGAAGGAAGTCGGGGTATCCTGGGCATCGGCGGGGAAGATGCCCGCATCCTTGTCTCTCCCCGCGAGATCAGCCGACCGAACGGAGACACCCGCCCCCGTCCTGCCCCGACACCGGAGCTGTATGCCGAGACGGCTCGTGATGTCCTTGATCATCTCTTGAGCACAATGCGCGTGCGAGCACGGGTGGAGATCCGTGCGGTGCCCGCGGCCGCCGCCGAGCAGGGATTCGTTGCGGCGGTCGAGGTTGTGCGCCCTGATGATGTCGGGATCCTGATCGGCCGCCGCGGCGAGACCTTATCAGCACTCCAGTTCCTGACCACTCTGATCGTTGCGAAGCGGGTCGGAAAATGGGGGAAGATCCTCGTTGATGTCGAAGGATACCGTGCCCGCCGGGAGATCACCCTGCGCAATCTGGCCAATCGGATTGCCTCGCGGGTCCAGGAGACGCGCAAGCCCATGGCGCTCGAGGCCATGCCGGCCAACGAGCGGCGGATCGTCCATCTTGCTCTCCAGAACCACCCGGCCGTGACGACGGCCAGTACCGGCGAGGGCGATCAGCGCCGCGTCGTGATCTCGCCAAAGCGGTGAGCAGGATTTCCGCTCCCCGGCCGGTGGATGGGTTCGTCCCGGATTACCTGATCGTCGGGCACGTGACCCGCGATATCGTGGGCGACGGCCATGTGATCGGCGGAACAGTGACCTACGCCGGCCTCACGGCGGTTGCCCTGGGCCGCCGCGTCGCCGCGGTGACCAGTGCGGGGGATGACTTTGACGTGGGGCGCGCCCTGCCGTCCATTCAATTTCAGGTCCGCCGCGCGCCTGCCACGACGACCTTCGAAAACGTGTACCACGGCGGCCATCGCCAGCAGTGGATCCGTGCCGTCGCCGCGCCGCTGGATCACTCGTTGATTCCAGAGGGCTGGCGGCATGCGCCGATTGTGCACCTGGCACCGCTCGCCCGCGAGTTCGGGGCGGAGATGATCACTGCCTTCTCGGGCTACGGCCTGCTCGGGCTCACCCCTCAGGGCTGGCTGCGCCGCTGGAACGCTGACGGCTTCGTCGAGCGATGCAGTTGGGAGCACCCTGAGGAGGTGCTGAAGGTCTGTGATGCGGTCGTGCTAAGTGAAGAGGATGTCGACGGCGACTGGGAGCTATTGCGTGGATACGCGGGAGTCGCACGTCTGCTGGTGGTGACCCAAGGGGCCCGGGGCTGTACCGTCTTTCAGCGCGGACGGGCCTGGCAGGTCGCGGCCTTCCCTGCCACTGAGGTCGATGCGACCGGCGCGGGTGACGTCTTCGCTGCCGCCTTCTTTACCCACCTGCTCGATCACGGCGACCCGGTCCAGGCCGCGCACTACGCTAACTGCGTTGCCAGTTTCGCGGTCGAGGCTCTCGGCACGGCCGGCATTCCAACGCGCGAGGCGATCGCCCGACGCCTGGCGGCGCACCCACTGTCCCTCACGGTTATCCAATGAAAGGCCCAACGACCGTCCTCGCCATCGCCAATCAGAAGGGAGGGGTCGGCAAGACAACCACCGCGATCAACCTCGGGGCGGCACTGGCCGCCAGAGGTCAGCGGGTACTCCTGATCGACCTCGATCCCCAGGCCAATGCCACAAGCGGGCTTGGCCTCAACAAGGGACAGATCGAGCGCTCGGTCTACGAGGCGCTGATCGGTCAGGTTGCCCTGGAGCGGGCGATCACAGGGGTCAACTGGGATGGACTTGATCTGGTTCCCTCGGCGATCCGACTGGCAGGTGCCGAGATCGAGATGGTCGGCTTGATGGCACGCGAGCAGCGTCTGCGACGAGTCCTCGAACCCGTACAGGGGCGCTATGACCTCGTCCTGATCGACTGCGCCCCATCCCTTGGGATCCTCACCGTGAACGCCTTGACCGCGGCTCACGGGATTATCATCCCGATCCAGTGCGAGTACCTCGCACTGGAGGCACTCGGTCACCTCCTCAACACGATCGCGCTCATCCGTGATCACCTGAACCCGGCTCTGGAGATCACCGGCATCGTGATGACCATGTTCGATGCACGGACGAACCTTTCCCAGCAGGTCGTTGACGAGGTGCGCACGCACTTCCCGCGCGAGATCTTCCAGACGATCATTCCGCGGAGTGTCCGCCTCTCCGAGGCGCCCAGCCACGGCCGACCGATCCTCTCGTACGATCCCTCGTCACGGGGAGCCGTGGCCTACCGACATCTCGCCGATGAGTTGCTGGCGCGTTTAGGAAGTCGCAGTCCGGACGCCTGACCGTCCCTCGCAACAGACAAGACCCCGGACGGACAGCCCGCGTACCTCACGGCGCATCCCCCCCTTGCCAGAAGACGTTCTCGAAGCGCTGACAATACCGCGCCAGGACCGCTGGATCAAGCATGGCCATACCGATCTCGGCGCTCCGGACCGTCTCGTGGTGGAAGTGACGGCGTACGATCGCCGCGATCACCGAGGGCCAGTCACTCAGATCGAGCGGGAGAAAGGCCACGCCGCCGCCGCGCGGCTCGACCTGGTCGTCCCAGATGGGGAAGACCGTCTGGAAGGCGACCACGCGGTACCGCTCCAGGGCCGCACTCACCTCACCCTGCCGCAAAGGATCGACCGGATTCGGCATCGCGGCGCCCACCGGGCCCGACACCGCGAGGGTGCCGTCTACACCTGCTTCCACAGTTCGATCGGTCGCTTTGCCTCGGTTCGGAAGGGCAGGCTGACCTTCTGGCCGGTGCGCGCCGACGCGTACGCCGCGCAGATGATCTCCATCACCTGCCGGCCGTCCTCGCCGGTTTCCATGGGGGTCAGGTCATCTCGCACACAGCGGACAAAGTGCGCCATCTCCTGGGGAAAGCCGTAGTTCCATGTCTCCTCAAACATCGTGAAGGTCCAGCCACGGGTGTCGGGTGCCTTTTCCACGGCGTAGCCGTAGCCCGGCTCGCTGAAGGTGATCAGCGAGCTCCCCCGGAGCAGATCGGCGACCGTGAGGCCAGCTGATCCATACAGCTCGGCGCGGTCGTCAACGCCGCCCGTTCGTGCCCAGCTATTCTCGGCAATACCGATGCGGTTGCCCTCAAACTCGATGATGCACACGCTGTGATCCTCGCCCCGCGTCCGACTCCCATGGACGTAAGTGCCGAGCTGGGCGTAGACAGAAAGCGCACGCGGTTTCCCGTAGATCCAGCGGGCGAACTCGATCGAGTGACAGCCCATGTCCATGAGCACGCCGCCGCCGGAGCGATTCACATCCCAAAACCAGTCGGAATGCGGACCGTAGTGGCACTCGGACTGCTTGACGAGATAGACCCGACCGAGCGCTCCCTCGTCAGCAAGCTCTTTCGCACGCACATACTTGGGCGCGAAGCACAGCTCCTCAGCGTACATCAGCTTAACGCCGGCGGCGCGGCAGGCCTCGATCATCCGATCGCACTCGGCCAGGTTCAAGGCCATCGGCTTTTCGCAGACGACGTGCTTGCCGGCCGCGGCCGCGTCGAGTGTCGCGGCGCAGTGAAGATCGTTCGGCAAGGCGAGAGTGACCATCTGGATATCCGTACGTTCGAGGAGCGCCCGATAGTCGGTATAGGCGTGGGGGATATCGTGCTTTCGGGCGAACGCTTCGGCATGCCCCGGGCTGGGTGAGGCGACAGCAACCAGCCGCGCCTCCGGCACCCGGCGGAGGGCCTCGCAGTGCAGGGATGCCACGAATCCTGCTCCGATAATACCGACGCCGACCTGATCCATCTCTCTCCCTCCGTACCTCCCGGCGCCTCCGGGCGCCGGGGCTCACAGCGTGAGGTGCAGTTCGTTCACCAGATAATCCCGGCTCATGCGGACGCTCTCATAGGGCGTCCGCCGGGTATAATCCAGCTCGATCGTTACCCAGCCATCGTACCCGGCCTCGCGCAGTGCATCGATCGCCCCTTTGAGGTTAACCACGCCCTGGCCGAGCTCGACAAAATCGCGAATCACCGCCGTGCCGCCCTCTCCGCTCTGCTCAGGTGGAAGTCGCGGATCCCAATCCTTGAGATGCACATACTTGATCCGATCAGCGTAGCGACGGAACACGTCTACCTCTGCTGTGGGAACCTCGGGATTCCCCTTGCGCAGGTGGGCTGTGTCGGCCGCCATGGCCACGTAGCGCGGATCCACCCGATCCATGACAAAGTCAATCTCGGACAGCTTCTCGATCATCGTGTTCACGTGCGGGTGGACACAGGCCTGCACGCCGAGATCCAGGGTCCGGCGACCGATCTCGTTCATGCAGTGAACCTGCGTCAGCAGGTCATCTCGACTTGGACCGGACGGCGTTCGCCGCCCCGGCCCGAGAACAAGACGGTTGGCACCATTTGCGGCCAGGAAGCGAGCGAGTCGAACGTTATGGGCCACCAGCTCTTCGTGGAGGAAGGGATCGTGCATCGCGCCGCCGCCGTACAGGGCCACGAGCTGAAGTCCATGGGCCGCAAGGAGCTCCTGGAATTCACCCAGCCGCGCGAAACCGAACTCGTCGGCGACGAAGGCAAAGGCCTCGAAGCCGCGGAACCCCAGCGCGCGCAGGTCCTTGAGCGTCTGATTCAGGTCACGTCCCCAGGTGATACCGTGACAGGCGACGCGGATCGGCATGGCCCCTCTCCTCGAACAACAGATTCAGACAGATGCCCCGAGTGAATCCGAGTATATGCAGGGGGCGGCAGATGGGCAATGCCCCCTGGTGGGCACGGGCTTGTTGGGCGCGAATGGGCACCGTACAATGATCAAGCCAAGTTTGCCGGTCCACCCCATGGATCCGGACCGGCCCCGCAGGGGAACACCGTGATCGATATCAGCGTTGACGAACTGATTGCTCTCGATCAGGCTCACCTGATCCATCCACTGCACAATCCGGTCGGGCATGCTCAGGCCGGGCCGGTCATCCTGGTCAGCGGTCAGGGAGCAATCGTGCGCGATGCCCACGGGCGCGAGTACATCGATGGTCTCTCCCAGCTCTGGAACGTGAACGTGGGCCACGGGAGACGGGAGCTGGCCGAGGCGGCGGCCCAACAGATGAGCCAGCTCGCTTTCGCCTCTAACTATACCGGTCAGGCCAACATCCCGGCGATCCGTCTGGCAGAAAAGCTCGTGCAGATCTCGTATCCGAACCTTCAGGCCGTCTTTTTCACCAGCGGCGGCGCTGAATCCAACGAATCGGCCTTCAAGCTGGCTCGCTCCTACTGGCGGCTGCGCGGACATCCGAATAAGGTCAAGATCATCTCGCGGCGCTGGGCGTATCACGGCGTCACCCTGGGAGCGATGAGCGCGACTGGCATGAGCGCCTACTGGCCCCAGTTCGAGCCGCGGGTGCCCGGATTCATTCAGGTCGCTCCCCCGTACTGCTACCGCTGCGAACTCGGCCGAACGCCGGGGAACTGCCCGATCGACACAGCCGAGGATCTCGAACAAACTATCCTTCGGGAAGGCCCGGAGACCGTCGCGGCATTCATCGCCGAGCCGGTGATGGGGGCCGGTGGAGTGATCCCCCCGCCACCGGAGTACTTCCCGCGCGTGCGTGAGGTCTGCAATCGGTACCAGGTCCTCCTGATCGCCGATGAGGTGATCACCGGTTTCGGGCGGACCGGTCGGATGTTCGCCCTGCACCACTGGAATGTCCAGCCGGATATCGTGTCCTTCGCGAAGGGTGTAACCAGCGCGTACATCCAGCTCGGCGGCATCATCATCAGTCGGGAGCTGGCCGAAGCGCTCCGGTCTCTCCCGCCGGACCAGCCGTGGATGCATGCCTACACCTACTCCGGCCACGCCACGGCCTGCGCCGTCGGCCTCAAGAACATCGAGATCATCGAGCGCGAGGGGCTCGTCGAGCGGGCGGCCGAGATGGGGGCGCGTCTGCTGGCAGGACTGCGCACACTCGAGAGCCTGCCTGCAGTTGGCGAGGTGCGCGGCCTCGGCCTGATGTGCGGGGTCGAGCTCGTCCGCGACCGGGCCACCCGCGAAGCATACCCGACCGCCAGCCAGATCGGGGCCCGGGTAATCGCGGCGGCGCGCCAGCGTGGAGTACTCTTCCGGAACCGCGGGGATGTGATTATGATGGCGCCTCCCCTTGTCATCACCGCCGAGCAGATCGACCGCATGGTCAACGTGCTCGGCGAGGCCATCCGGGAGGTCACCACAACCTAGGGATGGGCTACAGCAGACCACGTCATCGCCCCCAGGCCGCAGGTGGTCAACGGCCGGGGGCGATGCAACTGCTAGCAATTAGGAAGACTGCCGCGTGCCGCCTCCACGCGGCAGTGTCTTTTCAGGGATACTTCTTGCGGTTAGCGACGACCTCTTTGAACTCCCGGAGCATCTCGGCCCGCCAGGCTTCCTTGTATTGCTCCCGGAGGCGGCGGCGGAGAGCAAGCTGCTCCTGCTCAATCACCCGCGTCATCGCCTCGGAGCGCTCCTTGAGGTTAGCGATCTCCTGGAAGTTCTCATCCAGGAAGATAAAACAGGGGACCGAGCGATAGATGCCCTGGTTGAGGTGCTGATCCATGATATCCAGGTTCTCATCCCGCTGAGCGACCCGGAGGTCGATATTCGGGCACTGCTTGGCGATCTTGGCGAAGACTGGCAGGTTGTACAGCGCATCACCGCAGCTGTCGTAGGTTAAAACGTAGACGTTCAGCTTGCCCTGGGAGCGCCACCAGGCGATATCCTCGGGAGGAACCTGCACCTCCTCGAGGTGCTGAAGCATCTTCTCCCGATTGACCGTCATCCGCTCGACATACTCATCGAACGTCGGGGTAGCCAGGAATCGTTCCCTGGTCAGGGCGGGAGTCTGGGGTGTTGCCACGGGTGCACTCCTCCCATCAAATCAGCCTCGAGAAGACCTAGAAGTCGCCATCTGACGACTCCAGCTCTTCCCGCGGTGATGATACGCAGGATCCACCCGACCGGCAATATCCGTGATTAAATCAGGCCCGGCAGATCAGCTCGACTTCATTACCCTCGGGATCATCCAGGTACATCGTACGCGATGTGATGATGGGATGCTGCCCGGAGCGCAGCTGGTAGCCGAGCGCCTCGAGGCGCGCCTTCTCACGATCGAAATCCTCCGGGGCAATCTCAAACGCCATATGGTGGAGCACACGCGGCACCGAGAACGGCGGAGAATCATCCGGCAGCTTTACCAGGACAATCATCTGCGGGATGCCGGTCTGCCCTGGGCCGGCCTTCAGAAAGATCGGGTTGGCCCGCTCCGGAGGCGAGATAACCTCCAGGCCGAGTACATCTCGGTAGAACCGGACCATGGCTTCCAGGTCGTGCGCCCAGAGGACGATCTCACTGATTCCCTGCACCGCTGGCATTGAGTTTCCTACTCCCGTCGATCCTAGCTCACTCATGAACCAGAGTATGTCACTGGCCGGTCTCTTGCTGTCCACGGCAGATCGGGCAGGGACAGATCAAGCGCAGGTATTCCCAGGTGTAGATACCGGCCGCGTGGCCATCCTTCCAGGTAATGGACATCGCATAATTGCCTACTGGACCGACCTCCACCAGCTCGGTCTGATCTGGCGTCAGCTCGTGCGTGGACGCCAGTACACCCGGCACCCCGCCCTCGCCCCGACAGATTGCACACGGACAGCTCCAGCGAAGGAACTCGAAGCTGTATGAGCTCTGGTGACCGTCGGTCCAGGTTATGTCGATTGTTCGACGCTCCAACGAGGGGGCGATAATATCCGGTGTCTTTTGCTCGTCAGTGAGTCTGCTCATGCCATTCCGACGGATACCCAACCTCATAACGGACGGGATCGACAGCGGCCCGATCTGCGGGAGCGGAACACTGCCCCTGCTAGAAGACCCGTCCCAGGAGCTGATCGAACGGCTGGGGCGCGGCAACCCGGATCACTTCTTCCTCCTTATCTCGCAGGTACAGGTACAGATGGGCAGTAAACTCGATTGCAGGGAGGGGATAGACCGGGTTAACGCAGAGGTAATCGTAGGGCCACGGCGACCGCATTGCATCATCCAGCGTGTCCCAGAGAAGCTGAATGCGCCGGCCAACCCGCAAGCGATAGGTCAAGCCCGGCAGCAGTCGGGACCGGACATCCAGATATCCCTGGCGGCGGAGTGTTTCCCAGTTCTCCTCGCCGAGGGTTGCGCGGGCCACCTCGGCTCCCCGGGCTCGGGCCCGCGCATACTCCTGAGGACCGAATCCAGGGCCGGCCGACCGCTTCGGAACCCACTGCCAGTTGATCAGCCAGGGGCGCTCCAATCCCCAGCGATCTGCCGTCTGCATCTCTGGCAGATCGTCAAGCGACCGGAGCCACCGAAAGAATCGGCCGACACGCTGGATGAGACGATGCCAGCTAGCCACCCGCAATCGGTGCGATGATCTGATACTCTTCGGCCTGCGGATCAAACGGGCCGTGATCGAGGACGTGCTTCCCGTCGACCTTCTTCGAGATCGCGCAGCCGCGCGCCCGCGCTTCGGCGATGATCTGCTCGGCCTCGGCGATGGCGGCTCGGCCCTCCTCGGTATCCGCGGCGGGATCCCACTCGATGACCTGGTCACCGTGCCGATTCGCCACGATAATCCGTCCCATTACGGCCTCCTTCTCCGCGAGTCCTCATCGCTCGCCATGGCTCAAGTATAGCGCGCTCGCCCGCCGGTGCAAGTCTTTTTTAGCCCGAGTCAGGGCTGAAGCACAAGCAAGATCCACCGCATATCGGCACGATCTCTACGCGCAGACGCAGTATCATGCGGTGCTCGATCTTACCCCAGCAGAGACCAGATCGCCGCGCCCTGGGCGGTTTGACGCTGACAGCCGGGCAGTGCTATAATCGCGGTGTGCCCCTGTAGCTCAACTGGACAGAGCGTGTGGCTTCGGACCACAAGGTTGCGGGTTCGAGTCCTGCCGGGGGTACCGAAAAAGGCCAGGCAAATATCGCCTGGCCTTTGCTTTCCCGAGTCAGGACCTTTGTCACCAAAGTGTCACCAAACGTTCACCGTTCCGGCCGGCGGTGAAGAGGTGGCCCCGGTGATTGACTGCCGCACGCTTCGTCTCCAGGGTCAGGTTCCTGTTTCGCCATGGCTCTCTCTGCCGCCCGTATCGGTCAGTGCCAGCCAAATCCCCTCAGCCCCGGCATCCTGATAGACACCGAGCAGCCTCCCTGGCGCCAGTGAGTCAGAGCAGGGGGGCAAGAGGGAAGGCTGGGCCTTGGTAGACCTCGGGCAGCCTGCCGGGCCCTCCACGGAGGCCGCCCGGGATCGTCTTCACCCGCGCCAGGAGGTTATCCTCTCAATGAAGGATTCCCTCTGCAGCACGGATAGCACCGCGGATAGATGCATCGCGAGCGAGACGGTGAGAGCCACCAGGGCAAGCGCGCGCGCCGGGACGCGCAGGACAGGGTAGAGGAGCAGACCGAACCCGAGCCCGGCGAGCACGTGGGCAACGGCGTGCGCTACGAGCTTCCCGCGCCAGACCCGTTCCTCGATCTCCTCCCAGCGAGCGGGATTGAGCATGGTACCCTCGCTCCAGATCGTGATCTGCCCAATAGTGATCCGCCGCAGCCCCCTCCGTATTGAACCGCGGGTGGCGGGCCTGAGCAAGAGGCGTGCCGCCCTCACCACTGCGGCAATCCCTCAGGACACAGAAAGCTAGGCCAGGAGCGAGTAGCCGCCATCGGCAATGATCGTCTGGCCGCAGATCCACCGGGCCTCAGGACGGCAGAGTAGGGTTACGACACCCGCGATATCATCCGGCCGGCCGAGCCGACCCATCGGCGCTCGGCGGCCGAACGCCAGCATCTCCTCCTTGTTTGAAAAGGCATTCAAGGCATCGGTTTCGACAACCCCACCGGAGACGCAGTTCACGCTGATACCCCGCGGGGCAAGCTCGACTGCCAGGTAGCGGGTCAGCGTCTCCAGGATCGCCTTCGCCACCCCCGGCGCCGCGTAGTTCGGCATAACCCGGAACGATCCGATGCTGCTGATGGCAATAATGCGCCCCCAGCGGCCCTCCATCAGCGGTACCGCGCGCTGAGCACAGAGCAAGAGCGCTCGCCCCATCACGTCGAGCGTCCTCTGCCAGTGGCGGGGTTCGAGCTGCATCGCCGGGATCAGCTTCCCCAGAGCGGCATTGCTGACCAGCACATCCAGATAGCCGAACTCGCTCCGCGTCGCCTCGAAGAGATGGTCAAGGTCATCCGGATCCCCAACATCCGCCCGAACGGCAATCGCCCGCGCCCCCAGCTCGCGCAGCCCGGCTACCGTCTCCTCGGCCGCTGCCCGATGCCGGAGGTAGTTGACCACGACGTGCGCTCCCCCCTGGGCAAAGCGGCGTGCGATCGCACGGCCAATGCCGCGCGAGCCGCCAGTGACCAGGACTACCTGTCCCTCAAAGGGGCGATCCCCGCTCAGACGCTCTGTCTCCACGGCGAGTTCCATAACACCTCAGCTGGCATAGGAGTAATCGAAGGTATGCGCTCGCTCGAGATACCGCGCCAGGAGTGTCGCACAGGCGATCACATCCCCCTCGTTCACCATCTCATTGACGGTGTGAAGGTAACGCGTCGGGATCGAGAGGGTGATCGATGGCACGCCCGCGCGCGAGCGCTGGATGCTTCCGGCGTCAGTTCCACCGCGTGGGAGAATCTCCATCTGGAACGGTATGCCTTCCTCCCGAGCAATGTCACGAAACTGCTGGACCAGGCGCGGATCACACAGCAGGGAGGAATCCATGATTGTAATTGCGGCGCCGTGGCCGAGCCGCGTCACCGCTTCCTCTTCCTTCATGCCTGGAATGTCGCCGGCCACCGTGACGTCAACTGCGATGCCGACATCCGGCTCCAGACCGAAGGCGGCCGTCGTGGCACCGCGCAGGCCGACCTCCTCCTGAACGGTCGCCACGGCCAGGATATCCACCTCATGGGATCGCACGAGACGCAGCGCCTCCAGCATGACAAAGACGCCAATGCGGTCGTCCATCGCCTTACCGATGATATTGCTTCCCACCCGCTCGACCGTTCGATCGAGGGTGACCATGTCGCCGATCTCGATGCACTGCCGAGCGTGCTCACCATCTAGCCCGACATCCACGAAGAGATCATCCAGGCGTATTTCCTTGGCCTCCTGGCTGGTCATCAGATGGACCGGTTTTGCCGCTGGCATAAGGGCGCCGCGGAGCACCTCGCCACGGGTAGTGTGGACAAGCACTCGCTGGGCCACCAGGGTACGCGCGTCGAAGCCGCCAACCGGCTGCAGCCGGAGGAAGCCATTCCCGTCAATCGAGCGGACCAGGAAGCCGATCTCATCCATATGGGCGGCAATCATCACCCGGCGCCGCCCTGCGCCGCGCTTCAACCCGATGGTATTCCCAAGAGTATCGACGCGAATCTCATCGACGAGCGGCCGCATGGCCTCGATGACCACCGATCGCACGCGCTGCTCGCGCGAGGCGACGCCTGGCGTTTCGGATAGCCGCTTCAGCAGTTCATAGTCGATAGACACGGTTCTGGACCCTCCCGAGCGGTTACTCTCCACAGTATAACTCCATCCGCCGAGCATACTACCCACCCCCCTCCTGCCTGTACTTCCGGCAGGCTACCAGCGCAGGCTCCGCTGTGTCGGTGAGCCGTCCCTATTCGATCAGCTCCTCTTCGATCAGATCCTCACGGAGCTCGGCAATGAAGGGCAGGTTCCGGAAGCGTTCCCGGAAGTCGAGCCCATACCCGACGACGAAGCGGTCGGGCAGGGTAAAGCCGATGTAGCGAATTGGCAGATCAACCAGCCGATGCGCGGGCTTGTCAAGCAGGGTTGCGACCTCCAGCGACGCGGGCTGGCGCCGGCGGAGGACGCCGAGAATGTAGTTCAGCGTCAGACCGGTATCAATCACATCCTCGACCACCAGGACGTGGCGCCCGGCGATGCTCTCGTCGAGATCCTTGATCAGGCGCACCGCCCCGCTGGCGCGCGCCTCGGGGCCGTAGCTACTGACAGCGATAAAGTCTACCGACACCGGCACGGTCAGGGCGCGCAGGAGATCGGCAACGATCATCATCGATCCCTTGAGGACGGCAACCACGTGGACCGCTCGTCCCCGATAGTCCCGGGATATCTCCGCTCCCATCTCGCGCACGCGCGCCTGGAGGGTCTCCGCGTCGAGGATAGGCGCGGCGAGATATGGGCGGGCAAAGGCAAATCGCTCGTCTGACACGCTGATCTGCTCGAACTGATCTTGACCGGACCGACACCAGCCGACTATAATCAATATAGCTCACGTGGGGGCGTAGCTCAGTGGGAGAGCATTGCGTTCGCATCGCAGGGGTCAGGGGTTCGAATCCCCTCGCCTCCACCACCGCATCAGGGACGCTGGTCCCGTAAACGATCCATCTCCTCGAGCTTCCGAACCCGCCGACGGAACTCCTCCCTGTCCGAAAAGCGGGCGGAGAGGAAGGTTCGGATAAGCTCGAGGGCCATGAACTCCCCGACGATCTGGGCTCCCAGGCAGAGGACGTTCACGTCATCGTGCTCCACGCACTGCCGGGCGGAGTAGAGATCGTGGCACACCGCGGCCCGAATGCCCGGAATCTTGTTCGCCGCAATTGACGCGCCCACGCCGGTCCCACAGATCATAATCCCTCGCTCGACCTCCCCACTAACCACGAGGCGACAGAGCGCCTGAGCGACGTCAGGGAAGTCGACCGGATCCGGAGTCCACGGGCCAACCTGACGAACCTCGTGACCCCACTCCGTAAGCTTTCGAATGACCGGCTCCCGAAGGGGATACCCGGCGTGATCGCCACCCACAGCCAGACGCATCGGTTTCATCCCTTTCCTATTCTCGCTTGATATTCCCCTATTCCCACGAGAACGCATCGTCTGTACAGTGTGGAGC
>JADGGD010000159.1 GCA_019690095.1 Chloroflexota bacterium
GATGTACCTCGGGCGCATCGTCGAGCTGGCTCCGACGCGCGAGCTGATCGCCCACCCGGCCCATCCCTACGCCCGGGCCCTGCTTTCGGCCATCCCGGAGCCCGACCCGGTCCTGACCCGCGCCAAGGAGAAGCTCCTCCTGCGCAGTATGGAGATCCCCAGCCTGCTTCGCCTTCCCCCGGGCTGCGCCTTCCACCCGCGCTGCCCCCTCGTCGAGACCGGGCTCTGCGATGTCGCGCGCCCGGAGCTGGTTCCGCTGGATGACCGCCGTGCGGTCGCCTGCCATGTCGTTGCGCGCACGGCCCGAAAGGAGACAGTTGCATGAACATCGCGCCGGAGACCGGAAAGGCGGCCCTGCGCCTCGGCCTCTTCATCATCGTGATGGCCGCGGGCATGCTCCCCTTCCTGGCACCGAGCTCAGCCCAGTTCGCCATCACCGTGTTCACCCTGATTATCGGCATCGTGTTCTGCGGACTGGTGGTGATCGTCGTCCAGCGATTCTCGCGCTGACCGCGCACCTGCGACGCGGCCGGAGGAAAGCACAACCGGTCAAGCACAACCGGAAAGAGGGAGGTTCTGAACGATGGGTCCATCAGATCTTGCGCGTGCCCTGCGCTCCAGCCGGGTCTCCCGCCGGCGGGTGATCCTCGGCTTCGGCGGAACGACCCTGGCATCCCTTCTCCTTGCCGCCTGCGGCGGACAGACGGCCGCACCCACGCCGGCCGCCCAGCCAACCTCGGCCCCGCCGACGACGGTCGCGCGCCCGGCTATGCCCGCCGTCGCCACGACCGCCCCGGCCACGCCGACGCCCGCACCGACCGTCCAGCCGACCGCTGCGGCTCAGCCGTCGCCCACCACCGCTGCGGCGGGCAACCCGGCGAAGGAGTTCGTCGGCGCCTGGCCCTATGAGCTCCCGCCGGCTGGCCACTTCAACACCTACATCCCCCACGGCATCACCCTGGGCATCTACCAGGACCTCTTCGAGATGCCGCTGGCCAAGTACTACTGGGCTACCAACAAATGGATGCCCCTCCTGGCCACCGAGTGGAGCTTCCAGCCGCCGGATAAGTTCACCGTCAAGCTCCGCCAGGGCGTCAAGTGGAGCGACGGCAACGACTTCACCGCCCGAGACGTGGTCGCCACCCTCTGGTGCCAGCGGATCATGCAGCGGGTCCTCTGGGACTACGTCGACGACGTGGAGGCGCCGGACGACTACACCGTCACCCTTCACATGAAAGTGCCCTCAACCGTTGTCGAGCGCTACACCCTCGAGACGCACATCACCCCCGCCGTGAACTACGGCCCCTTCGCCGACCGCGCCCAGAAGCTGTTCAAGGCGGGCAAGGACCTCACCTCTGACGAGGGCAAGGCCCTGGCCGCCGACTTCCAGAACTTCCGGCCCAAGGCGACGATCTCCGTCGGCCCGTACAACATCGACCCCAACAGCATCACCAACGCCCAGCTGACCCTGGTCAAGGTCCCAACAGCCTGGAACGCCGACAAGGTCAAGTTCGACAAGATCACCCTCTACAACGGCGAGACGCCGACAGTCACCCCGCTGGTGCTGGCCAAGAAGATCGACTACGCCACCCACGGCTTCGCCCCGGCAACCCTCAAGGCGCTGGCCGACGAGGGGGTCCGCCTCCAGCAGGTGCCGACGTATGGCGGCGCAGCGATCGCCTTCAACTTCGGTGATGAGAAGGTCCGCAAGGTCTTCGGCGACAAGCGGGTCCGCCAGGCGGTGGCCATGGCGATCAACGGCGACCAGGCCGGCCTCGCCGCGGGCGGGGTCGAGGGGACCGGCGTGAAGACCTGGGCCGGCTTCAGCGAGGTGCTCGTCCCGCTCTGGCTGACCAAGGAGCAGATCGGCACGCTCGCCAAGTACACCTACAACCCGGACAAGGCCGCCCAGATCCTCGAGGGGCTCGGCTGGAAGAAGGGCTCTGACGGCGTCTACACCACCCCTGACGGGACCCGCGCCGAGTTCGACCTGCTCAGCGTCACCGAGTACGAGGACACGATGGCAGTCGCCGTCGTCGCGGCCCAGCAGCTCAGCCGCCTCGGGATCAAGACGACCGTCCGGTCGGTCACCTTTACCGAACAGCCGATCGACATCGACAAGGGGCGCTTCAGCCTCGGCATGGTCGGCTGGGGCTCTGGCGACCCGCATCCGCACTTCTCTTTCGTGACCGACCTGTTCGTGCACAACATCCTCGCCTCGAACAACGGCGGCAAGGGGATCGACTTCCCGCTGACCCAGAAGACCGACTCGGTCGGCGAGATCGACCTCAAGAAGGCGGTGGACGACTCAGCGCTCGGGCTGGACGTAGAGAAGCAGAAAGAGCTGGTCTACAAGATCGCCCGGGCCTTCAACGAGCTCCTGCCGATCGTGCCGATCTACGAGCGCTGGGCAAAGAACCCGATGCTCGACGGTGTGCGGGTAACCGGCTGGCTTCCGCCGACCGACCCGATCTACACCAACAGCCCCTACGCCGACTCGTTCGTGGTGATGCAGATCCTCGACGGCACCCTGCGGCCAGTCTAGCCGATCCCCACCGGGAAGGCCCGTCCGCGACGTGCACAGTCAGGGGACGTTCGGTAAGCCAGGATCGCCCGGGCGTCCCCTCTGCCTTCCACCCCACTTTGCCGGTTGCCCGACCTTCCGGCCGCCGCGGTAAACCAGCGCCGGACCGTCCATCCGTCCCTGCCCACCAGCCGTGCATCCTGCGAGAAAAGGCCGGAGGTATCAGGCAGAGCGAACAGCGGGTTGTTCATTGACTTCCTTAAGATTGCCGCCCATAATTACCCAGAATCTTTTCTCTATATTCAGGTCAGGAGGGTATCCAATGATCTCGCGACGCCGCTTTCTTCACGCCGGGACAGCCACCGCGGCTGTGCTCCTCCTTGCGGCGTGCAGCTCGCCCTCACGCCCGGCCACGCCCGCCGGTGGGCAGGCAACCCCCTCCGGCGGAACAGCCGCCTCATCCCAGAATGCGACGCCTGCCCAGGCCGCGGCTGGCGCGAAAGCACCCGTGACGATCACCTACAGCGAATGGGAGATCACCGAGGCCCAACTCAACTTCCACAAAGCGGTCGTCAAGCGTTTCAACGACGAACACCCGGACATCAAGGTCGATATGCAGCAGTCCCAGCTGGACAAGGTGGAGACCCAGATCGTCGCCGGCACGGCCACCGATGTTGTGCACCAGTACAAGAGCTACATCTTCGGGCCAAAGGGGAAGCTCATCGACCTCAACCCCTACATCCAGTCGGACAAGGAGGTCATGGATCACCACCTGGCCCCGACGGTCCTCGACCTGTATCGGGTGAAGGGGAAAACGTACGCCTTCGCCCGGGCGATCAGCACCGGACCGCTCAATTTCTTCAACAAGAACCTCTTCGACGAAGCCAAGGTCGCCTATCCAACGAACGACTGGACCTGGGAGCAGTATGAGGAAGCGGCACTCAAGCTGACCAAGAAAGAGGGAGACCGGATCACCCAGTTTGGGACTGACGACTTGGTGGGGATGATCCAGAACCTCGCCGCGGCGAACGGCGTGAAGAATGGCTTCTGGGATCTCGACGGCCAGAAGCTCATGATGGGCGACCCGGGCTGCCGCGAGGCCGCAAACTGGGCCTGGAAGTTCACCACCCAGTACAAGATCACCCCCGACCAGACAACCTACAAGGAACTGGGGGGATTCTGGCAGATGTTCCAGACGGGCAAGCTCGCCCAATCAATGAGCGCAATCTGGGTCCTGACGCCCTATCAGACCATCAAGTCATTCCAATGGGACGGGGTCATGAACATGAAGCGCAAGGAACGCGCCGGCTGGCTCATCATGTACCCCCTCTCGATCACGCCGACCTGCAAGAACCCCGACGCGGCTTATCAGTTCCTCCGCTTCTATGCGACCAAGGAAGGCAGTGAGCTGGTTGTGCAGTACAACTATGGCCTGCCGGTCTGGAAAGAGCTGGTAAGCGACCTCAAGGGACCGCTGGCGACGGCAGCCGAGCTGATCCAGGAAGGCGGGCGTATCATCAACAAGCCCTACGAGCACACCGACGAGTTTACCAACAAGGAGATCAACCCGCGCTGGGATAAGGTGCGGAACGGTCAGATGACCGTGGACAAAGCGATCGACGAGCTTGTCGCGGCCTGGCCGAAGTACGTGCCGGCCTCCTGAGCTCAGCCCGAAGCAAGCCCACTGCCAGGGAGAAGCCATGTTCCCTCCAGAGCCAATGCCCGCGCCCGGCGAGGAGATCGTCATCGAACGGCCGGTGCCGGGGAAGCCGCATCAGGGCAAAGTCCTCGCCGCCGTCCAGGCGCACGCCGACGATATCCCGCTCTTCTGCGCCGGGACCGTCGCCAAGCTCATCGAAGAGGGATATACCGCCTACCTGATCCAAACGACCAACGACGAGGCCTGCGGCCCCACCCCCAGCCTCGGCGAGACCATCCTGCAAAACGAGCGCGAGGTCGAGACACTCGCCAGCGTGCTCGGGTTTCGCCGTGTCTTCAATCTCGGCTACCGAAATCACCGGATGGACGGCGAGTCGGCACTCGAACTCCGGGCTCGCCTGGTCTTCCTCTTCCGCCTGCTCAAGGTGGATACTGTTCTCACGTTCAATCCATGGGGGCACTGGGAGGAGAACCCGGACCACTGGGTGACTGCGCGGGCAGTCGAGGCCGCACGCTGGATGGCTGGCATGGACAAGGATTACCCGGAGCACCTGGCCGCGGGCCTCGCGCCCCACACCGTCCAGGAGCGCTACTACTGGGTCGTGCGGCGCCATCAGCCGTACAACCGCGTGGTGGATATCAGCGCGCATATCGAGACCAAGGTTGCGGCAATCAGCGTAAACAAGGCCCAGGGGCCAGGCGGCTCGACCGGCTCGCGCTTGAAGAAACAGCTCGCCGCCCGCGGCCTTCGGCTGCCAGAGCTCGACGGGGATGACGAGACTGCCGACCGGCAGTACATCCGCCTGTTCCTTCTACGAGGAGACCGCGAACTCGGGCGTGCCCACGGTCTCGAGTATGCCGAGGCGTTCTACTACCTTGGCCCTGAGCGCACCACGGAGGTCGATGCCTATGTGGCAGCCCACGCCGTGCCCCTGGGCTGACCGTGCGGCTGCCCGGCACCGGAGACTGCCCAGCATACGTCACCGAGCAAGCATACGTCACCGAAACGGAGCAGTCCGATATGCGTGAGCATTCCCTTCCCCTGATCGAGACCGGGCGCCTTGCCCGCGTCCGCGGCTGGTTAGGGCGTGATCGGACCCAGGAGGTCCTGGCAGGATACCTCTTCGTTGGCCCGGCAATTCTGGGGTTCCTTATTTTCGCGCTGGGCCCGCTCGCCGCTTCCCTCTACCTCGGATTCACCGACTACGACCTCGGGGAGATCCACTTCATCGGCCTCCGCAACTACACCACTATGCTGTCCGAGGATCCCCTATTCTGGCAATCGCTCAAGGTGACCTTCATCTACACGATCTTTAGCGTCCCCCTCGGTCTGGCAGCGGGATTCCTGGTCGCACTCCTGCTGAACCAGCGCGTTCGCCTGCTCTCCGTCTTCCGCACGATCTACTACCTGCCTGCCCTCGTCGGCGGCGTGGCCGCATCGATGGTCTGGCTCTGGCTCTTTAGCCGCGACTTCGGGCTGGTCAACTTCTTCCTCAGCCTGGTGGGCATCCGCGGTCCTTCCTGGCTGGGAAGCCCGACCTGGGTTATGCCCGCGTTCATCATCATGAGCCTGTGGGGAGTTGGCGGCCCAATGCTCATCTACCTGGCCGGCCTGCAGGGCATCCCTTCCGAGCTGTATGATGCGGCGAAGGTGGACGGGGCAGGTCCCTTCGGACGTCTCTGGCACGTCACTATCCCCATGATGACGCCGGTCATCTTCTTTAACCTGGTCATGGGCATTATCGGCACCTTCCAGGTCTTCACGCAGGCCTACGTCATGACCAGCGGCGGGCCAGACAACGCCACCCTGTTCTATGTGCTGTATCTGTACCAGAACGGCTGGCAGTACTTCAAGATGGGCTATGCCTCGGCCCTGGCCTGGGTCCTCTTCTTGATTATCCTCGCCTTCACGGCGCTGGTCTTCCGCTCATCGCCAGTCTGGGTCTACTACGAAGGAGAGATACGAGGGAGGAACTGAGAGGGCCATGATCGCTCGCGCACACGTCCAGACCAATCTGACCCCGGTGCATTCGGTGAGCGCCCGCATCCGCACCGCCCTCGCCCGCATCCTGCTGTACCTGATCCTCATCGCCGGCGCAGTCTTCGTGTCCATCCCCCTGCTCTGGACGATCAGCTCCTCACTTAAGGATCCCGGCGATGTCTTCCTGTTCCCTCCCCAGTGGATCCCCAATCCAGTGCGGTGGGATAACTACGCCAAGGCGTTCGAGCAGATGAACTTTCTCCTGGCCTTCCGAAATACGGCGATCATCTCCCTGGGGAACGTGGCCGGCTCGTGCATTGCCGCCTCGATGGCCGCCTATGGATTCGCCTTCCTCCGCTTCCCGGGTCGGGATGCAATCTTCCTCGTCCTGCTGTCAACCCTGATGCTGCCGTACACGGTCACCCTTCTACCTCAGTATTTGATGTTCCGTGCATTCGGCTGGCTGGATACGTTCCTCCCGCTGATCGTGCCGACCTGGTTCGGCGGAGGCGTCTTCTATATTTTCCTTATCCGCCAGTTCATGCTCCGCGTTCACCGGGAGATCAGCGATGCGGCACGCGTTGACGGATGCGGCTACTTCGGCATCTACTGGCGCGTCATGCTGCCCATGGTCACGCCTGCCCTGCTGACTGTCGCCGTCTTCCAGTTCATTGGAAACTGG
>JADGGD010000160.1 GCA_019690095.1 Chloroflexota bacterium
CTCCCACGCCTACGCAGAAATGCTCCAACCCGAGGATCTGGGCCAGACAATTCTCTTCCTCGCCACCCTCCCCGCACGGGTTCTGATCGAGCAGATCCTGCTCCGGCCGACCGTTCGGGAGTACTAAGCGTGCCAGACAGCTAAGCGTGCCAGATAATGGCCGCGGTCGTCATGGTCACGGCTGGAGATGATGCGAGGCGCGGTAGCGGTCCAGTGCCTGGCGCGCGAGTGCGCGGGCTTCTTCAAACTCCCACTCGTTGCGGTCGAACGCCAGTGCGTACCAGTCGGTGACATCCGTGCCGCGAAGAATGCCGCCGAGGATAGTTTGCCCGTGATGCTTCTCGATCTCGCGAATGGTACCCGGCTCAAAGCGCTCGATTGACTGGAGGATGGCGACATACTGCCGCTCGGTCCGCTTCCATTCCTGGATCCCCAGTGTTGCCATAGCTCTCCCTCTCAGTACACAGTACGACACCCACGTGTCGCATCGTCTCAATCTCGGCATGATTGTACCGCGATCTGACAGTGATCGTCCGCGAGCATCTCCCTGCCCTCTCCCTCGCTAACGCGTGCTCAGACTAGCCCCGTATGTGGTCAAGAATCTCGGCACAGGCGAGAGTATCGCCCCAGATATGACTGCGACCCTCGATTACTATTACTATGCCCCTCGATTGCCCAGGTCACTGCGAGGACGGCCCGGGCAATCACCCAGAGCCGAATGCGTTCCTGATCGAGAGTCAGCTGTCCGGACAGAAGAGTGATCCGTCACGCCAGGACCGCCTGGGGACGCGGCTGTCTCGGGAGGTCAGGCAAGGGGATCCCGCAGGAATGCTCTTGCGTGAGAGCTGGGGTTTCGTCGTGCCGATGCACGGTCGCAATACATATACGACCGCTCCGAGGAGCAGCAGTTCAGGGTGAGCTGCTATTCGCGGGCGCAGGCAGCCACAACCGCGGGAAGCCGTTCTGACGAAGCCGCTCCAGCGCTGCCTCAGGTGGCCCCACCCGACGGCGGAATGCCCCGGGCAGAACACGGGTCCAGGTCGGGGAACCTATCCACCTCGCGTACGGGCATCAGCATCCAGGTGGTGCGCCGCGGCCGCATCGGCGATGACACGCACCCGGGGGTGGAGTTGTAGGGCAGACGCCGGGACCAAAGGATCGACCGGCCCGCGCAGGGCACGCTCAAGGGCGGCCGCTTTCTCCGCGCCGGTCACCAGCAGGAGAATCCTCTCCGCTTCCAGGAGTGTAGCGATGCCCACAGTGATCGCGCGGTCCGGCGGGTCCACACCGGGGGGGAAGCTCCAGCGATTCGCCTCGCGGGTCTCCTCCGTCACGAGTGCGACGTGCGTCCGCGAATCAAACGGCGTACCCGGCTCGTTGAAACCAATGTGACCGTTCCGCCCGATCCCGAGAACGGCGAGGCCGAAGCCACCGGCGCGCTGAATCAACTCCTCGTACGCAGCGCACTCTGCCGCGAGATCTGGCGCCAGGCCGTTCGGAAGATGACAGTTCTCCGGCCGCAGATTCACGTGTGAAAAGAGTTGCTCGCGCATGAAGCGCGCATAACTGCCCGCATGATCAGGGCCGAGGCCGACCCATTCGTCAAGGTTGAAGGTCTGAACCTGCCCGAAATCGATGTGACCCGCCTGATACCGGCGCCTCAGCTCGGCGTAAAGGGGAAGGGGCGTTCGGCCGGTCGGCAGCGCCAGGACTGCAGCTGGTCGCCCGGTGATGAGTTCCTGGATCTCATCGGCCGCGGCGTGTGCCACCGCCGCCGCATCCCGGACGACCTCGAGCACCGGGGGGCTCGTGGTCACTCGTCGTCCTCCTCGTCCTCTTCCTCCTCCGACGCATCAGCACCACTCGCGACGCGCGGCAAAACAACCGGCACCTCGCTCAGGGCCACGCGCCGACCGCGCGGTTTCCCGAGCCGTGCCACCGCATCGTGAAATACCCGCACCATCTCCTCGACTGCTGTGGCCTCTGCGTCCGGCCGCGGCCCCACCAGCGCGACCGCTTCGATTCCCGCATCACGCAGGACATTGAGATCTGGCGGCCGCAGATCCCACGAGGGGAGGCTGATGATCGGCCGGTGGATCGCGTCGGCCGCCGCGCGCGTCAGAGCAACATCGAGCACGGTCATCTCCCGCGGGCTGTCGATCGGTCGAGGCGTCCGAACGAACGCACTGTGGATCGACAGATCGTTAATGCCCCGGGCGAGCTGGCCCCCGGTCTGATCGAGAACGGCCAGGCGTCCGACGTCGGAGAGCTCCAGGAAGTTCGCGGGTGTCAGATGCGGATAGGCGGCGACGAAGTCCACACCGAATCCAGCCAGACGGTTAATCTCTGCTGGCGTCACCGAACCTGCCGAGCCGATGATCACACCAATCATCGCAAAGCTACCAGCGGCCGCGAGGGCTCCCGCAATCGCCGCCTCCTCGCTCGCGAGATCGCCGGTGGAAGCGAGGAGGTCCGTCGCAGCACCGTGAATCCGCAGGGCAACTGCATCCGCACCAGCTCGAATGGCTGCCTCAACGAGCGCCACCTCGTTCCGCGGAATCACCGCAACAATCAGCATCGCCGGGCCCGTGGTCTCGGCCACCCGGCCAAAACCGATCGGCATGGGCGATCCACGACTGATCTCCTTGAGTCGTTCAACCAGCTTGCTCTTCGGGGCCGTGCCCGGCCTCGTGGACATCGGGATCCTCCTGGTAATCTCAAACAGGTCCGTCAGATCAGGTGGGAGCAGGCACGCGCTCGCCAAGGCGCATCGGGATGATGGTACCCGTAGCATCAAAGGCCATCGGGTGGGGCTCACCAACAACCGTCAGCCGGGGATGACGGGCCACCTCCTCGAGAAGCCCTTCGGACACCTCGAACTCGGCACAGTGGAGCGTATCATGGATGCGCACCAGCCGCGGTCGCGCACGCGCCGACGGGGGCAGGCGAAGGATCGCCGTCTCGATCGCCGTCCGGTCGTCGGGAAGGGTGATCGGAATCTTCCCCCGGTCCAGGAAGCCACTCGTGATGACATTCACTGCGGTTACTGCCTCGTCGATGCGATCGCGCAATCGTCGACTGATCAGATCCGCCAGACCGACCCCGACCGCGTTTCCATGCGATGCCTCAGTGAGTCCGAGTGCGACAATCGTCCGGATGCGCGGACGCCGCGGTTCGGGCTGACCTGGCACCCGAAACCGGCCGATAACATTGGTGTCCATCCCGGTGCCGGAGATGTCCTTCCCGATCCAATCCACGACCAGTACATCCAGCTCGTCAAACGGGAGACCCGGGTAGGTTCGCTTGTTCCGACGGAGCAGACGCCGTTCACCTTCCTCGATCTCCCCGGGTTCGAGCACGGCGACTTCCGCCGTCTCCTCGTAGCCGTTCTCGCGGGTCGCGATACCGAGCAGTATCGGCGCCCGAGCAAGCGTCACTCGGGCTACCAGCGGCACATATCGCTTGATCCCTTCTGCGCCGTGAGCGTGGATGAGATCGGCCTGCGCCTTCTTTCCCAGCCCGATGGCGATCATTTTCATGAGGCCGCTCTCGATCTCACCGCGGAAGTCAGTATGCTTCTTCACCCGATTGATAACGATGATGCCGTCTGCTTCCGCCGCGTTCCGATCAAGATAGACCGGCATTCCATCGTCGGTCGCCCCGATCTGAACAACATCCATCGAGGCACGGATCGGACAGCGGACGAAGGCTTCGGTCACCCCCAGCGAGGCGAGAACCGCCACCTGTCCTTCCGCCGTTGCCCCACCGTGGCTCCCCATGGCCGGGACAACAAAGGGACTTCCCCCGGCTCGCCGGACAGCTTCGGCTGTGCTTCGCACGATGCGCGCAATATTTGCCACCCCCCGGCTTCCCACGGCGATCGCAATCGCCTGACCGGGCCGAATCTTCCCTTCCAGGTGGCGCTCGACCTGACGAAGCACGACGCTGTCCAGATCGATAACCACTCGATCATCGAGGCGCTGGCGCACCCGGACCATGAGCGGGAGGTCCATTGGCTACCTCCGGCGCGAGCAGGCCGTGCACTGGTCCGCGACCCGCTGAATCTTTCCTGAACGCCAGTGATTATACTACGCGTCCTCGCGTCGGTTCCTGTTCCATCACCGTGAGCCAGCAGGCCTCAACACCCGGCACCACGAGCGATATGATGGAACTTCTGCCGCTCAGGTAGCCGGGAGAGGCATCTCACCCTCTGGGGGCTCCACATGAACGAGAACACTACCAAGGCCGGGCAGGGCCTCACGAAGGGCCTGCTCGAGCCGCTCGGCCTCTTCATGGGCGCGGGTCACGTTCAGCGAAGCTGGAAAGGTGCAGTGGAGTACAACATCGAGAGACCGGCCCTGACCGGTCCTGCGGTAGATGTGCACTTCGTGACAGCGTCCACTTCCGATGACCGAGCTGGCCAGTGCATGAATCCGGTGAACGAGCTCAGGCTCAAGAGCGGTGACCTCGGTCCGGACTTCCCCGACCTCCGGCTCGATCTCCAGGTGGGTGTGCACGGCACTGACATCCGGGTTTTGCGCAGCGATACGCTCCTCGAGCTTACTTGCCAGTCCGTGTGCCGCGTCGAGCGACAGCCCCGGTCTGACCTCGACGTGCAGCTTCACCTGCGAGGTGTCATCCACGCGATGCACCTGGACATCATGCACCCGTACTCCGAGCTCGCGGGCCGCCTGGTGGATCCGGTCCAGGATCGTCTCGCCTACCAGCGGCGCCGGCTCGATCTGCACGATCACATCACTCTGCGGTTCAACGGCGTGGATAGCCTGGCGAATGCGCTCCACAAGTCGGTGCATCTCCTCGACAGTCGTGGTCCGATCGGCGACGGCGACGACATCAACGAAGTAATATCCACCGACGCGGCGGAGCCGGAGACGCTGACAGGCGATCACCCCCGGCACGCCCGCGACCGCATCAATCAAACGTGGGGTGAGATCGGTCGGCGATCGGTCAAGGAGCGCGTCAATCGTCCTGCGTGCCAGGTGTCCAGCAGCGCCGATCACCAGGAGCGCAACGATCAGCGCCGCGGCGGCATCGCCGTATGAGGCGAGCGCAGGAAGATGGAACGCCCGCCCCGCGGCGACGAGCGCGAGTCCGCCGAGGACGACGAGCGAACTCCAGACATCGGCTCGGAAGTTCAGGGCGTCCGCGGCGAGCGCGTCACTCTGATACCGGACCGCGAGATGGTGCAGGACACGCGAGCGCCAATAGGCGACGGCGATCGAGGCGAGCAGGACGCCGAAGGACGGAGCGGTCGGAATGACCTCCTCCTGGCCTCCCAGAATATGACGAACGGCCTCATAGCCGATCCCGATTGCGGTGCCCAGGATGATCAGTGCCTCGATGAAACCGGACAGATTCTCTACCCGCCCGTGCCCATAGGGATGGTCCGCATCAGCTGGCCGATCGGCCAGGCGCACGGCGAGGTAAGTAAGGAATGAGGTGATCAGGTCAAGCCCGGAGTGCACCGCGTCGGCGATCAGTCCGAGGCTACCGGTGAGAATGCCCAGGGCAAGCTTGGCAATCCCGAGGATCAGGACGGCGATCGCGGAGACCAGTGCCGCCGACTGCTTCGCCGCGCGGCTAGAGCCTGCCCCGGCCGCTCTCTCCGCTTTCGGCTGATCGTGATGCTGCACCGATGACAACAAGATTGAGACACCATCGCATACATAAATCGAATGGGCCCCCAGACCACCCGCGAGGCCCATCTCGAGTGTACCGCGGACGCCGTGAACACGCCAGGGCGGTGTCAGAGCGTCGGGAAGCGATCGACCGCGGCACAGTTCACATCCAGGAAAACCTTCCCCTCGACCGCATCGATGTTCCGGATCGCCTGGACGGGAATCCGAACCCGCTGCCGGAAGATGAACCAACCGCGCTCCATGTCCAGGCCATCCGGTCTGACCGCAGAAACCTTCCCGACAACCCGCCCCTCGGTGCAGATGACCGGCCATCCCGGCCGCGCCGTCGCGAGAGCCGCCGGCCCTAGGGCGGATGAGACAGCAGTGGCCGCCGGAGCGGCCTGCTCCGCTGGCATGGCGGCCCCCTGACCACCCGTGGGACAGCCAGCGGCCGCTCCTGGGGGCGGCTGTTCCCATGGCATCCGGGCTACCTGCTCACCGGGGATGGTCAAATACACCGTCGTTCCATCAGTCTGGCGAATCGCGTCCATTGGCACGAAAAGCGGGCGTCCCAGCCCCAGAATACCCGTATCCACCTCGCAGTACTCCCGTGCACAGGACGCGATCGTCCCGACCTCCCGACCATCTGAGCCGACGACGCGAAATCCCGGTTCGATATTTCGCATGATGCTCACCTGATCTTTCTGGCACACCGCCTCCCCAGGGCGCGGCCTGGTCACGCCCGCCGGGTAGGCACGGCTTCGGACTGAAACCGTAAATCTCGGCAAGATGCGCGCCAGAAACACTGAGACCCAGGGGTAGAGGGGGGAGAGCCAGACCAGGGACACCCGAAAAAGAGGCCGCTGCCTGCCGGATGGCGCCGGCGGCCGCCCAATTTACCGACCAGGTGGGGATGCTAGAACAAGCAGACCCCACCGCACACGGAGATGATCTGGCCGGTGACGTAGTCGGACAGGTCACTCGCCAGAAACTCAACCACCTTCGCACAGTCCTCCGGCGTTCCCAGGCGCCGCAGAGCGATCTCTTGCTCCAGCCGGGCTCGCGTCTCCGGATCATTCCGCCCCTGCGCGATCGCGCGTGAGGAGAGAATCCATCCTGGAGCGATGCAGTTCACCGTGATGTTGTACGGCCCCAGCTCGCTCGCCAGTTTTCGTGTATAGTGGTGGATCGCTGCCTTCGC
>JADGGD010000161.1 GCA_019690095.1 Chloroflexota bacterium
GGCCAGGGTTGCTCGGGCAATCGTGACAGCCCTCATAACCAGTCCTCCCTCTCGCGGGTATGGTATACTCTTGCAAAGAGAGTATAAAAAGCGAGGTTTGTGGAATACCGCAGGGCTCCCGCAATCCTCGCTGCATCTTCATCGTAACCCCACCGGCGGGCGGCTAAGCCCGCCGGTTGTTCTGTCCGATCGAGATCGTGAATCAGAAAGCGATTGAACTTCTGGAATTCGACCAGGTCCGCGCTCGGCTCGCCAGCTTCTGTGGTTTCTCGGCGAGCAAAGAGCTGGCTGCCGCGCTCGAGCCAACCCCAGATGCCTCCCTGGTCCGGCATCGCCTTGCCCTGACGACCGAGGCCGTGCGGGTCCTGGACCTCTCGCCCAATCTCAGTGTCGGGGGAGCGCGCGATGTCCGCCCCGCGGTTGAGCGCGCACGGCGCGGAGGGCTCCTCGATGCGAGCGAACTCCTCGCCATTCGGGCCACAGTCGCCAGTGCACGGACACTCCGGGCCGCGATTGGACGATTGGACACCGTGGCGCCGAATCTGGCGGCGATCGCTCGCCGCATGAGCGATCTCCCCCATCTCGAGAACGAGATTGGACGATGCCTGGGAGAAGCGGGCGATGTTCTCGACAGCGCGAGCCCGGAGCTGGCCCGTCTGCGCGCCGAGGTCCGAGCAGCGCACCAGCGCCTTCTCGATCGTCTGCATGATCTCGTCCATGGCGGCGCGTATCGTCATGCTCTCCAGGAACCCCTGATCACGGTCCGCGAGGGCCGCTACGTTGTCCCGGTCCGCTCTGATGCCCGTGGCCAGCTGCGTGGTCTGATCCACGATCAGTCAGCGAGCGGGCAGACTGTCTACGTCGAACCGTTCGAGACGGTCGAGCTGGGGAATCGGTGGCGTCAGCTGCAGCTTGCCGAGGCCCGGGAGGTCGAGCGGATCATGCGCGCGCTGAGCAGCCTTGTCGCCGCTCACGCTGATGCCCTGGTCACGACGGTTGAGGCGCTGGCGGAGATTGATTTCCAGCTTGCCAAGGCCCGCCTGGCGGCCGTTCAGCGTGCTGTCGAGCCAGAGGTCGAGAGCGGACCGGAGACGCCTGGGCGGCGCGGGATGTTCCTCAGCAATGCGCGTCATCCCCTGCTCTCAGGACCGGTCGTGCCGATCACCATTCGCCTCGGGGACGATTTCACCGTCATGGTGATCACCGGCCCTAACACGGGAGGCAAAACGGTCGCCTTGAAAACAGCGGGGCTGCTCACGCTCATGGCCCAGGCCGGGCTCCACGTGCCTGCGGACCCCGGCTCGCGCATCCACGTCTTCGCGGATGTTCTGGCCGACATTGGTGATGAGCAGAGTATCGAGCAGAACCTGTCTACCTTCTCCTCGCACATGCGGAATGTTGTGGAGATCGTCCGCGTCGCCGGTGCTGATACCCTCGTCCTGCTCGACGAGGTGGGTGCGGGAACCGATCCGTCAGAGGGATCGGCGCTCGCCCGGGCAGTGCTTCAGCACCTGCTCGAGCGAGGAGCGTGGGTTATCGCCACTACCCATTACACCGAGCTGAAAGCCTTCGCGCACGATGTCCCGGGCATGACCAACGCATCGGTGGAGTTTGACCCGGAAACACTGGCTCCGACCTATCGCCTGCAGATCGGCCTGCCGGGGCGGAGCAACGCCCTCGCCATCGCCGCGCGGCTTGGTCTCGATCCGACGGTGCTAGCACGGGCCCGTACCCTTGTGGGCGAGGGACAGGTCCAGGTGGAGAGCTTGCTGGCTGGCATCAATGCCGAGCGACAGCGATTAGACGAACTCGCGGCCGCCCTGGACCGCGAACGACGGGAGCTTCAACGTCTGCGGGCGGATCTCGAGCAACGCCTCGCGCGGATCGAGGAGGAGCGGCAGGAGATCCTGCGTCAGGCCCGGCGCGAGGCCGCGGCCGAGCTGGCTGATCTGCGCGCACAGTTACGCCGTGCCTCTGCCATTCTCCAGCGCGGGGATCACCGCCTGGAAGAGGTCCGTGCCGCTTCGCGGGCCCTTGAGGTAGCGGGACGGAGCGCCTTTGGCCGTCCTGCCCCGGGCTCCGGAGTGCCGCGGCTTCCGAGCGTACCGACCGCCGCAACTGCTACTCCCCTGGCCGCGGGTGACTGGGTGCGCATCGCGAGCCTTGGGAAGCCGGGACAGGTTGTTACCCTCGATGAGGACGGCAGTACCGCCGAAGTCCGTGTCGGGAACTTCAAGCTGCGTGTAGGTACTCACGACCTCGAGCCGCTCGGTAACGAGGTTCCCGGCGAGATGCCCGCTGTCCCCGCTGGACCAGGCATCCTTAGTCCCGAGCGGCGGCACGTCCCCGAGAGCCAGATCGATCTGCGAGGCTGGCGTGCTGATCAGGTGATCCCTGAGCTGGAACGCTACCTCAACGATGCCTGCATGGCCGGGTTGCCGAGCGTGCGTATCATCCACGGGAAGGGCAGTGGTGTACTTCGTCAGGTCGTCCGCGAGTACCTGGCCACGAGCGGCTTCGTTGAGCGCTTCGAGCCGGCGGACCCGCGCGAGGGCGGCGACGGTGTCACCGTCGCCTATCTGGCGGTGTAAGGCGTGGTCTGTACATCGCGCCGTCCATCCCGGGCACTCCTCTTCCTCTCATCCGGGCGCCCCTTTCAGCTTGCTCGTCCTTGACAGGCGGGCACGCGCGGGCTACGATGAGTCCGTCCGCGGTGCATCTGACCAGACGGTCGGCTGTATCCGCGGCCCATGGGTCGGCGCGAGAGACCCCGCAGTTCGGAGCGCGCCGACGGAAAGGTGTGATGTCAACCCTCCGTCGGATCCTCGGGTATGCCCTGGAACGGCCGCACGTCGTGGCGGCGGCACTGGGCGCCCATGTCGTCCAGATTATCCTGGGACTGATCCTCCCGATTCTTCTGAAGACCGCGATCGATAGTGGCCTTTCCAGTCACGACTACCGCAATGTTGTCTTTGCTGCGGTGGCGACGATCGGTGTTACCCTTGCCCGCGCGCTGATCTGGTACTCGGTCACCTACAACTATATGAACCTTGCGAGCGCGGTCTCCTTCGATCTGCGAGACCGCCTCTATGAGAAGCTCCAGCGCAACAGCATTGCCTTCCACCTGCGCTCGCATTCTGGCGATCTCTTCGCCCTTTCCTCAACCGACGTCAGTGCCATTGAGGGCTTCCTGAACACCGGTCTTAACCAGGCGATGAACATCTCGGTCCTCTGCACTGCCTTGTTCATCGTCCTCCTTCGACTGGATGCCCATCTGACCCTGATCGCCCTGCCCACTGTTCCGCTGGTTGGTGGTCTCGCTCTTCTTTACTCACAGCTTGCCCGCGAACGCTCGCGGCGCATTCAGAACCTCTACGGTCAGGTCGCGGCCACTCTCCAGGAGAACCTGACCGGCATGCGCGTCGTTAAGGCCTTCGCCGGTGAAGAGCGCGAGATCGCCAAGTTCACCGGCAAGGTAAATGATCTCTTCCACGCCTCGATGCGGGCGACAAAGCTCAACTCGGTTGTCTTTCCCACCATGAACCTCATCACTGCCCTGGGAATCACCCTGGTCCTCTGGTTTGGCGGGCAGGAGGTCATTGACGGCCGTCTATCCCTGGGGGGACTCGTCGCGTTCGTGACCTACCTGACGATGCTCGTCAACCCGGTCCGCTCCCTTGGGTCAACGATCAACCTGATCTCCGACGCGATCGCGGCCGGTGAGCGGATCCATCAGGTCCTCGATGGGAAAGATGAGATCGAGCCGCTCACCGAGTCTGCTCGGAAACCACCGATGCCGCCGATTCGGGGCGGTATTGAGCTTGAGAATGTCAGCTTTGGGTACCAGCGCGGTCAGCCGGTTCTCAAGAATGTCAGCCTGGTGATCAATCCCGGCGACACCGTCGGGATCGTTGGCCTCACCGGCGCTGGCAAGTCGACGCTCACCGCGTTGCTCGCCCGGTTCTATGATCCCGAGGAGGGACGCGTCCGGATCGACGGGATCGATGTCCGTGATGTTCAGCTCGACTCTCTGCGTCGGCAGATCGGCTTCGTCTTTCAGGATCCCTTCCTGTTCTCCGCCTCGATTGCTGACAATATTCGGTTTGGACGGCCAGACGCGACGATGGAGGAGGTGGTCGAGGCGGCGAAGGCGGCCTGCCTCCACGATTTCATTCAAAGCCTGCCTGAAGGATACGAGACCCAGCTTGGCGAGCGGGGGATCACCCTCTCCGGCGGACAGCGCCAGCGTCTTTCGCTCGCTCGTGCCCTCCTGATCGATCCAGCGATCCTGATTCTCGATGACACGACTTCAGCCCTCGATCCCGTTACCGCGACCGAGGTCTGGCGTCGGGTTAAGGCACGCCGCGCCAATCGGACCACGATCATCGTCGCAACACGCCTCGCCTCCGTCCGCGATGCTGATCGTATCTTCGTGCTTGATCAAGGGACGATCGTCCAGGCCGGACGACATGATGAGCTGGTCGCACGCCCCGGACTCTACGCGCGGCTCTGGACCCAGCAGGCCCAGCAGGCCGATGACATCATCGATCACGAGCGGCTCCGGGATGGCGATGGGAAGGCGCCCAGCCATCACGAGGATATGCCTGTCCTCCCTGCGGCCGCGCCTACGACCCGGGACGGCAAGCGCGACGTCCTGGCACTCAATGTTGAGGACGACTCGATCCAGGGGGTTTCCTACGATCACCGCCTGATGGCCCGTCTCGGCATGTTCGCCGTGCCGTTCAAACGACTCCTGCTTGCCACCGGCGCGGCCATGCTGGTGACCTCCCTGGTCGGGCTAGCCGGGCCATACATCCAGAAGCAGATCATCGATATCCCTCTCGTCAATGGCAATGTGAGCCAGCTTCACCTGCTGGCGCTCGCTTTCATTGGTGCCGCGGCCATCCAGATGACCTCAGGGATGGCCTATAACTACTTGCTGAACCGAGCGGCCTACGAGGTGCTCCGGCTGCTTCGTCTGCACCTGTTCAAGCACCTGCAGGAGCTCTCCCTGTCTTTTTACGACCGATATAAGGTCGGTCGACTGATGTCGATCATGACCGGCGATGTCAACGCGATCAGTAACCTGCTTAGCTCTGGAATCCTGCAGTCGCTCGCAGATGTGATCATTCTGGTCGGGATCATTGGAACCCTGCTCTCGCTGAATCCTCGCCTCTCGCTCCTTTGTTTCGCCCTCCTCCCTCTCATCGCCGTGGTGACCCACGTTCTGCGCGGCTACATTCGCGATACCTATCGGGAGTGGCGCCGTGCTTCCTCGATTCTCAATGGTGCTATTGCCGAGGGCATCGCGGGGGTCCGCGTGACCCAGGCATTCTGCCGCCAGGTCGAGAACCGACGGCGCTTTGATGTCCTGAACCGAAAGTTCCGCGACGCAGTGATGCATTCCACCCGGATCAGCGCATCGTTTGCTCCGACGATGGACCTGATCGGCTCGCTGGGTACGGCCCTGATCCTGCTGGTTGGCGGCTCGATGGTCCTGTCGGGCCAGCTGACCACCGGTGCCCTCGTCGCCTTCCTATCGTATATGACCCAGTTTTTCACCCCGATCCGTGACCTCTCAGTCCGCTATAATGCCCTCCAGGCGGCCATGGCCGCGTCCGAGCGTATCTTCGCTCTTCTCGATACCCGGCCCGAGGTCACCGACGCGCCGGATGCCATCGAGCTTCCTCCACTGAAGGGGCGGATTACCTTCGAGAACGTGCAGTTCGGCTACACCCCGGAGCGGCGGGTTCTGCACGACCTCACTCTTGACATCCAGCCGGGCGAGCACGTCGCGATCGTCGGTCCTACCGGTGCAGGCAAGACGTCGCTGATCAGCCTTGCCTGCCGCTTCTACGACGTGAGCGCAGGCCGTATCCTGGTTGACGGCTACCCGATCAATCGGGTCACTCAGAAGTCTCTCCGACGTCAGCTCGGGCTCGTCCTCCAGGATCCTTTCCTTTTTTCGGGGACAATCGCCGAGAACCTCCAGTTTGGGCGGCCGAACGCCACTCGCACCGAGATGGAGGCGGCCTGTAAGGCCGTTGGCCTGCATGACTTCATCATGTCGCTCCCTCTGGGCTATGCGACGAGCCTCTCCGAGCGCGGCGCCGATCTCTCGGCTGGTCAGCGCCAGCTCCTCTCCTTTGCCCGCGCGCTCCTGGCCGATCCGCGCATCCTGATTTTGGATGAGGCGACCGCGAACGTCGACACCGAGACCGAGGTTCGGATCCAGGAGGCTCTCCGCCTGCTTCTCCAGGGGCGTACAGCGATCATCATCGCCCACCGGCTGAGTACGGTACGCTCGGCCGATCGGATCGTCGTGCTTGAGGGCGGACGCATCGTCGAGGTCGGGAGCCATCACGAGCTCCTGCGCAGCGGCGGCCACTACGCGCGGCTCTATCGGGCGTCGGTCTCAGTTAGTTAGAAGTCAGCGCAGGACGGTCCGAGGAAACCCCGGGGAGGGCTTATCCGATTCTACTACGTGCCCACTCGATGGAGAGACAGCGTGTTTCCCTCTATCCCCCGCAGCCAATCACACTGTGCATTCACCGCCCCATGCGATCGTGGGATGAACGAGTGAGACGGCGACAGCGGTCCGCCGCGATCTGACAGTAGTGCTCATCGATCTCGATGCCGACACAGCGGCGGCCAAGCTGCTGAGCTGCCACCGCTGTTGTTCCGGAGCCGAGGAATGGATCAA
Organism: Chloroflexota bacterium; assembly: GCA_019690095.1. Classification (GTDB taxonomy): domain Bacteria; phylum Chloroflexota; class UBA6077; order FW602-bin22; family CADDYW01; genus JADGGD01. The sequence continues at coordinate 6,704 of JADGGD010000161.1, forward strand.
GGACGATATCATCCAGGTACGAGTACAGTTTGATCAGCCGAGCGGGGAGCTCGAAGGGGAAGGGGGCCGGGTGCCCAACCTTCCGGGGATTCTCACCAGGGAAGTCCCATG
>JADGGD010000162.1 GCA_019690095.1 Chloroflexota bacterium
AATCTATGGGGATGGCGATGATCCGATGCCCGGCATTCTGCCAAATACCTGCCATTTTCCCGCCGCGGCGGAACAACTAGACGTGGAGCGCGAGACCTCGACCGCCGCAATCGACCCGGAGTTCGCCCGAACCGTCCGCGCGCTTCTTGACGGGCTGGCAGCCGGTCGAGAGCCTCCTGTGCCAGACGGTGGGGCGCTGGGGCACCTGATGAGCACAGTCGCCCCCTCATCACGCGAGGCTGTCGTTCACCTGGCAGAACGCTGGTTTGGTCCGCTTCACCTCGCGCTCGACGGGCGATACCCACCCCCGCTCAACGATGACCGCCTGGGGGAGACCGACCGCTACGCGGCGATCCTGATCTATCACGTCGGTCAGCGGCGATCCTGGCAGAACCTCTCGACCAACGAGTCGACTTTCTATCGGTATCGCCGGGGCGCCTTCGGTGCCTTCATTGACCGCCTCTGGTGGGAAATCCTTCATCGCGCCGTCCCAACAAACCGCCCCCGACCGGACTACGAGCGATTCGTCGGGCGGGTGGCCGAACGTGCTGAGGTGGTTCAGCGGCTGGCGACCGCGCCCGGCAGTGTCGTGGGGATCGAGGGAGCCGGAGGAACTGGCAAGACTGCCCTGGCCCAGGCTGTCGTGAGCCTCTGCCTGTCAGCGACCCGCGCGTGGCGGCCGGTGATTCTCGAGGGAGGAACGGCTGTCCCGCTGTTCGATGCGGTAGTCTGGGTGGGTAGCCGCCAGGGAACCCTCGGGCTGGGGGATCTCCTCGATACCCTCGCTCGCACACTCGACTACCCCGGTCTCCTGGGGCGCGAACTCGCCGACCGGCGGTCGGCGCTCCGAGAAATTCTCGGGAGGCGCGCGGTTCTGATCGTGGTTGATGATGTCGATCGTGCGGATCCGGCGGTGCTGAGTTTTCTCCTGGATCTTCCCTCGCCGACCCGCTCCCTGGTCACGACGCGGCGGCGTCTGCCGCCGCGCGTATCGGCGGTCGCGCTCGGGCCGCTCGAGGTCGACGAGGCCCTCCTTCTGCTCCGAAGCGAGGGAGCACGCCAGTCGGTGAAAAGCATCGCCATGGCGCCCGACGCAGCACTCCGTCCGCTGGCCGATGCCACCCGGCGATTTCCGCTCCTGACAGTCTGGGCAGCTGGTCAGCTTCGGCAAGGACAGACGCTGGAACGGGTACAGGCGCGTGTCGAGCACGCGGAGGGGAGTGTCTTCGAGGAGATGTTCGCCGGTTCCGTACAGGTCCTATCGGAGGATGCACGGCAGGTCTTGCGCGTCCTGCCGATCTTCGCGGGCCCTGCCCACCGGCCCGCGGTCGTTGCCGCAGCCGTGGAGGCAGCTGACCCCGAGGCGGGGATTGACGAGCTACTAGAGGCATCACTCCTCGAGGCAACCGAAGGACTGACCGAGGAGGAGCGCCAGTACGCCCTCCACCCGATCGCCCGTGCCTTCGTCCGGCGCCGATTACCCCTGGACGCGCGCCAGGAGCGCCGCGCTGTGTACGGTGCGATCCATCATTACTGTGCGCTTGCCGCGACCTACGCCGGAAGCGTCCGCCAGTGGGCGAGCTACGGCCGCATCGAGGCCGAGATCGACAACGTGCTGGCACTGACCGAGGCCGCGGCGCGCCTGGCGACTGTGGATGATCCCGAGGTGCCACCCCGGCGATTCGATCAGCTTCTTGTCGAGCTAGCACACGCGCTCCGGAACTTCTTCTGGCTTCGACATTACTGGCGCGAAGGGCTCGAGTTCTTCCATCGCGCGGTCGACGCTGCGCGGCGCCTTGGGGACGGGCGAGCGGCCGGGTGGAACACCTACGGATTAGCCTATCTCCACTACGAACTGGGAACGGCCGGCTATCGCGAGGCACGCGTGCGGGCGGCCGAAGCAGTCGAGATCCTGCGCCAGGCGGGCGATCTGCGGGGCGTCGGCCACGCGATGCGCTTGCTCGGGAGGGCGGCACGCGAGCGGGGCGATTTTGCCACGGCCTGGCGCTTGCTCGAAGAGGCAGAGGAGATACTGTCGCGCCACGGGCGCGGGGACGACGTGGCAATTGTCCGGGCGAGCCAGGCCGATCTCCTGCGTCGACAGGGTCGGCTCGCCGAAGCCGCTGCTCGCTACACAGCGGTCCTCGCCGCCGGGCTCGAGGACCCTGGCACGCGCGCGAATGTTCTCCACAACCTGGGCGACGTCCGTCTGCGCCAGGGGCAGCTGGATGTGGCCGAGGAGCTGTTCACCCAGGGAGAGCAGGTAGCAGCAACAGCCGGGGCCCGGGGGCTGGTCGCGGAGTGCCGATGGGGGCTGGCCCAGGTGGCATTCCAGCGCGGGGATGTGCGCCGCGGGACGGCACTGGCCGGTGAGGCCGCTGATCTGTTCGAACGGCTCGGCGAAGCCGAACGGGCACACGAGGCCCGTCAGGCTACCTCACTTGCCCGCTAGATCGTCAGGCACGCGCCCGCCCGGCGGCGACCTGGATTGCATTCTGGGCGGCAGTGAGGGCGTCCTTGATCGACAGCCGGCCGGTCAGGACGCCGGTGATCGCCTGGGCCCACTTTGCCTGGGCATACCCAGTCACCGCGTTGCTCCCACGCGATACCAGCCGAGCGGCACTTCGCAGTGAATCAACGTAGAAGGCGAGGCCAGGGTGCACGGACCAGGTCCCCGAGGCAAGGAATGAGCGAGTCATCGCGCAGGTCCCGATCCGCACGCACAGGAGCCGATTGGTGGTGTCGCCGGCTAAGAAAACGACGAGCTCCCAGGCTGCATCCGGGTATCGCGCCGCGGACGGAATTCCAAGTACCCGACCGCCGACGCGCTGGATGGTCGTCCCCGGCGGGCTGGACGGAACCCAGGTGAACTCAAATCTCCAGGAGGCATCGGCGGCGAAGCGAGCGATCTCGGCGACGGACCAGTAACCATCGAGAAGGGCCACCTGCTTCCCCTCGTTAATGGCTCCCTGGCGTGAGCTGGTCAGGAGATGGTGGGTCTGCCGAAAGCTGATGATGCGATCCGTGCCGATCTTGCTGTAGAACGACGCAATCCCCTGGAGATACTCTTCATACGGCGCACTCGCCAGCATAACTCGACCATTTGCGGCATCAAACCACGGCACGCCGGTCACGTCACGAGCGGTATCGAGAAGCCCACCGACCCCGTCGAGAGGATCGAAACCGAGGCTCTGGATAGCCCCAGAAGCATCCTGACGGGTGAGGCGCAGCCCGAAGACGTAGAGCTCATCCCACGTGCGCGGCGCGGTCGCCGTGGCTGTGAGCGACGTATTCCACACGAGGCCGAGCTCCGGGCCGTGGTCGAGAGCAGGGATGCCGTAGGTCGTACTCTGCCAGCGGCCGTTCTCCCACATGGCGGGCAGATAGTTAGCTGAACTCACCGTCGCAGGCGAGAGAAGGGCATCAAGCGGCTTGAGCAGACCGCGGGCGGCGAATGGCACCAGATCACCCGGCTCGATCGCGTCCGGGCCATTGCCGGTGCCCAGCCCGGCCACGATATCGCCGAAGTCATTACGGCCTCCGGTTACCTCAACAGTCAGGTAGGGGCGCGTCGCGCGGAACACGCCGATCGCCTCGCGGAGTGCAGCGATCCACGCGCTGTCCGAGCGAGTTGTCCACAGGCTGATGGTTCGCGGCGCCGGGGTTGGAGAGGGGCTCGGCGTCGGCGTTGGCACGGCGATCGACGGAACGACAACGCGGGGAACCGGCGAGGGGGGCACTCCCAGATGGGACGGTCCAGGATAAGCCCGATCCGGGTGCCCGGCGTTGGACGAGGGCGACGGCCGGACCGCGGCACCACCGCAGCCGGCCAGGGCCGCAGCTACGGCCGCGAGCGGCAGGCGGGCAAAGAGAACGCGACGAGAAACTGCGCCAGCTCCTCCCACGTGTTGACGAACAGGCCATCGGTAATCCACGCGTCCTTCCCCGTGCTCGGATACTCGGCGTCGGCATGAGCAACCACCGGGCCAATCCCTGGATCGGCCCGGGTGAAGCATAAGCTCGACAGCGCGGCCGTCCAGTGACCGCCGGCCCTGGTGAGAGGTCGCTTGCTCTCAATACCCCGGCAGAACCATCAACGGTTTACCAGCCAACGCCGCAACTCTGCGGGAGAGGCCACCGGGCCCGGGCGCGCCGCCGTTCCTTGATCAAGAATTAGCCCGGATGCGCCAGGGCCCTGCGAACGGCAGACGACCGTGCAGACCGCATGCGCTCTCGCCAGAGAATGAGGCCCAGGATCAGGCTACCGATCACCGCCACGACGGCGCCGATGATCTGGGCCTGCCCCAATCCCATCACATCCGGAGGGAGCTCGCGCGTGAAGCCGATCCCGACCTGCCCTACCCCCCAGAGCACGGCAAACAGGCAGGAGCGAACCCCAGCCGGGGGACGCAGACGCCGCAGCGCGAACACGATCCCGACGATCAGCGCATCCCAGCCGATCTCATACAGGGCAGACGGATGAACCGGCACGTGGTGGTGATCATACGAGGCCGGGTGCAGATACACGATCCCGACGGGGAGGCCAGTCGGGCGTCCCTGATAGGCTCCGGTCAGGAAATCACCAACCCGGCCCGTGGCGAGGCCAAGCACGACCGGGAGGACCAGCGCATCAAAGAACGCCCCCACCGGGAGCCGACGCCGCCGCGCGAACAGGAAGGCCACCGCGGCTCCAACGACCCAGGCACCCGGAAGCGAGGCACCCCCTTGGCCAAAGGCTACGATCTCCGTCGGATGGAACGAGTAGTAATTCCACGAATCAAGGACATGGAAGAGTCGAGCCCCGACCATGGCCGGTGGAATCACCCAGATCACGACATCGACGGCGAGGTTGGCGGCAAAGCCGTGTCGGGGAAGAGATCCCACAGCGGCGGCGAGCGCAGCCACGACCGCCAGACCCGTGAAGAAGCCCTGCCAGGTGAGGAGAAATGGCCCTGCGCTCAAGATCACCGGATTAACGCTAATACCCATTTAACGCTGATCCCCATGGAACCCTGATCGGGCAGCCGAGCCATTCCGCCGACGGTCGCCAGGTCGGTCGGTCGACTCGTTGAGCACCGCACTCGGCGATGCCGGACCGTCTATCTTGCTCCACCCACGGCGTGGGATGACTCTGGATTCTGAGAAGGGTTCATCATCAACCGCCGCCGGTGAATCGAGCTGGGGGGGAGCCGAGTGGCCCGGGCCTCCAACCACGTCCTTTGGCGGCATGCGGGAAGATCGCGAATCGGCTGGTAGAGGATCAGTCCCAGCCGCCGTTCGGCTGATCACACCACGAGACGGTAGGCCCGACCAGTCAGCAGGGATGGTCGGTGCTGTCAGCCCCGGCCCGTCCGACACCCCGCGTGAACCGAGTGCACGGTCCTGGGAAAATCCAGGAGAGGACGGGCGGCCGCCGCGAGCCGAGGGCTCATGCCGATTCTCCGTGCGATCACGCGTCGCGGCAGAGGAGCGATCCGAACCGGGCGGACCGGTCCCGTTATCATCCGACCCGGTGCCCAGCGCCTGGAGTGCCGCTTCAATCGGCTGGCGGGCTGGTCCTGTCACGCGGCTCAGCGCGGCCTGGAGGCGGGCACGGTCATTCTGAAGGCGACCCTGTCCGTTCGACTCGGACAGACGTGCCCGCAGTTGCTCCACGTACACCGCGAGCGCCGCATTGGCCCCATCAGCATCACCATCAAGGGCCCGTGCGATCAGGGTATCGAGAGCCTGATCCTGGGTTATGGTCGGCCGCGCGCGGGATGCTGTAGGCGGCGTCACGTGGACCACTGGCGGCCCGGCAGTCGGCGCGGCGCGAATGTCGCGCGGCTTGCTCTCGCGACCGCCGGCCTCGGGGTGATCCCCGTCGACGCCCGCGCGTGATGGAGAGGGGCGGCTAACGATTGAGCGGGCAGTGACTGGACTCGGCGTCATGACTGGCACAGCAGTCGGAGCCGACGGGGTCGCTGTCGGCGACGCAAACCGTCCTGCCTGATCTACGAGGGGAGCGATCTGCCGGTGCTGATCATCCAGCTGTGCAATGCGACGAGCAATCACATCACGCGAGGCAGGGCTGGCCGCCTGGGCCGCCAGCCGCGCCGACGCAACCTGCTGCTCATAGCTGTCCAGAAGCGCCGGAACAAGGGCGAGATTCTCCTGGCGCGCCGCCGCCTCCGCTTCGGCCAGCCGATCCATCGCGATGTTCAGGTGAGCCTGGGCCCGTGCATCCGGCGAGATCGCAACGAGGAGGTTAATCTGCTCAACGGCCAGCTTTGCCGGATACAGCGGACTGCCCGGCAGGGCAGAGGCCGACGCCGTCCGGATGCCACTCAGGGCAAAGACCAGAACGAGCGCGGCTGCGCACGCCGCAGCGACCGAACGAGCCGCCGGCGTCAGCAGCCCCACCAGGCGATGGCGCCAGGACATCCGCCCGCTGTCGTGCAGGACGTGCGCCGCGAAACGCGCTCGGGCCCGGGCGCGGAACTCCGGCGACGGGACCGGCCGCGGCGCACGGCGAACCCGTGCAGCGGCCCGGATCGCCGCCTCGACTGTAGGAGTGAGGTCGCCGTGCTCCGATAGGAACGCGTCGAGATCCCAGCCCTGCTGGTCGAGCTCGTCCAGTGCACTAGCCAGGCGATCGGCCGGGCTCACCGTGCGGCCGGCAGCCCGTCTGGCGCAGCGCCCGCGCCAGAGCCTGAAGCGCGCGATGCTGAATGACCCGAGTTGCACCTTCGCTCTTACCAATGATCTGGG
>JADGGD010000025.1 GCA_019690095.1 Chloroflexota bacterium
GCTGGTCATGTAGTGGGAGGGGGCGACCATGACCTCCCGGTGAATCAGGTTGTCGCGCTGGCCGATCCATTCCTCATAGAGGGCATCGGCTGGCGGCAGATAGAAGGCCACTACCGTGCAGGGCTCGCCGAGGATGACATCCTCGCCGATAACGATGCCCCCGACCCCGGCGGTCAGGTAGGCGTAGGCGTCGTCCGGCCAGCGGTATGGGGTTGTGCCAGTTTCGATGCGCCAGGCGCGGTCCGTCTGCTCGCGGGTGTAGGTTGTTGCCCCGATCTGCACAACCGTGCCGCCGTCTCCAGCGTCGATTCGCTGGCGGTCCGGTGCGGCGAAGGCGTACAGGGTGATCGACGGGGCGCCGGTGCCGCTCCCGAGCGCTTCGACCATCCGGGCTGACCGCAGGCGCGCCATCGCCGCCCGGGCTCGGGCGAGGGCGGTCCGGGCGCGCTCATCGAAGAGACCGAGCCAGCTACTGCTCGCTTCCATGGTGGTTGCGGCGGAGGCGATGCTCCCATCGCGGCGGTAGACGAGCACGCGGGCCTGCCAGACGCCGCTCGTGCTCGGCACGAGCCCGCTGGCAGTGAACGTGCCGGGCCCGCGTGCGGCGAGGTCGATGATGCTCGGGCCGCCTGAGGTCAGGTCGAGCGGCGTGAGCTCGAGGACGACGCGGTGAATGTCCGCCGCCGGCCGGCCGTGCTCGTCTACCTGAACGGCGTAGGTGTTTGGCCCGACCCGCCCGGGGGTGATGGTCAGGCGAATCTCTGCGCCAGGCTCCGCAGGGAGGGTGACGGAGAACGGCCGCCGGGCCAGGGCAAGCACGCGGGACGGGTTGCGGAGGATCTGGTCGGCGGCACGGGTCGGGGGAAGGGAGGTCAGGAGACCGGTGGCGAGCAGGACCAGGACGCCGGCTCCCGCCTCCAGTCGGATGGCCCGGCGCGGGTCGCCGGCCAGCAGGCGGCGCACCGGCCCGGGAAGCCCGGTCAGCGCGCGCCGACCGGCGAGGAGCGGCACGCTGACCAGGCGGTTGAAAGCGGCCAGACCCAGGAGAAGGATGACGAAGAGGTGCTTGAGCAGGAGCCCCCGGCCGTAGCCGCTGGCGAGATAGGCAGACGGGCTGTCGATATAGAGCCAGGTGTTGTAGAGACCGGTCAGGAGGATGATGCCCATTCCCAACAGGGCGAGCCGCGCGAAGCGCCGGCCGGCGGTTCCGAGGAGGTCGGGAGGACCGTCTGGCGCCCAGACGGCAAGGGTGATGAGCCCGCCGATCCAGACGCCAGCCGCGGCGAGGTGAAGCCAGTCGAGCGCCAGGGTCAGGACCGGAGCGCTCTCCAGCAGGAGGGTCGCGGCCCGGAGGTAGAGGGCGGACTGGCTGGCCCAGGGAAGGGTTGCCTGGATCAGGCTCCCATAGGCGAGGAGGCCGCCTGCGGCGGCGTGGCCCGCGGCGGCAAGGTCGGTGATCGCGGCCAGCGCCAGGAGAAGCAGGCCGGGCCAGAGCCAGCGCCGGATGACCCGCCGCACGGCGATGAGCCCGGCCGCCGCGGCGATGAGGCCGGATTGGCCGAGCCAGAGCGCGCCGATGCGGCTTCCCAGTAGGAGCCCGGCCGGGTCTGCTGGCGCGGCCGCGGCAAGCTCATCCAGCAGGCGAAGGAGCTGGCCGAGGATGAGCAGACCCAGCGCCACGACGGCCAGGGGCAGACGGCGGTCGCCCGGGTCAGCGGGCGGGACACCGCGGCGATCGGCCGGGCGCACGATCAGCAGAGAGAAGGCCGCCGTGCCGAGGACGAGGAGCGCGCCGAGGTAGGTCAGCCAGCGGCCGATCACCCCGGCCGGTGTGGGTGCGCCAGCGGTGGATTCGCGCGGGGTCGCAGACACCGCCGGCGCGGTGGGAGGCACGCCGATGCCGAAGGCGAAGGCGCCTGCGGTCGCGTGCCCATCATCGGCGGAGACGACCTGCCAGGCAACGGTATAGGTCCCGTCAGGGAGATGGGGGCGGAGTGGTACCGAGAGGCGATAGGGCTGAGCGGGATCCACCGCGGCCGGGCCGGCGGTCATAGCATGCCGCGCGGCGTCGTAGACCGCGAGGTGAGAAAGGCGAGGCTCGATCCGCTCGGAGAACCAGATGGTCACGCGGGTCGGGGGCTGGTCCAGGATAGCGTTGGCGGGCGGGCTGGACTGAACCGGCTCGGCGTGGGCGGAGGCGCTCGCCGGGGTAAGGAGGAGGCCGAGCAGGGCCAGGGCAAAGGCGAGGGAGGTGAGTGGGCGCTGGCCCTGGCGGGCACGGCGGCAGGTGGGGGTACTCATTGGTCTGGGGAGAGTATAGCGGGTGTCGGGCGCTTTGGGGTCTGCGTGTCGTCTTTGCAGAGAATCAAATTGTTCTCTGAAAATATGCCGCGACAATCAGAGGCCAGACGAACACTCACCCCACCGCGTAGCGCAGGAACGCCCCGATCCCCTCGCCCCGCTCCCGCAGGCGGTCCGCCGCCGATCCCATCACCGATTTGACTGCCCCACCTTCCTCGAGCGTCCGCTCGATCACCCGCTCGATAACATCTGACAGCGCCTGCGGATGGTCCTGGCAGACCGGGCAGGAAGCCGGCACATCGAGCGACAGGCGAGCACAGCCGGGACATTCGCTTCCCGAATGCTCCAGCCCGTCGGCCACTACCAGCTGGTGAACCCCGCCGGTCCAGACCGCCTCAAGGGTCGCCGCGAACCCCAGCACGGCCAGGCCGCGCGCCGTCGCAGTCTCGATCAGCCGCTCGACCAGGTGCGCATCCTCCTCCCGCTCCACCTCCCGTTCGATCGCCAGGGTGCGGTCGAGGATCTCCGCCGGGCTCGCGAACAGCTCCGCCGGGAAGGTCGCGACCAGCCGCTGACGGAGGGGCCGCGGCAGGAGGCGGCGCAGCTCACTCGTCGCCTCCTCCGGGCCGGCGAGGACAAGGCGGTCGAAGGGGCGCCGCCGAAGCAGGGCCGAGAGCTCATCAGCCACGCGCTTCAGATGCCAGTACACGTGTGCCTCGTGGTGACGCTGGTAGTTGGCCTGCGACCAGCCCCCCTCATCGTGCTTGCCGGGCACCGGATCAACGACCAGCGTGTGCTCTTCAATCTCGCCGAGATAAACCGTGAAGAGACGGGCCTTCTCCTTGTCCACCAGGGCAACCGCATACCGCTCGTACTCATCGAGGACATCCAGCAGGGGGCGCACGTACGGCCGTCGTCCCAGGTATATGCTCTCCCCCACCACAACCGGCAGGGAGATCGCCTCCCAGAGCCCGCGCGGCGCACACGAAAAGACTGCCACGCCCCGCCCGGGCGGCAGCGCGGCTTCCAGATACTGTCGGACCCGCTCCGCCTCGCGGGCGAGCGCCGCCCGCTGTTCCCCGGAGATAGTCTCTTCAAGCTGGCGGACCAGATCCTCGAATGCCACACGGTAGGTCCGGCGGATCTGGCGGTCCGGGGTCAGGTTGAGGTAGGTGCTGAGGACCAGATCGCTACCGCCGTCAAACGTCACCAGATCGTGGATCTGCTGAAAGGTTAGCATTCCGGCCTCTCCTCCCGTGTCGTGCAGTGATCATCGCGGGGAGGGTGGTAGGGCAGGAGGCGCATCGGGGCGCTCATCCCCCTCACCGGGTGGCGCGGCCGGCTCCGCCAGCCGATCACCGAGCGCGGCACGGAGAGCGGCGATCTCGTCCAGCAAGCGGAGCACGACCTCTAGCCCGGCGAGGTTGATCCCCAGATCCTCCTGAAGGCGGCGGATGCGCCGGAGCTGACTGATCTCCGCCTCCCCGAAGAGCATGGTTCGACCGGCAAACCGGGTTGGACGAATCAGCCCGCGGCGGACATACGCCCGAATCCGGTGGGGCGGCAGGCGAACCATCTCCGCCACCATCTCCAGCCGCCAGTACCGGATCGGGTCATTGTGCTCAGTCATCGCGTCCTTGCTCCTCCCTCGGCCCCGGCCTGGGCGCGCGCGAACTCCTCCAGGAGCTGGCGCTGGCGCGGAGACAGGCGCTCCGGCAGGCCAGCATGGACCTCCACCAGCAGGCTTCCCCGCTCACCCGGGTGGTCCAGCCGCGGCATCCCCTGGCCCCGCAGGCGGAAGGTCTGGCCGTCCGGAGTGCCAGCCGGGATGGTTAGCAGGAGTGTCCGACCGTCGGGGACCGGCACACGGGTCTCGCCGCCGAGGATGAGATCGGTAAACGGGACCGTCGTGCGATAGTAGAGGTCATCACCGCGGCGCTCAAACCGTGGATCCGGCAGGACCTCGATCGTGACGATCAGATCGCCCGGCGGCAGATCGGCTGCGGGCCGTGCCCCCTGTCCCGGCAGGCGGAGGCGGGTTCCCGTATCTACCCCCGGCGGGATGGTGACCTCAATCCGTCGGGTCGAGCCGTCCGGCGCACTGAACGTGAGCGTCCGCCGCGCTCCCTGGTAAGCCTCGGCAAGGGTGACCGTGAGCCGCGCCTCGAGATCCCTGGCCCCGGCCCACGCCCGCGACGCGCGGCGCCCCGTGGGGCGGCCGAAGAGGGTGTAAAAGAACTCCGAAAACGGCGAGTCCGTCCCGAACAGATCCTCCAGGTCCGCCGGATCGACCGAACGGTACGTGAAGTGGGCTCCCGACGGGCTGAATCCGGCGAACGGATCGCCCCTGCCCGGCGGGCGACCGGCCTGCTCCCACCGCTGGTACTCCTGCCAGCGGGCGCTCAGCTCGTCGTAGCGGCGACGCTTCTCCGGATCGCTCAGGACCTCATAGGCCTCGTTGATGCGCTTGAAGCGCTCCTCGGCCTCTCGATTGCCCGGGTTAACATCCGGGTGATACTGGCGCGCGAGCTTCCGGTAAGCTGCACGGATCTCCTGTTCAGTCGCCGTCCGGGGAACGCCGAGGATCGCGTAGTAGTCCTGGTACTCCACCCGTATCCTCCCCGGTTCCCGGGACCTCTTCCCCGACAGGTCTCCCAACCACCGCGTCCGGACCAGCCCAGGATGATGCTGTGCAGGCGTCCTGGATGCGGCGGTGAGATCAACCTACCATTTCGAGGATAGCCCGATCCGGATCTGGTTTTCCGTAAGAGACGGCTCAGATATCCGTGTGATCGCAGTACGGTATCAGGGATCACCTGACCCATTCAGCGGTGAAGCCCGAGACAACGCCCCCGGCGGTTTGGACCAATCGTGCCAGACCGACGAGGGGTGTGGCTTGACAACGCTCCGCCGGGCTTAGCAGATCCTGGAGCTGGAGCGAGAGCTATTGTGCTAGATGGAGATCAGCGCGAAGCCCGGGGCCGGTCACGGAGCAAAACCACACTACGCACGGATACAGGACTGGCCGTACCATGCCAGTGCCACCTGGCTGTTCAGGACAGGGCATCCCAGGTCCAGTCCCGGATCTCCGGCGGATCCTCCAGGTGTTCGAGCGCGTAGGCTGTCGCCGCTGAGATCCGCGTCCGGGCGTCTGCGATTAACTCTGCTGCGCGCGACCGCAGAGACTCGGCGTGACGAATCGCCTCGATCGCCAGGTGATAGCGGCTCATCCCATTCAGCACCACCATATTAAATGGTGTGGTCGTTGTCCCCTCCTCATTGAAACCGCGCACATGGAACCGTTGCGGATTCGGGCGTCCATGGACGAGCTGATGGATCGCCCGCTGGTAACCGTGGAAGGCGAAGATCACTGGACGATCCTCGGTGAAGAGGTCAGTGAACTGCTCGGTAGTCATCCCATGAGGATGGACATCAGGAGGGAACAGGGTCATCAGATCGACCACATTCACGACGCGTACCCTCAGTTCCGGTGCGACCTGCCGTAACCACCACGCCGCCGCGACCGTCTCCAGGGTCGGAATATCTCCCGCCGCCGCCAGAACAACGTCCGGCACGCCGTCCGAAGCAGTACTGGCCCATGACCAGGTTGACGCTCCTCGGGCACAGTGGGCGATTGCCTCGTCCATCCGTAGCCACTGGAGCTGGGGCTGCTTGTCGATAACAATAAGATTGACATAATTACGACTACGCAGACAGTGGTCAGCGACCGAAAGCAGGCAATTGGCATCCGGCGGCAAGTAGATGCGGGTAACTGTACCACGCTTGGAAAGTATGACATCGATCAGGCCAGGTCCCTGGTGGCTGAAGCCGTTATGATCGTTGCGCCAGCAGGTCGAGGTCAGCAGGATGTTCAACGAGGCGATCGGCGCACGCCAGGGGAGTCGAACCATCTCCTCCAGCCACTTAGTATACTGAACGGTCATAGAGGCGGAGACCATCGCGAAGGCCTCATAGGTCGCGAAGAGGCCGTGGCGACCCGTCAGCAGGTAGCCTTCCAGCCACCCTTCGCAGAGGTGTTCGCTCAACACCTCCATCACCCGTCCATCCGGCGCCACGTGGTCATCAAGGTCGAGGGTGCGGCCGACGAAGCAGCGCTTCTCGACTGCAAAGACGGCATCCAGACGGTTCGAAGCCGTCTCGTCCGGGCAGAACAACCGGAAGTTCGTCCGGTTGCGCACGTAGACGTCCCGGAGGAGTTCGCCGAACCGGCGCGTCGATTCAACGCGTGTCACCGCAGGACGCTCGACCGCGACTGCGTAGGCGCGGAAGTCGGGCAGGTCAAGATCCTTCAGAACACGGCCGCCATTCGCATGGGGATTCGCTCCCATGCGCCGATCACCCCGAGGGGCCAAGGCAGCTAGCTCTGGCCGAAGGCGTCCCCGCTCGTCAAACAGTTCCTCTGGCCGGTAGCTGCGGAGCCAGGCCTCTAGCGCAGCAAGCTGACGTCGGTCCGATCGTGCATGCGGCAGAGGCACCTGATGTGACCGGAAGGTCCCTTCGACCGGATAGCCGTCAACTTCCTTCGGACCGGTCCAGCCCTTGGGCGTTCGCAGCACGATGGCTGGCCAACGCGGGCGCTCGGTGACGGCACGCTCGCGCGCTGTCTGCTGAATCGATCGAATCCACTCATAACAGGCATCAAGGGTTGCTGCGAATTCCTGGTGGAGCCGTCTCGGATCATCACCCTCGACAAAGAAGGCACAGTAGCCGTGTCCCTCCAGTAGCGCGCGGATCGCGGCATCATCCGAGCGGCCGAGGACAGTCGGGCCAGCGATCTTATAGCCGTTCAGGTGAAGAATCGGTAGCACTGCCCCATCGCGGGCAGGATTCAGGAAGCTGATCCCTTTCCAGGAACCTTCCAGCGGACCGGTTTCGGCCTCGCCGTCTCCGACGACTGCTATGACGAGCAGGTCCGGATTATCGAATGCTGCACCAAAGGCATGGGCGAGCACGTAGCCGAGCTCGCCGCCTTCGTGGATTGAACCAGGAGTAGGTACACTGACGTGGCTCGGGATACCACCAGGTGTGGAAAACCGCCGGAATAGCCGCCGCAGTCCCTCCTCGTCTTGGCCGACCTCTGGATAGATCTCCGAGTAGGTGCCTTCCAAATAGACATTGGCTATGACGGCCGGCCCGCCGTGGCCCGGTCCAGCCAGGAAGATCACATTCGCATCACGCTCGACAATAAGACGATTCAGATGAACATAGATAAACGAGAGGCCCGGCGACGTTCCCCAGTGCCCCAGCAAGCGCGGCTTGATGTGCTCCGGGCGTAGGGGCTCGCGGAGCAGAGGATTATCCTGTAAGTAGATTTGGCCAATTGTGAGATAGTTCGCCGCACGCCAGTAACCGTCGAGGCGGTTAAGCAGATCAGGAGTAAGGGGAGCTTGCGCCAGGTGGGGCTCTCCTGCGCGCACCGCGCTGGAGATGGTTGGATCAAATCGGTAGGGCATTGTCCTCATTCCTTTCCCGCGATGATACGGCGCACATGACGAGCGATCACACAATCTTCATCGGTCGGAATGATCCGCACAGTAACCGGACTATCCGGCCGAGAGATAACCGGTGCATTCGCGGCATTACGGTCTGGATCCAGGGCGATGCCGAGAGCCTCCAGCCGCTCGCAGATCCGCTGGCGCACCGGCGCCGCGTGCTCGCCGATACCGCCGGTGAACACCAGCACATCGAGCCCGCCGAGGACGGCGATGAGCCCGCCGAGATACTTCTTCGCCTGGTAGCAAAACAGCTCAACCGCCTCAGCAGCCCGCGGATCTGCTGGCGCCCGGGTCAGCAGATCCTGCATATCCGCGGTCGTGCCGGAGAGTCCCAGGAGTCCTGACTCCTGGTTGAGAAGATGGTTAAGTGCCGATGGACCGATACCCCGTACCTGAAGCAGGTACAGCAGCACCCCTGGATCAAGATCGCCGGGGCGTGTGCCCATCACCAGGCCGCCAGTAGGGGTAAATCCCATCGTCGTATCAATGGAGACACCGCCCCGTACTGCGACCATACTCGCGCCACTGCCCAGGTGAGCGAGCACTACGCGGCTACCCATTGCCTGAGGATCCAATCGTCTCAGTTCTCCAAACACGTACTCGTAGGAGAGGCCGTGGAAGCCGTGGCGGAGGATTCCCGCCTCAATCAGTGGGCGGGGAAGGGCATAGAGCCGCGCGACCCGCGGCATTCCCGCATGGAACGCCGTGTCGAAACAGGCGACTTGTGGCAGATCCGGATGCAGATGGGTGAAGGTACGAATCGCGGCGATCGCCTGCGGCAGGTGCTCCGGATCGACCGGGATAAGTCGCTCAAGCTCTTCTACGAGCGACGGCGTGATCAGCTGTGGCTCATACAGCTCTCCCCCATACACAATGCGATGCCCAACCGCCGCAAGTCCATCCTCAAGGTGCTGTTGCCGCAGCCACTCCAGTATCGTGACGAGAGCAGCAGCATGATCTTCGACCGGCATCCCCCTATCGGCCAGGACATTTCCTTGCTCATCAACGACCCGGACCCGGCCGTCGACGTGGCCGATGCGCAGGACAGTTATCGAAAGCAGCCGCCCCTCACGGTCGTCGAGGCGATACACCGCTGCCTTCAGGCTGGAGGAGCCGGTATTGATCGTGAGCAGGTTATGTGCTTCACCCGCGGCCGCAGTGAACGCCTGTCTGGGGCCAGGCGCACCGACGCCCCTATCCGAGCCGCTCCTGCTCACCGGTGTGCCTCGCGGACCCGCGGGTTGCGCCACGGGCCGTGCGCCCCGATAATCCGCGCCGCCTCCGGCGGCCCCCAGGTGCCCGGCTCATAGGGATAGAGCGGCGGCGGGTTCTCGAGCACTGGCTCCACCACCGCCCAGGCCGCCTCGACGGCATCCTGGCGGGCAAACAGGACCGGATCCCCGCGCAGGGCATCCTCCAGCAGCCGCTCGTAGGGCAGCATCTCATCGCCAGGGTGCTGACGAGCGAGCAGGTCCACCTCTTCCCCGACCATCGCCTCGCCCGGCACCTTCACCCGCGCCCCGAGGGAAAGGATGACGTGGGGACCGAGCCGCACCCGGAAATAGTTGCGCCCTCCCGGGTCGGCTGGACCGAAGATGTCGAGCGGCGGTGGACGGAATGTCACGACAACCTCGGTCGCAGTAACCGGCAGGCACTTGCCAGCCCGGACATAGAAAGGCACGCCGGCCCAGCGCCAGGTGTCGAGGAAGAGTCGCAGGGCGAAGAAGGTCTCCACTGGTGAGTCGGGAGCAACTCCTTCCTCGTCACGGTAGCCCCGGAACTGCCCCCGCACGACGTCACGCGGATCCAGCGGGCGCATCGCTTTGAACGCCACGACCTTCTGATCGCGGATCGCCTCCGGATCATGGGCCGGCGGCGCCTCCATCGCCAGCAGAGCAATCACCTGGAGGAGATGGTTCTGAAAGACATCACGCAGGGCCCCGGTCTCCTCGTAGAAGCGCCCGCGGCCGGCGACCCCGAAGCTCTCGGCCATGGTGAGCTGGATGCTCTCGACATAATTCCGATTCCAGATTGGCTCGAGGAAGGTATTGGCAAACCGAAAATAGAGCAGGTTGAGCACCGGCTCCTTGCCGAGAAAGTGATCGATCCGAAAGATCGCCGACTCGGGCACATAGGCGTGCAGGGTGCGATTCAGCGCCCGCGCCGAGGCGAGGTCGCGGCCGAAGGGCTTCTCGACGACGACCCGCGCATCGGTGAGGGCGCCCACCCGGGCCAGCCCGGCCACCACTGTCTCGAACAGGCTCGGGGGAATCGCCAGGTAGTGCAGAGGGGCGCGTGCGTCGCCGAGCGCCTCGCGAACAGCGTCGAAGGTTGCCGGATCGCGATAATCGCCGTCCACGTACCGGAGCAGGCCGGCCAGGCGGGTGAAGGTCGCCGGCTCGTAGTCGCCGTGCCGCTCCAGGCTCTCGCGCGCCCGCGCCCGCACCTGCTCGAGCGTCCAGCCGGAGCCAGCAACGCCAATAATCGGCACGGTCAGGACGCCGCGCCGGACCAGCGCGGCCAGCGCCGGAAAGATCTGCTTGAAAGCGAGATCACCGGTGATCCCGAACACGACCAGGGCATCCGAGTTCGTCGGCATCCTATTCCTCCGGCCGCTCGACGTGACCGCCAAAGGCGTAGCGCATGGCCGACAGGAGCTTGTCGGCGAAATCGGCCTCGCCGCGCGAGGCAAAGCGCTCGTAGAGTGCCGAGCTCAGCACGGGTGCCGGCACCCCCTCATCGATCGCCGCGGCAATCGTCCAGCGCCCCTCTCCCGAGTCGGCGACCCGGCCGGAGAAGGCGGTCAGCTCCGGATCCGTCAGCAGGGCTTCCGCGGTCAGGTCCAGGAGCCAGGAGGAGATCACGCTCCCGCGCCGCCAGAGCTCGGCGATCTCCCGAAGGTCGAAATGGTAGCGGTAATAGTCCGGGTTGCTCAGCGGCGTCGTCTCGGCGTCGGCCGCCCGCGCCCGCGTACCGGCATCGGCGTGGCGCAGGATATTGAAGCCCTCGGCATAGGCGGCCATCAGGCCATACTCGATCCCATTGTGGACCATCTTGACGAAGTGGCCCGCCCCGGCCGGCCCGCAGTGGAGGTAGCCCTGCTCGGCGGTGCCGCCGACCCGCTCGCGGCCGGGCGTGCGCGGCGCCGCCGCCACCCCCGGCGCGAGGGCCTGGAAGATGGGCTCAAGGCGCCGAACTGCCTCCGACTCCCCACCGATCATCAGGCAGTAGCCGCGCTCCCGGCCCCGGATGCCCCCGCTCGTCCCGACATCAACGTAGTGGATCCCCCGGGGCGCGAGCGCGGCCGCCCGTCGGATGTCCGCGTGATAGTGCGAGTTCCCACCGTCAACGATGATATCGCCCGCGTCGAGCCGGGGGATCAGCGCTTCGATCATCCTATCCACCGCAGCCGCCGGCAGCATAAGCCAGATCGCCCGCGGTCGATCCAGCCGCTCAACGAGCTCGCCCGGCGAGACGGCACCAACTGCGCCGAGAGCCGCCAGTGCCTGGACCGCTTCCGGACGCGCGTCGTGGACGACGCAGGTGTGCCCGGCCCGCAGCAAGCGCTCGACCATATTCGACCCCATGCGCCCCAGGCCGATCATTCCCAGCTGCATGCCTTCGACCTCCCGGTTGATGTGCCGGGGCACGGCGTCCGCTCACACCGGGCGCCGCCCCTCGGGATGCTCCAGCCCGTAGAATGCCGCGCCGATCAGGGCCGCCTCCGCCACAACAACGTGGACCGGCACCCGTGCCAGCAGGTCGGCGAACCGCCCCTTCCGGCAGAACGCCTGCATGAAGCGCCCATCTGCCAGGCGCGGCAGAATGCGCGGGGGAATGCCGCCAGCGAGATAGACCCCGCCGGTTGCCAGCACCTTCAGAGCAAGGTTGCCGGCCTCGGCGCCGAGGATCGCCACAAACAGGTCCAGCGTTGCCGCGCAGAGCGGCGACCCGGCCGACGGGTCAAGACCGGCCTGCACGATGTGCGGCGTTGGGTCCGCCGCGCCCGCGATGCGCGCCGCCAGTGCGCCGTCCTCGTCCGCCGCACCCCGCTCTTTCAGGTACTGGTAGAGGTGCGGGATGCCCTGACCGGAGCAGACGCGCTCGTAGCTGACGTGCTCATAGCGCTCCAGCATGTACTGGAGGAGGCCCACCTGCAGGGCGTCCGTCGGAGCGAAGTCGGCATGGCCCCCCTCCGACGGATGGGCACGGTAGCCCGCGCCGTCTCGGGTCAGGAACGCCTCCCCGAGCCCGGTCCCCGGAGCGATCACCGCCAGCGCCCCGGACGGGTCCGGCTCACCCGGGTTCAGGGTCCGCAGATCATCCGGCCCGAGCCGCGGGATAGCATAGGCAATCGCCTCAAGATCATTGAGCAGGCAGACCGAGGCCAGGCCGAGCTCCCGGGCCAGCCGCTCCTCCTCAACCTCCCACGGCAGATTCGTGATCTTCGCCCGCCCGCGAATGACCGGCCCGGCCACATCGAAGCAGGCGCGCTCGACCGGGAGATCAACCGTCGCGAGGAACGCGCGCACCAGTGCCTCCAGGCTCGGGTAGCGCGCGCTCGGCAGTTCGGCTCGGGCAAGTGGGGCCCGCGGGCCGGCCGACGGCGAGATGATCGCCAGGTCCGTCTTCGTTCCGCCCACATCGCCAGCAAGGAGCATCGCGCCTCCGGTATCAGCCCGTGGGAGCCGGGCCGTGTCCTTTTATTCTACCGGTTTTCGGGGCAGAGCGAGCCCGGCCCGGCTCCGGCGATGGGACAGGCCATAGGGTTCCTGCACGGGGGAGGCCAGCGGGAGAGACAGTCAGTGCTGGGGTGATTCGGCGCTAGCGGCCCGATCGCGCGTGGCTCATCAGCTCATGGACAGCTAATGGACCGGCAGCGCGACCGCACCGAGCGCGGCGGCCGCGGCCCCGGCACCGAGGGCGATCCCGAGCGGCCGGCTGATCCAGCGCGCCCGGGGCAGGTTCTTCTCGATCGCCATGAGCGCGCCGAGCACCAGCATCCAGCCGATGCTCCCGACTCCAACGGCGAACATCAGGAGCATGAGGGTCCAGCAACAACCAACGCAGAAGAGGCCGTGGCGGATCCCAAGACGGAACGCTTCAAGCCAGGCACACCGCCCCTGCCAGTGCTCGGCGATGAAGCTCATGGGGGAACGGCACCGATCAAGGCAGTGATACTTCAGGGGAGTGAACTGGTAGAGCCCGGCCGCGGCCAGGGTTCCCGCGCCAATCACCCAGGCATGCGCCGTCAGCCACGGGCTCTGGTCGACCAGGTGGTGCAGCCCCCAGTCCAGCAGATGAACGATCATGCCGAAGATGGTCCAGGTGGCCAGATAGCCGGAGACCACCAGTGCCACCAGCAGAAGACGGTCCGGGCGGCTGGCGATGAGGCGATCGAAGAGCGCGACCAGGGGGAAGCTCGTTGGGAGCATCATCGCCAGCGTCATGAGGGTCCAGCCCGCGACGAAGAAGATGATCAGGAGGCCATGGCCCGCATCGAGTCGATCCAGGCTCTCGTGGTCGAGGAAGCGCCCGTAGGGTGAGCGCCCCCAGAGCCAGAGAGCCAGCCAGGCCAAGCCAATCAGCGCAGCAAGCACCGCCTGAATGGTGTAGTCATAGGCCCGGCCGGTGCGCACCCGCATCGCATCCTCCGCATGCTCCGGCGGGAGGCGGTGGCACCGCCCCCCGCACGGCGTCTACCGCTCGCCCCAGACTGCGGCCAGAATAACGTCGCCGTCGTCCCACTCTGGATCAGCCTCCAGGAGCTCCCGCAACTGCCGGTACCAGCGGTCCTGCTCCGGGTCGTTCGCGTTCGCGACGTAACTGTCCTCAGACTCGAACACGACGACCCCGATCAGCTCATCGAGCCGCTGCCGCGGCCGATACAGGTACGCGGCCAGGGCCCCCGGCACCCGGGGACGGCGCTCGCGGTCCCAGCGGCGGTAGAGCTCGACAACAGCCGCCTCCTGACCGGCGCGGGGCCGCATGCGACAGAGGGTACCGAACATGTCCTGCCTCCCTTCATTTCATTCACAGGTTCCCCACGTTTCCAGGGAACCCGGTGGTTGGGGTGCCCATACCCGCCGGGGTTACGCCTCGAAGCGAAAGTGCCCCTGGACCGCGTTGTGATCCGAGAGGCTCAACTGAAAGCCATAGTGGGGCGCGTCGAGTTCGAAGAGGGCCGCCTTCCCCACATAAGCCGGCGAGCCGGGAATAGTCGAGAAGATGCTCTCATGGAGTGTAGTGGGCTGACCGGTCATTCCACAGAACGGAGCAAGCTCGGCCCGCCCGTACGAACCAACCTGAATCTGTCCCTGGCCGCCCTCGACAGTGAAGGTGATCGGCACGCGCTCGATGCCGACGACCTCACCGACCAGGTGGACGAGGTCGGCGACCGGACCGCCGAGCTTCCCGCTGAAGAGCTGAAGCAGGCGGTCCTGCTGTTCTGGTGTCGCGCGCTCATCGATGCACAGCAGGGCGCGCCAGTTGCCCTGAAGGATATTCCCTGGGATGTGGTTGAGAATCGCCACGGTAAGACCGCTGACGTCAACCCCTTCGATCTGACCATCGTCGAAATGGTAGGCAACAATCGCATCGCAGGTCCCCCCGTCCGGGTCCTCCCCAACCCAGCACGGACAGAGCACATTGCAGTTGCAGACCTCCAGGAGACGCCCCTCGAGCTGATACGCCATCTTCTCCTTACCTCGCCAGATTTGCGCGTCCGCCTCACGCCGTCACGCGCATTCACGCCCCATGCTCGTGCCCCGATGGGGAAAGACAACGGCTCTGGTCCCCCGAATCTGCCCGGAAAATCCCCCGATCATGCCGGTCAGCCGCCTTGATCAGCATCGACCTAACATATATAATCGCTTGCACCAGGTACACGGCACATCTCGCCCCCGGGCCGACCGCGCAGATGCGGTCTCCAAAGACGGAAGGCACCCCGTACAGGACGAAGGAGGTTGCGATGCAGCACCCCGGCGGGCCGGCCGTGCCGGAGCCTGTCGTCCCCCCACTGCCTGATCTTCACCGTCTGATCCGAGAAGCTCTTGCTCACCTGGACGACCCCGCTTACCTCCAGACGAGCGCGCTGGCCCGCCGCGCGCCGCCCGAGGTGGCTCGCGCGGGCGTGGGAATGGGACGCGCACTCCGCGGCCTGCTCCTGGAGATGATCGCCTCTCTCCGACCGGCTGCGGGCGCCGCTCCGACCTCTCACGCCTGGCGTAGCTACCAGCTCCTTACCCTCCGCTACGTCGAGGGCCTCGGTATCCCGGAGGTCCAGGTGCGCCTTGCCATCGGCCACAGCGAGTTCTACCGCGACCATCGCCGAGCAATCGCCGCAATGGCGTCGCTCCTCCAGGATCGCTGGGGACGGCCGCAGAACACGGCCACCGCCAATGACGCGCCGTCACACTGCTCCCCCGGCCGGGCTGTCCCACCCCCTGACCCGATCCGACTGCCCTGCCCGATCACCAGTCTCATCGACCGAGAAAACGACCTGCTGGAGATCGCGCAGCTCCTCCAGCGGGTACGCCTTCTCACCCTGACCGGCCCCGGCGGGATCGGCAAGACACGGCTGGCGATCGCGACAGCGCACGCGGCCTCCGACCACTACCCGGATGGGACATGGCTGATCGAGCTTGCCGCAGTCGCCGATCCCGCATCCGTCGCCTTCGCGATTGCCCGGGGAGTGGGCATGCGCGAGGAGAACGACGAGATCGCCGCCGAACGACTGATCCGCTATCTCGCCGCGCGCCGCGCGCTCCTGATCCTCGACGGCTGCGAACGGGTCGTAGCGGAGTGCAGCCAGCTGATCACGGCTCTCCTCCCACGTGGGGAGCACCTCACGATCCTGGCAACAAGCCGTGAGCTCCTGAACCTTCCCGGCGAGGTGGTCTGGCCGGTGCGGCCGCTCGCGGTCCCCGGACCTGAGCGTATCAAGTCCGCTCTGGCCGATCCGACTGAGGCTATCGGCCAGTACGCGGCGGTCCAGCTCTTCAGCGAGCGTGCCCGGGCGGCGCGCCCTGACTTCACCCTCACCGCGCAAAACGCCCGGGCGGTTGCCCGCATCTGTCAGGAGCTGGACGGCAATCCTCTGGCGATCGAGCTAGCAGCGGCCCGCATTCGCCTGCTCACGCCCGATCAGATCGCGGCCCGGCTTGCCGAACGCTTCGCCCTCCTGCGCGCCGGGTGGCGTGGTGTTCCGCCGCGCCACCGCACCCTGCGCGCCTCGATCGACTGGAGCTACGACCTGCTGACGGAACCGGAGCGGCGCCTGTTCCGGCGCCTGGCCGTCTTCACGGGCGGCTTCACCCTCGCCGCGGTAGAGGGGATCTGCACCGGCGACGGGATTGACCACTCGACTGCCCTAGACCTTCTCAGCCGCCTGATCGATAAGTCGCTGGTGAGCCTCTCATCTGCGGATGGGGACCTCGCCCGCTATGACCTGCTCGAGTCAATCCGTGCGTACGCCGCTGAACGGCTGGACGCGGCCGGCGAGATCCGGGCGCTCCGTGCGCGGCACGCTCGGTGGTTTAGCGATCTCGCCGAGACAGCCGAGCCGGCGCTCTGGGGAGGTGAGCAGGTGCACTGGCTCCGGCGGCTTCAGGATGAGGAGGCAAACCTTCGGGCCGCGCTCGGCTGGTGCCTCGCGGAGGACCGTGCGACTGGCCTGCGTCTCGTCAGTGCCCTGTGGCGCTTCTTCTGGATTCGCGGGCGCTTTCGCGAAGGGCGCGAATGGTTGGATCATCTGCTGGCATATGCCCGGAAAGAGCAGATTGACCAGGCGGTTATCGCGCGGGCCCTGCTCGGAGCTGGCTTCCTCGCCCGCGATGCGGGCGATCTGGCGTCCGCTGAGGCCCTGTCCGAAGAGAGCCGACTGATCTTCGCCTCCCTGGACGACCGTCGGGGCGCGGCCGCGGCCGCCTTCAACCTCGGCCTGATCGCCCGGGCACGGGGACAGGGTGAACAGGGCGCCGCGCTCATCACGCAGGCCCTCGCGCAGTTCCGGGCGATCGGCCACGCCTGGGGCATTGGCGAGGCGCTCTACGTCCTGGGAACCGGCGCCCGGGCGGCGGGTGATCACGCGCAGGCCCGCAGGCACCTGGAGGAGAGCCTGGGCGCCTTCCGCGCTGCTGAGGACAGATGGGGCCAGGCCTGGACGCTGGCCGGCCTCGGCAACCTGGCACGTCTGCGCGGCGCCTTCGCGGAGGCCGCGATGCGATATGCCGAGAGCATGACCCTGTTTCGCGACACCGGAGACACCTGGGGCCTGGCCTGGACGATCGCCTACCTGGGGAATCTGGACCGCTGGCGCGGCGATCCCCACACGGCCCTGGCACGCTACCGCACTGCCCTGGCGATCTTCCAGCAGAGCGGCACCCGCTGGGGCACTGCCTACTGCCTGTGCTTCGCGGGCGTCGCGGCGATCCAGATCGGGCAGACCGCGCGTGGCGTCGCCCTCATCGCGGCCGCCGATAACTGCCCCATGACCGCAACCTCACTCGCACCGGACGAGCGGCACGACCGCACGGCCGGTCTGGCCGTCGCACGGGCCGTCCTGGGTGCGGAGGCATTCCAGCAGGCCTGGAGCCACGGCCAGGCCATGGCACCGGAGGCGGCGGCGTGCCTTGCCCTCGCCGGGGGTGATTGAGCCTGCCCCATCCCGCTCCTCAGCCGCACCGGCACAGCTCTTGACAGCCGCGCGCATCCCCGTCACCATGGCAGTGTTCAGGATAATGCAGAACATTTCCGGATCCTGAAGAGACCCGATGTCGCAGCGATCCGCGCCATATACTGAGGCGGTACCGGCCGTGGTCCGGGCGCTGGATGTCCTCGAGCACCTCGGGAAGGTACCAGAAGGACGGACCCTGAGTCAGCTCGGGCGAGATCTCCGGATCAGCCCGAGCAGTCTGTCGGCGATCCTCCGGACACTCGTTCGCCGCGGCTACCTCACACGCGACGGGGAGACCGGCCGCTATCGCCTCGCGCGGGGCCTGCCTGCGCTCGCCGAGCAGGCCGATGGGGCCGATCCGATCGAGCGCGCGGCCGCAGCGGTTCTGGCCCTCGCCCGGGTGATCCTGGCTGACCCGACCGGAGAGCGGTCGGATGCCCCCGATCGACGCGCCGCGCGGCACGCGCTCGGGCTCGTCGGCCAGCAGCTCGCCGGGCTCCTCCTCGACGAGAGCGTGGCCGGTCCGACCGGATCAGCGCAGGAAGGGGTCTGGCAGGCCGCGGCCTCTGGTCCACTCGGCCCGGCTGACCTCGCCCACTTCCTGGCTGAAGGGCGGGTGGCAACGCTCTCCTGCCTGGGGGAGAACGGCTACCCCTACAGTGTGCCGGTCTGGTACCAGTGGGAAGCGGGGCGCTTCTGGGTTGTCGCCCGCGCCGGGGCGCGCTGGGCTCACTGCCTGGAACGGAACCCCCGCGTCTCGCTGACGATCAGCGAATCATCGCCGCCCCTCCGACGGGTCCTCGTGGAGGGGGATGCCGAGCCAGTGACCGGCCCGGGAAGCGTCGAGCAAATTCGGGCGATCGAGCTCCGGATGGCCGTACGCTACCTTGGACCGGCGGCGGCGTCCTACCTTGCGGCGATGCCCGGGCGGGCACAGCGGGCCTTTGTGATCGTGCCCGGCAAACTTATCACCTGGCACGGCCTGGCGCCTCATCCGCGCTATCAGGGGGAAGGTGGGCTCACAGCCGGAGACCGCGGTGCGGCATGAGGGAAGGGGGAGAAGCATGATCGTCGCCCTGGCCGGCGGTGTGGGCGGGGCCAAGCTCGCCGACGGCCTCTACCGGGCCCTGCCGGCCCACCAGCTTACCGTCATCGTGAACACAGCCGACGACCTCGATCTCTTCGGCCTGCGGATCTGCCCGGACCTCGACACGGTGATGTACACCCTGGCCGGGATCGCCAATCCCCTCACCGGCTGGGGCATCCGCGATGATTCCTTTGCCGCCCTGGAGATGCTCGGGCGCTACGGGCGGCCCACCTGGTTCCGCCTTGGAGACCGTGACCTGGCAACTCACGTGGCCCGGACCGAGCGGCTCCAGGCCGGTGTGCCGCTGACTGCCGTCACGGCCGAACTCGTTGCCGCGCTGGGAATCCGGGCGACGCTTCTCCCGATGTCCGACGCACCGGTCGCGACCCGCGTGCAGACCCCGGCAGGAACGCTGGACTTCCAGGACTACTTCGTCCGGCGTCACCAGGCCGAGACAGTGACCGGCGTGGTATTCGACGGGATCGAGCGTGCCCGTCCGCCGGCGGCAGCGCTCCGCGCGCTCGAGGAGGCCGAAGCGATCATCATCTGCCCGTCGAATCCGATCGTCAGCATCGGCCCGATCCTGGCCGTTCCGGGCCTGCGCGACGCAGTGGCCCGGCACCCGGGACCGCGGGTCGCGGTCAGTCCGATCGTCGCCGGGCGGGCCCTGCGCGGCCCGGCCGATCGGATGCTGGAGAGCCTCGGGCACGAGGTGTCTGCGTACGGTGTCGCGGCCCTCTACCAGGGGCTGATCGACGGCATGGTGATTGACGAGGCGGATGCAGCACTCGCCCGTCGCATCGAAGGGCTGGGGATGCAGGTGCTGGTAGCACCGACCGTCATGAACGACCCGGACGACCGGACCGCCCTGGCCGTGCGCGTGCTCGCCTTCTGTCAGCAGATCCGCCAGGAGGCGAGATGAGGCAGCCCTCTGCGGCGCGGGTTGCCGCAATCATCCCGGTGAAGCACCTGGACCGGGCGAAGAGCCGCCTGGCCGATCAGCTCTCACCCGTGGAACGGGCCGGTCTCGTCCTGGCCCTGCTGGAACACGTGCTCGACGCCGTGCGCCGCGCGCCGTCCGTGGACCGCTGTCTGGTGGTCAGCCCTGACCCCCGCGTCCGGGATCAGGCCGCGGCGCTCGGGGCCGCCGTGCTCGACGAGCCCGCAGCGGGAGGTGGCCAGAACGCCGCACTGGAGCACGCCCGTTCGTTCGTGCGTCTATGGCGGCCGGCAGCCCTGCTGATCGTCGCCGCCGACCTGCCGCGCCTGACCCCAGCTGACCTCGAGGCAGTCAGCGGTCTGGGGGCGGAGCCAGGAACGGTCGTTTTGGCGCCGGACCGCCGGGAGGAGGGAACGAACCTCCTCTACCTCACTCCGCCGGACTGTCTCCCCTTCTGCTTCGGCCCCGGCAGTTTCCGGGTCTATCGCAGCGAGGCGGAAAGACGCGGCCTGCGCGTGCGCGTCTACCGCGCTCCCGGCACGGCAAGCGACCTCGACACGCCCGATGACCTCGCGGCGCTCGGCGGCATTGCGGCCATCGCGCCCGCACTCATCGGGTGACCGGAGACGTTTATCAGGAGGACCACGCCTGTGGAAGGTTTCACCCGACGGGCCGCCTGGGGCGGCCCCCTTCTCGTCGCCGTCGGTGCCGCCCTCTGGGGGACCGACGGCATCCTCCGGGTTCCGCTGACCCGGACCATGGCCGCACCCGCGATCGTGCTCGACGAGCACCTCCTGCTCGCACTCTATGCGATCCCGGCCCTGCTTCTGAGCCGCGCCGCCCTTGCGCGGCTCCGCCCCGCCCAGTGGATTGCCCTGGTCGGCATCGCCTGGGGAGGCTCCGGGCTCGCGACCGTCCTCTTTACCATGGCCTTCGCGACCGGCAACCCGACGACGGTCATCCTTCTGCAGAAGATCCAGCCGGTCTTTGCCGTCCTGCTCGCCCGCCTCATGCTCGGCGAACCGCTCGGGCGGCGCTACTGGCCCTGGTTCATCCTGGCGATGCTCGGTGCCTACCTCGTCTCCTTCGAGAGCCTCGCCCCGTTCTGGGAGCTCGGCCGGGCGCGGATCCTGACCGCCGTACTCGCGCTGGGCGCCGCCGCGCTCTGGGGGAGCGCGACCGTCTTCGGGCGCTTCGTCCTGGCCGACCTGCCGTTCCCAACCGTCACCGGCGCCCGTTTCCTTCTCGCCCTGCCCTTCCTCCTTCTCCTGGCCCTGGGGCAGGGCCAGGTCGGGGGAGCACTCCTCGGCCTGCGGAGCACACCGCTGAACCTCGCTGCGCTCGCGCTCATCCCCGGTCTGATCTCGCTCCTGCTCTACTACGATGGCCTGACCACGACCCGTGCATCGATTGCGACCCTGGCCGAGCTTGCCTTCCCGGCCACAGCGGTCCTCCTCAACTGGCTTTTCCTCCATCAGGGGGTAACCCTGACCCAGCTCGTCGGCTTCGCCCTCGTCTGGCTGACCGTCGCCGCGCTTGATCACCTCTCGACGCCAACTCCGGCGGCGGGCCCGGTACCTCTGGCGGGCAGTGCGTGATCCCGGAGGTGGCCGGGCGGACGGCACTTCTCGCTGATTCGCCTTGCGGTGATGGGCGGCGGGAGGAGAGTGGAGCCCGGGGGCTCCTCATCCGGGCAGGGGGATCCCATGGATCCCCCTGCCCTCCCGGAGCAGAGAGAGACCGCCGGGAATATCCCCGGCCCGTGCGCTAGCGGGTGAGGCTGAAGGTGACCGGCCCGGTGATCGGGGTCGGGTTCGTCGCAGGGCTCGTCCCCGGTAAGGTCGGCATCGTCGCCGGATCCACCCAGTAGCCAGTCAGCGTCTTTGGGCTCCCCTTGCCGTCTGCGCTGATGATGTGGAAGTATGCGAACTCCTGGACCGGCACACTGCAGTTGGGACACCCGTTATTGAGCACATCTGCGTGGCTCACCAGCGGGACGATGACGGTCTGCCCGACCCAGTACTGGCTGACATAATCGAAGAAGTTGACCGCACGCTGGCCGCCGCTGATCTGGATATTCTCCGAGAGGTCAAGGGTCTGGTCTGCGTAGGGGCCGTTCGGGGTCAGCAGATCCTTGGTAACGCTGTCCGCATTGCAGCCACCGCAGATATTGAGGGTTCCCCAGTTGAAGCCTGCGGCCTTGTCCGAGCAGCTGAACGAGTTGGTAATGTCGAGGGAGAAGGTGAAGGGAACGGTCGAGTACCCGCCGGTACAGGCGAGCGACTGGCTGAGCGTGCTTGCATCGAAGATCATCGGAAGGATCGGGGGACCATTCGCTGGCTGGTAGACCAGCCGGCTGGAGGCGCCGTATCGCCCCGTGGCCGATGCCTGGACGGCCACCTGGCCCAGACCGACCACCCGCATGAAGAAGGTCGGGCTCGACCGCCCCACGCTGACCTGGACGCCACTCACTGACGGCACCCCTCCCGGGGCGACTGCCGGGATCACGTATCCACTCCCGAGCGGAGCGATCGGATTCCCTGCCGCATCGAGGTACCAGCCGGAGAGGCCAGCACCGGGGAGGTTTGCACTGACGTAGGGGGTCATCGCGGCGATGACTGCGGCATCGGGAACCGCGCTCCCGGTGTGCTCGGCGAGGTACTTGGCCCCGGCCAGGGCGGCGGCATCGGCGGCGTTCTGAGCGATCCGACGCTGGTAGAAGGCATAGCCGGTATCCAGCACCAGGCCGGTCCCGGCGATAATGGTGAGCAAGACCAGCGCGAAGATCACGATGGCCTGTCCCGCCTGGCCGTGCGCTTCCAATGCACCACCGCGCTTATCCCACCGCATGGGCCGCTCTCCAAGGGAAGCTGGCTCCAGTCTGTCGCGAGAGACCGCACGTGAGAATCACCCGGAGGTCCTGCCTCCAGTAGGAGCCTTGGGCTACCGGAGGATCGACCGGGCCGCTTGCACCTTGACATGGCTGCCGTACGGGTGTAGAGACAAAGGGGGAACCACCCCTGCCAGCCGTCATCACGACCCAACCGCCCGCCTTAAGGAGCATATCGTGCGTGCGCTGTCCCTTCCGCTCCCCGCCGGAGCTCCGCTGGATCGTGCGATCGAGACCACCCGTTACCTCCGGCGGTGGGTCGGCATCGCCGTCCTGATCGGGGTTGTCGCGGGGATCGGAGCAATCGTCTTTATGGAGGCAATCCACCTCGCGACGCTCGTCTTCCTCGGCTATGGCGCCCGCTACCTGCCCCCCGCGCCAGCCGGGGAGGGGGCCGTTGGGGTTATGCCGATCGGCCGCCCCTGGGCCCTCCCCTTCATCACCGGGCTCGGTGGCCTCCTGAGCGGGCTGATTGTCTTCCGGTTCGCTCCGGAGGCCGAGGGGCACGGCACCGATGCAGCCATCGCCGCGATCCACCACCACCGGGGACAGATTCGGGCGCGGGTTCCGCTGGTCAAGGTCATCGCGTCGGCAATCACCATCGGCGCGGGGGGCAGTGCCGGCCGTGAAGGGCCGACCGCCCAGATCTCGGCCGGGTTCGGCTCGCTCCTCGGCGACCTGCTCCACCTCCCCGACGCGGACCGGCGGATCGCCGTCGCGGTCGGCATCGGCGCGGGCATCGGAGCGATCTTTCGGGCCCCGCTGGGCGGGGCGGTCCTCGCCGCAGAGATCCTCTACCTCCACGACCTCGAGGTCGAGGCGCTCATCCCCTCCCTCATCGCCTCAATCGTCGGCTACTCGATCTTCGGGGCGGTCAACGGTTTCCAGCCGATCTTCGGTGATCAGACCCGCTTCGGCTACACCCAGCCGGTCCAGCTCGTGTACTATGCCATCCTGGGCATCGTCTGCGGTCTGGTCGGGATCCTCTATGCCCGCTGTTTCTACGGCACGAGCCGTCTGTTCCAGCGGCTCCATCTCCCGCGCACGATCAAGCCGGCCCTTGGCGGCCTTGCTGTTGGAGCGCTGGGGCTGGTCATGCCGCCGGTCCTATCCACAGGTTACGGATGGGTGCAGATCGTGATGGGACCAGGCCTGCTCGCCCTACCGCTCTGGATTGTGCTCCTGCTCCCCTTCGCCAAGATCCTCGCCACCTCGCTGAGTATCGGCTCCAGCGGGAGTGGGGGGATCTTCGGGCCCGGCATGGTCATCGGGGCGGCAGTTGGGGCTTCGCTCTGGCGACTCGGCTACTCAATCCTCCCCGGCCTTCCAGCTGAGCCAGCGCCCTTCGTCATTGTCGGGATGATGGCCCTCTTCGGCGGGATCGCCCACGCGCCCCTGGCGGTGATGCTCATGGTTGCTGAGATGACCGGCAACCTGTCCCTGCTGGCCCCGGCGATGCTCGCAGTCGGGCTGGCCTACCTGATCGTTGGCGATGCGACGATCTACGCCAGCCAGCTGGGGACCCGCGCCGATGCGCCGTCCCACCGGGCTCGCTGGCGCTTCCCTCTCCTCGCCTCCCTGACGGTCGCCGAGGCTGTGGCACCACTGCCGTTGACCCTGCCGGCGGGCGCTACGCTGAGCGAGGCGAATGCGCTCCTGGTCGAGCACGGAGCGGAGGCGGCAGTGGTGATCGACGACGACCATCAGCTCGTCGGCATCCTCAGCCGGGCCGCCCTCGCGCGGGTCGCCCCTACGCAGTGGGCGACGACGTCAGTCCGTGCGGTGATGGACCCACAGCCGACTGTCGTGAGCGCTTCCCAGACCCTCGATGTGGCCCTGGAAGCCCTGGCCGCCCACGGAGCCCGGTGGCTGCCGGTAGTGGCCGGACTGCACGACCGGCGCCTGATCGGGATCGTCACCGCCGCTGATCTGGTCCGGACCTACCGCGCCGCGCTCAACACGGCGGTGCGCGGCGTGAGCGGGCTTATTGGTGGTGCTGCATTGCACGATACACGGGTGGCCGCCGGCTCGGTTGCAGCCGGCCGCTCCCTCGCCGAGCTCCGCCTGACCCCTGATCTCCTGGTCTTGGCCGTCTACCGAGACGGCGAGGTGCTCATCCCGACTGCGACGACCCGCCTCCAGCCGGGCGACCGGGTGACACTCCTCCGCCGCGGCCCGGACGCTGAGCGGCTCCGTCAGCTCTTCGAGGAAAATGTCAGACCGTCACCGTCAGACGCGGCCCCAACCGCATCCAGCCCGGAGTAACCGCTCCGTCGGCCCCCGGGGCACGGCCAGGGCGCATAGCTGACCTGCCCGATAGATATTCATCCATTTGCAAGCATACCATCCTGACCTGATGGAGGATGAGCGAGCCTGGAGAGGGCATCAGGCTCTGAGCCTCTGCCGGAGCCGCTGGCTCGGAGTCGCTGGAGAATCTCCAGCAGTTGACGCGGACTGAATGGCTTCGACAGGATAGCGGTGATGCCCGTGCCGCGGAGCGCCGCACCATCCAGCTCCTCACCCTCGGTCAGCAGGATCACCGGGACGGGCACTCGCGCCGCACCTGCCTGAATGTGTCGGCTGAGCTCTACCCCGGAGCAGTCGGACTGGAAGAGGTCGACGACAGCAAGATCAACGGTCCGTCCGGCGACCAGGCGGAGGGCACTCGCGCCATTCTCCGCCTCGAGCAGGACCACCTCATCTGCGAGCTGTCCGATTGTGGCCCGGAGCAGGTGCCGCACCGCAGGATCATCACCGACGATGAGAACAGTCCCCACTATCGGACCTCCTTGTCTATGGACCCGGAGCACCAGCGCTCCTCCATCCACCCCGTTGATCAGAGCGAACCGTCAGGAGGGAATAGCCGCGGGAAGCGGGTTGCGGTCATCCGGAGCCAGCACCTGGTACCCCGGCCCATGATTTGGACAGACACCTGAACACTGCCGGAACACTGACCGCCAGTGCCTGAACAGAGCCTGAATTCGGTTGGCCTTGACCGGGGCAACGCCCAAAAGCTACCCTTGATCAGAGCCGTCAGGAGCGGGGAGTCCGCCGTCTGGTGCCAGATCGAGCGGCCCCTGTCCGTCTGGCGCACATCGGCCAGGGAAGACAGGGAATGGCCGTCCTCGGTGGGTGGGGATCTCTCCGGATCATCCGCGCCAGGCTCGGGGGTCTTCCGGTTCAGCGAGGGCACGCATGGTCCTCTATCTCCCTGGAGGACAGTGCCGATGGCACCACATCGGCGAGGTGAGCCGTGCATACTCCACCCCCACGCGCTCGCGTCCTCTTCATCTGCACCCACAACTCCGCCCGAAGCCAGATGGCAGAAGGCTGGCTTCGACACCTGGCCGGTGATCGCTTCGAGGTGCACAGCGCGGGCACGCACGCAACCTTCGTCCATCCCCTCGCGGTCCAGGTCATGGCCGCAGTCGGGATCGATATCTCCGCCCAACAGAGCAAGACGCTCGACCGTTACCTCGACCAGCCCTGGGACTACGTCATCACCGTCTGCGACTCGGCGAATGAGACCTGCCCGTACTTTCCCGGCGGCAAACGCCGTCTCCACTGGTCCTTCCCGGATCCCACACAGGCAGACGGCACCGCAGAGGAGCGTCTCGCCGCCTTCCGCATGGTGCGCGACGCGATCCGCCAGCGGCTGGCCGATCTGCTTGGGCCGAGGTGATTCAGGGGATTTTCAGGGGCGACCTGTGCCCGTTCAGGACGCGTTCGGCCGCCGTCGGCTATCGTGTTCCGGAGAGCAATTGAGCGATCAGCTCTCGGCACTGCCGATCCAGTGAGGAGAGAACAGGTGGCACAGGATAGCAAGATCACCGGCGATGAACGGAACGCGGCCCGGGCGGCCGATGCGCGCGAGCGGCGCCGCGCCGCCGTGCTGACCGGACTCGCTGGCACGTTCCTGGTGATTGGCTGGCTGATCCGGACCTTTTCCCTCGCCCCACCGACGATCCCCACCGTCCTCTTCATTATCGTCTACCTGAGTGGCGGGGGTCCTAGCGCACTGCGCGCTCTGGGAGCACTCCTCCGTGGGACGTTCACCATCGACCTGCTGATGGTGCTCGCAGCGCTTGGTGCAGCCAGCATCGGCGACTGGCCGGAGGGTGGGGTTCTGCTCTTCCTGTTCTCCCTGAGCAACACCCTGGAGCGATTCGCTCTCCACCGCACCCGACGGGCGATCGAAGCCCTCCTTGATCTCAGCCCCTCGGAGGCCACAGTACGGCGGGAGGGCCAGCTGATGCGCGTACCGGTCGATCAGCTCCGGGTCGGCGACCGCGTGCTGGTTCGCCCGGGCGAGCGCATCCCAGCCGATGGAATCGTCCGGGCCGGGGTCTCCAGCGTGGACCAGTCACCTGTTACCGGCGAGTCGATGCCGATCGACAAGACCGTCGGCGACACTGTCTTCGCCGGCTCCTTGAACCAGTACGGGGCTCTGGAGATCGAGGCCACCCTTCCCCCCAGCGATACGACCCTTCAGCGGATCATTCGCCTCGTCGAGGTCGCCCAGGCTCAGAAGGCGCAAAGCCAGCGCTTCACCGACTGGTTTGGCGAGCGCTATACCGTGGGGGTTCTCGCCGTCGCCGCGCTTGCCGCGGTTCTCCCCTGGATCGCCCTGGGCGAGCCCTTCGACACGTCATTCTATCGAGCCATGACCCTCCTCGTCGTAGCCTCACCGTGTGCGGTCGTCATCTCGATCCCTGCAGCGATTCTCTCGGCGATCGCGCGCGGCGCGGCCCGGGGCATCCTCGTCAAGGGCGGGGCCTTCCTGGAGCGCGCCGCGACCATCCAGGCCGTTGCCTTCGATAAGACCGGCACCCTGACCGTCGGTCGGCCCCGGGTTGCAGCGGTGATTCCGGCGCCGGGCATCTCCGAAGCGTATGTTCTCCAGATTGCCGCATCGGCCGAGAGCCGATCCGAGCACCCGCTTGCACATGCGATCGTCGATCACGCCCGGGCCGCGGGTGTCGAGCTGGTCGCCTGCTCCGACCTGCAGGCGATCGTCGGGCGCGGTATCCGGGCGCGCCTGGCGACCGGCGAGGTCTGGGTGGGGAAGCGCGCCCTCATCGAAGAGAGCGGACAGACAATCCCGCCGGAGATCGACGCAGCCGCGCACGAGCTTGCAAGCCGGGGGCACACTGTGATGTATGTCGCGGATGGACAGCGGGCCCTGGGGATCGTCACAGCGGCTGATACCCTCCGCCCCACTGCCGCGGAAGCAGTCCAACTCCTCCGTACACTGGGAGTGCGCGCCCAGATCCTCCTCACCGGTGACAATGAGGCCGCAGCACACGCCATCGCCGCCGAGCTGGGGATCGACTATGCCGCCAACCTGATGCCGGCCGAGAAGCTCGAACGAATCAGGGAGCTCCAGCGGCGCTTCGGCACGGTGGCCATGGTGGGCGATGGGATCAATGACGCGCCTTCCCTTGCGACGGCAGATCTCGGAATCTCCCTAGGCGGTGCCAGTACCGACGTGGCCCTGGAGACCGCGGACCTTATCATTACCGGCGCCGACCTCCGCCGGCTGCCGGAGGCGATTGGCCTGGCCCGTGCGATGAACCGGATCATTCGCCAGAACCTCGTCTTCGCCTTCGGAGTGATGGCCACTCTGCTCCTGGCGACCTTTCTCGCGTCGCTTCGCCTGCCCATTGCAGTCGTTGGGCATGAAGGCAGCACCGTGCTGGTGATCCTCAACGCCCTGCGCCTCCTCTCTTACCGCTTTGTGCCCCGCCCCCCGGACTCGCCCGATCCCTCCCTGGGGAAAGTGAGAGGCAACCGCCTGGCCCACCTCTGAGCACGCCGCCAGTGGGGCCATCC
>JADGGD010000163.1 GCA_019690095.1 Chloroflexota bacterium
CCGTGCCCCGCCCGGCCCGTCCCGCGGGGGGCGGGGCACGTCCCTCTCCTCCGTTCCGCCCGCCGGGCGTGGAAGGCCCTGCCCGCTCCGGCTATAATAGGGCGGAACCGACCTCGCACGGGCCGCCCCGCCAGGGCGGCCGCAATGAGGGTCAAATGGGGGTCACAGGAGGAGAGGATGTCGCGTCTCGCACGCCGCGCGGCCGCCCTGCTGATCGCGGTGCTCCTCGCCGGGGCCGGTCCCACTGCCGCCCACGCTGAGGTCGACTGGTGCGGCGGCGATCCTCCGGTTCACCTGGCCCTGCCCAACGGCATGCCCCTTGAGCTGACCGTCCACCTGAGCGTTCCGGTGAGCCACCGCGCCGCCCTGCGTGCGGCCACCGTCACCGGGCAGGCCATCGCCCTGGATGGCGCACGTGCGGCGGTTGCGCTCACCGTCAGCGTGCCGGACGACGGCCAGGGGAGCTTCCCGGTGGTGGTCGCGGTAGGCCTCCATGGAGAAACGGTCGCCACGGTGACCGATCAGAGCGGGACAGCGATCCCGGTCTCGCTCACGGTCACCCTGCCGACGGGCCTGGCGGCGCCGTGAGCCGACCCGGGGCGCCGCGGGGGTGACGACGTGGGCACCCCGGCCTATTCGCGCCGCGCCTGGTGCTACATCGCCGGCATCGCCCTGGGGGGCGCGGCCTTCGAGGTGCTCCTGCTGGTGCTCGACTGGCCTCCTGCCCCTCCGGCCGGCCGCCTCGCCGGCTGGCCGGCCGCGGCCGTCCTCTGCGCCGCCGCGGTGGCCGCCGCCCTCCGGCCGGTCGAGATCGATCGGGGCCAGAAGCTCAACGTCGGCACCGCGGCGATCTTTGCGGCGGTGCTTCTGGCCTCGCCTGCCACAGCGGGGATGATCTCGGCCGCGGCGATCGCCGTGGCGGCGACCATCCTCCGCCGCCCCTGGTATAACGTCCTCTTCAGCATAGGTCAGCGTGCCCTCAGTGCCGGTGGGGCGGGAGTCGTCTACCGCGCCCTCTGGGGACCGGCTCGTCCGCCCTTCGCCACCGGCCAGGCCGCGCTCGCCGCCCTCGCCGCCGGGCTCGTCCACCTGGCCGTTCCCGTCCTCATTGTCGGCGGAGTGGTCGCGCTCACTCAGGAGCGGCCGTTCGGCGCAGCCGTACGCTCCCTCGCCGTCCTCGCCGGCGTCCAGGACGGCGCGCTCGTCGGCGCCGGGGCGCTGGTGGCGGTCTGCGCCTGGTCGGCGCCCTGGGCGGTGCCCCTGCCTGCCCTCGCCCTGCCGCTCATCGGCCGCCTGAACCGCGCCGTTGGGGAGCGGTCGGCCGCGCTGGCGCGCCTCGAGGAGGCCCTGGCACGCCAGCGTCGGTTCGTGAGCGACATCGCCCACGAGATCGGCACGCCCCTGACGACCCTGGCCGGCAACCTGGAGGTGCTCCGGCGGGGCGGCGCGGCCGACCCGGCCGAGTTCCAGGAGACCCTCGAGGACGTGGCTGCCGAGTTCAGCCGCCTGGCCGGTGCCTTCTCGGACCTCCTGCTCCTCGCCGAGGCCGATGAGCGGGGCCAGCTCGACCGACGGCCGGTCCGTCTCGATCTCCTGCTGGCCGACCTGGCCGACGTCTGGACACAGCTCGCCGCCCAGCGCGGGCTGAGCCTGGAGGTGGAGCCGCTCGCGCCGATCACCGTGGACGGCGACGCGACCCGTCTGCGCCAGCTCGTCACCGAGCTGGTGGAGAACGCCACCCGCTACACGCCGGCCGGCGGCCGGATCACCCTTGCCCTCCGGGTGGAGGGGGACCAGGCCTGCCTGGTGGTCGCCGACACCGGCGTCGGCATCGCGCCGGAGGACCTGCCGCGTATCTTCGAGCGCTTCTACCGGGGGCGTGCGGCCACGGCGGCGGGCGGGCGGCCGACCCACGGCACCGGTCTCGGCCTGGCCATCGCGCGCTGGATCGTCGAGGGGCACGGGGGGCGCATCGCCGTGGAGAGCACACCGGGGCACGGCAGCCGCTTCCAGGTTTTCCTGCCGCTCGTTTCCCCGCCGGAGGGGGAGCATGGACCGCATTCTCGTCGTGGATGACGATCCGTTCGTCTGCCGCTACCTCCGCCGCGCCCTCATCCACGAGGGCTACGCGGTCAGCACCGCCGCGACGGGCCGGGAGGCGCTCGCCCGGGCTCGGGCGGAACCGCCGGCGGTGATCCTGCTCGATATCCTCCTGCCCGATGCCGACGGCGTTGATCTCTGCGCCCGCCTGCGCGCCGCCAGCACCGCCATCATCATCATGCTCACCGCCCGCCGCGAGCTGGCCACGCGCGTCAGTGCGCTCGACCTCGGCGCCGATGATTATGTCACCAAGCCCTTCGAGCTGCCGGAGCTCCTGGCCCGGATCCGGGCCCTGCTCCGCCGTCACCGGGCCGACGGCGCCCGGCGCCTCCGCTTCGCCGACCTCGAGGTGGACCCGCTCGCCCGGGCGGCCTGGCGGGGCTCCCGGCCGCTGGAGCTCACCGCCCGCGAGTTCGATCTCCTGCTGGCCTTCATGCGGCGGCCCCGCCAGGTGATTGATCGGACCACCCTCTTCGGGGAGGTCTGGCCCGAGCTGGCCGAGGAGGCCTCCAACACCGTCGAGGTCCTCCTGCACCGCCTCCGGTCAAAGCTCCACGGCCCGGGCGAGCCGCCCCTCCTCCACACCGTTCGTGGGGTTGGCTACGTCCTGCGGGAGCCGCCGGCCTAGCCCGAACGTCCTGGTGCCGCCTCCCCCGATTCTCCTGCCCGGGCGGGCGGTCCTGTAAGCCGCCGGTAAGCCGGCCTGTCTATCCTGCCTCCGTGCAGATCCGGAGGACTGTGGGGAGGCACGCATGGCGGAGGGCCCGGGGGGAGTGCCCGGCCGCTGGGGAACGCGCGGGCAGGCGGCGGTCGAGCTGGCGCTGATCGCTCCGCTCCTGATCACCCTGCTCCTGGGCGTGGCCGAGCTGGGGAACGCCCTCCGGACCGACCTGGCGCTGGTCGATGCCGCACGGGAAGGCGCCCGCCTCGCCGCGCGGGGGAATATCTTCCAGCCGTCGGACCTCGTCCTCGTCGTCACCGCGCACGCCCGCGGGCTGGACCTGGCCCACGCCGGGGCGATCGTCGTGACGACGGTGCAG
This sequence comes from Chloroflexota bacterium, assembly GCA_019690095.1. Classification (GTDB taxonomy): domain Bacteria; phylum Chloroflexota; class UBA6077; order FW602-bin22; family CADDYW01; genus JADGGD01. Next base: position 3,141 of record JADGGD010000163.1, read on the forward strand.
GCCGGTCCCAACGGCTTCACCGCCTACACCAGCCAGACCCTCCTGGGCAGTGCAACCTCCCGCTTCGACGCGGCGGGCCTCGCCGCCCTGTACAACCAGGTGACCGCTGAGGATCCCGCCTTCCTCCGCGACGAGCAGTTCGTCATCGTCGAGGTCTTCTACAACGATCCGCTGATCACCGGCCTGTTCGGGCTGACCCTGCCCATGTACGCCTATACCATCATGCCCATCGCGGCACCCTCCTGAGGAGGCGATGATGCCAGAGAACGCCGCCCCGGCGCCGGCCGCACGCCGCGCGGCCGGCCAGCGCGGGCAGGTCCTCCTGCTGATGGCCCTGGCCATGTTTGTCCTGATCGGCTTCACCGGTCTGGCGATCGACGGTGGGCTGATCCTGCTCAAGCACCGCGAGCTCGTCCGCCTGACCGACGCGGCGGCACTCGCGGCGGCGGGCGCCCTCTCCGGTTACCCGCCGGTTGATGATGCCACCCGTCAGGCCCGCGCGGTTGAGCGGGCCGCGGAATACGTCCGCCTGCACGGCTTCGATCCGACGGCCCCGGGCTACAGCCTGCGCGTCACCTTCCCGACGGTCAACCCGCCCCGCAAGCTCGTCGCGGTCTCGACCAGCCGCCCGGTGGACCTCGCGTTCATGCGGCTCTTCGGGTTCCGTCAGGTCACCATCAGCTCGGGGAGCCGCGAGGCCGAGGCCGCGCCGCTGGATGTCGTGATCGTCCAGGATGTGTCCGGCTCCCAGCTCATGGATACCTACTCGGTCGGCGACCCGACCTGCCTCTGGGACCCGAACTACACCGGTCCGCGTTATCCCCTCCCCAACAACTGGCAGAGCCACTGCACGCGCTGGCCCTACCACCCGAACGAACCAACGACGGCCTACGACTACCCGCCCCGTCTGACCCAGAAGCCCTACTACCGCACCAACGTGCCCTGGAAGTACTTCAATGCCCAGCAGGACGCCGCACGCTTCTTCATCAGCCAGCTTGATCCCCGCTATGATCAGGTGGCGATCGTCAGTTTCTCCAGCGCCTGTACGAATCCCGGCCAGTGCCTCCAGACCTACACCGAGCCGGCGCGGCTCCACCTGGCGCTGACCAACGACCTGACCGCCGCCGAGAACACCGTCGGCTTCAGCCCGGAGACGATCGGGCAGAAGGGGATTCTCGGCCTGGTGCCGAGCGGCGGCACGGCCCTGGCAGCCGGCCTGCAGATGGGCATCACCGCCCTCACCACCGGCAACGCCCGGAGCACCGCCGTCGGCGCCATGATCGTCCTCACCGACGGTGCGGCCAACGTGCGCCTGAGCGAGAAGACCGAGACGGCCTGCTTTGACAATGATCCCTCGGCACCGGCCTGCGTCCAGGCCCGCCAGGACGTGATGACCCAGGCCCAGATCGCCTCGGACAAGGGCATTGTGATCTACAGCATCTTCGTCGGCGATCCCTCGTACGAGCAGCGGTTCGGCCTGCTGATGCAGTGGATCGCCGACCTCACCGACAATCACCGCCTGGACGGCAACTACAGCGGCTCGCGCGCCCTGCCGACGGGCTACGGGCCGATCCTCTCCCCCGCACCGACCCGCAACTACTACCGCGCCAAGACCTACGCCGAGCTCCAGGCCGCCTACGAGGCGATCCTGGCCAATATCTACACGCGTCTGGTGAACTGAGCCGATGAGCGCGGGCACGGGATTCGCCGAGCGGCGCAGGGCGGCCCGCCTCTGGTCCCCCCGTCGGGCCGGGGCCCAGTCGCTGGTCGAGTTCGCCGTCGTCCTGCCGCTCTTCCTGCTCCTCCTCCTCGGCGTCTTCGAGATCGGCTCCCTGATGGAGTGCTGGGTCGCCCTCCAGCATGCGGCCGACGAGGCGGCCCGGTACGCCACCACCGGCGAGGGCTACAGCGACGGCCCGGGCGTCCGCGAGGCCCGCATTGCCGCTGTTGCCCGCGCCGCCGCGCTCGGCGTCATCATTGATCCCAGCGCGGGCGGCACCGCGCCGGGCTACTTCCATGTGGCGATCCGCAGCTCAGGATCGAGCCCGGATCCGGGCGCCCCGGACAACGCCGGCGGCGCGAATGACATCGTCCGGGTCGAGATCACCTATAACTTCCCGCTCGCCTTCCGGATCTTCGGCCCGGACACCCCTTTCCTCCCCCTGCACGTGGAGGCGCTCTCGGTCAATGAGCACTTCAGCCGCCCGATCGGGCCGGTCGGCGTCCTCCCGCCGACGCCGCCGCCGATCTGGACGCCCACGCCCACGCCGACGCCGACGCGCACGCCAACCCCGACAGCGACGCCAACCCGGACCGCCACCCCCGGCGCGAGCGGCACCCCGACGCCCGTGCCGCCGACCCCCACATCCACTGCCACGCCCACGCTGCCGCCGAGCCCGACGCCCACGGCGCGCTGGCAGTAGGGCCCATGCCCCGGACGGCGCGGGCTTGCCGGCGGGGCCGGGGCTGGGGCAGAATTCGGCAGGAGCGAGGGCAGAGGGATGCCGCGGTTTCAGGTGGTCTGGCTGGCCGGCGCCGGCAGTCGGTCCGGCCGCGCCTTTGCGCTGTTCGACGGGCTGATGCGCTACCTGACAGTGGCCGGCGGCTACGACTGGTCCGACTTCGTTGAGGCGAGCTACCGGACGGCCTCGGACGGCCGTCCCCTGCCCTACACCGAGGACGACTCGACCCGCCCGCTTGCCGCGGCGACGGCGGCGGTCGCCCGCGGTCTCGAGTGGCTGCGCCGGGAGAGCGGGCGGCCGCTCCACCTCGTTGGCTGGAGCCTGGGTGGGGTGGTCTTCTTCGATGCCGCGGCCGCCCTGGTTGCGGCGGACCCGAGCTGGGCGCGGGATCTCGGGGCGCTGGTGACGCTGGCCAGCCCCCTGCTCGGCGTCGATCTGGACGGTCTCACGCTGATCGGGGAGCTCGCCGCCGGGCCGGTCGGGGCCGACCTGACCCGGCGGGCGGCCGACGCGGCGGCGCAGGAGCGGGTGCGCCAGGACGCCGCACGCCTGCGGGCGGCCGGTGTGCGTCTGGTAACCATCGCCGCCGCCGATGACGCCGTGGTCTCCCCGACGGATGCCCTCCTGCCCGCCCCCGGGCCGGAGCCGTCGGCATTCATCCTCTCGCCGCGCCGCCGTCCCGGTGCCTTCGACCCGGCGAGCGTCCTGGGCCACTGGGATCTGCCGCGCGATCCCGTCTGCTGGCAGCGGGTCCTGGCGGCGCTCGGCCCGGCCGAGGCCCGCGCCGGCGCGTGAGGCGCGGACAGCTCCCCCTGGCAGGCGTCTGGGCCCCCGACGAGGAATCCGTCCTTGCCTTCGGCCGTGCGGGTGGTTATAATCCGGAACCTGGCAGGTGGCGCATCCGATGCCCCAGCGAAGGGAGGACAAGCGTACGTGCCGCTGTCGGTCTGCCAGATCGCCCCATGGTGGACCGACGCTGTCGCGGCCCGTGCGCGCATGCTTAACTTGACGCAGAGGAGAAAAGACCGTATGCGACGGATCTTTCGCATCTCACGCCGAAAGGCACTGA
>JADGGD010000164.1 GCA_019690095.1 Chloroflexota bacterium
ATTCACCTTGTCCACCTTTTTTATCTTTTCGACCGGGTGCTGGCCGCGGGCGGCGCGGCCGGCCGCGCCGGCCTCCCGCCGAAAACACGCCGAGTAGGCGACATTGTAAATGGGCAGATCCTCAATGCTCAGGATCTCCTCCCGATGGAGGTTTGTCACCGGGACCTCGGCAGTCGGGATCAGGGTGAGGTCACCCTCGTCCACGGTGTAGTATTCCCCGGCAAACTTCGGGTACTGGCCGGTCCCGATCATGCATTCGCGCCGAACCAGATACGGCGTGAGCACTTCGGTATAGCCGTGCTCGGTTGTGTGCAGGTCCAGCATGAAGGCGATGAGGGCCCGATTGAGGAGGGCGACCTCGCCACACAGAACCCACGAGCGCGCGCCGGAGAGCTTGGCGCCGCGGGCGAAGTCGATGCCGCGCAGGCGCTCTCCGATATCCCAGTGTGCCTGCGGCTGAAAATCGAAGGAGCGCGGTTCGCCCCATCGCCGGACCTCGACGTTATCGCGCTCGTCGCGGCCGATCGGGACAGAGGGATCGGGCATATTGGGAACAAAGAGCAGGAGCTGATTAAGCTCCTCATCGACCTCTGCAAGCCGCTGATCGAGCGCCTTGATACGAGATCCCACGTCGCGCATCTCGGCAATCAACTCTGGCGGCCGTTCCCGGGTGCGTCCGATCTCCTGGGACACTGCGTTCCGTCGGGCGCGCAGTCCTTCGACCTCGACCAGGAGCTGCCGCCGTTGATCATCCAGCGCGAGAATCTCGTCGATCGGGGCGGTCGTGCCCCGGTCGGCGAGCATCTGTCGAACCCGTTCCGTTTCGTCACGAATCAGCTTGAGGCTGAGCATGATGTTCTCCTTCGACGACCTCCCCCGCCTCTCCCGTGCCGTGCGGCGCGGCGAGGTGAAAGATCACAGCATCCGTCCGTGGCAGGCTCTCGATGAGATGGTCACCGCGCCAGGCAGATGCCTGCAGTCGCAGGACGCTACTGCCGACGAGCCCGAGGGCAGATCGATTGACTCTCAATTCTACTGCCCGGTCGCCTGTGGCGGCCTCGATGGGGACCGGGTGTGGCGCCTGCGAGGCCGTTCCACGGGTCTCGCTGACGGGCAAGGCGACCCGGTCGCGCAGGTTGATCTCCCAGGTGGCTTCGCGCCCTGCCTGGGAGGCTGAGACATCCGGAGACGCCGGGTGCTCTGCTGTAATCAGCAGGCGAATGATGTCGTCGCCGATTGGTCCCTCCAGCTCGATGCGAAAGTAGAGATAAGCGGCATCATAGCCGTAGAACAGGCGTCGGAAGTACGCAACCCCGTGCTGCATCGCCCCGGTCGAGGTCTCCGGTTCGACGAAGCCCGCATTGGCCCACTCACTGCCGGCTGCACTCTCACCGGAGAGCACTGTAATGGTGACCGGTCCCGAGATCTCCTTCTGGCGCGGCATGGAACGGCCGGACACCGGCTGATTCAGCCATGACGGCACTGGCTCGCCAAGCGCACGGTAAACGTTCGCCAGGTGTCCGCGAAAAGCGACATCGAATGGATTCTCGCCGCGCGGGCGGTTCCGGCTGAAGTACCACCAGAACCAGTCGCTTCCCTCGGCGACCAGTACGGCCAGGCGTGCGCGCTGCAGGGCCTCCGCAGTGCGGTCGTCCTGCCCGGAGAATGCTCGTTCGCGGGCCGCGAGCCGGCTCCGGGCGACGGCCAGGAGTTCCCAGGCGTGATTCTGATCAGGCTCACCGATCCAGGTGTCAAACGTGCCGCCGATCCAGGAGCCAGCCGGCAGGTGGTCAAGCGTTGCCCGGACACCGAACCGATCCAGGAACTCGGTCGGTGTAATCGGCGCTAGACGTTCCTCGTTACTCAGGCGCTCGAACAGCCGGCGAAGGAAATCGTCCCCATTGTTCGGGTATGTCTCCCAGCAGTTTTCCCCATCGAGGATGATTGAGACAACGTGCGGCTCCTCATCTGACTGGAGAATCTGCCAGGCGTGGAGGAGACGATCGATCAGGTCATCGGCCGCACGAATGCTATCCATGTGCTGATAGACGAAGCCGATCCGATCAGACAGGACCTGATCGCGGAAGAAGACCGCGATATTCGAACCGTCAACGCGATAGGGGCGGTAAAGCACGCCCGGCGCTGTAAGATGCCCAGCGCCGTCGCGGCTGAAGGAGGTGTGAAGAGCGCGGGCGAGAAGATGCTCGTCGGTCGCGATCCAGCGGATTCCGTCCATGCGCGCTAGCAGAGCAATCAAGTCCGGACTGACTGCGCCTTCGGGAGGCCAGAGCCCCGCTGGCGAACGGCCGAAGACGCGTTGATGGTGCGCGATGGCCCGTTGCATCTGCTCGACGGCGTCATCCGGATAGGCAATCCGGAGGCGTGGCAGGGCCACATCAGGGTGTGCCTCACGGGCCACCCGACTGTCAATCAGGAGCGGCAGGATCGGGTGGAAGAACGGCGATGTTGAGAGTTCGATCTGTCCCTGCTCGGCCAGTTTGCGATACGTTGGAATGATTTGCCCGCAAACCTCGCGATGATAGGCGAGAATGGTGGCAATGTCCGACCGGTCGAACTCTTGTCCCTTCTCTACCAGGGCCCGGAGCCTCGCGTCACGCTGGCGTGCCCCGGGATCGATCCAGGCCAGGTTGAACCAGGCGATGAGATCGGTCCAGAAGGTCTCGGAGAACAGCCCGACATCATCGCCAGCGGCTTCCCGAAGGCGGGCGAGCTGTGCATACCGTGGGACTGGCCAAACAAACCGATCCCAGTTAATCGAGAAGAAGTTCCGCAGGATGAACTGCCGGTCATCTGGCTCCAGCTCCTCCTTTTCGCTCACTGCGAGGAAGGGATCGACGGCCTGACCTGTGGCGTACTCCTCGAGCTGGACGAGCAGGGAAGGCACTGTGTTAATAGTCTGGTGCACCCGTGGGTAATCTCGAATCACCTCGGCAAGGTGGAGATAGTCTTTGACTGCGTGAAGACGCACCCAGGGCAGGAAGTAGCGGCCGCTGTCGATATCCTTGTAAAAGGGCTGGTGGAGATGCCACACGAACGCGACGTACAGCGGATGAGCCACGGCGTATCACTCGATCGTCCGCAGGTGCGGAAAGAGGATCACCTCGCGGATCGATCGTTGATCGGTAAGCAGCATGACCAGGCGATCAATGCCGATGCCCAGGCCGCCGGTTGGCGGCATGCCGTGCTCGAGGCTCACGATGAAGTCCTCGTCAAAGAGATGGGCCTCCTCATCCCCAGCGGCTCGCGCTTCTAGCTGCTGGGCGAAGCGTGCCCGCTGGTCGATCGCATCATTCAGCTCGGTAAAGGCATTGGCGATTTCGATGCCGCCGATGTAGGCCTCGAAGCGCTCGACCAGGTCAGGCCGCCCTGGCTTGCGCTTCGCCAGCGGTGACAGCTCAACCGGATAATCCACCACGAACGTCGGCTGAATGAGGCTTTTTTCCACCTTTGAGCTGAGGAGTTCGTCAATAATCTTGGCACGTGACGAGGTGGGCTGAATCGGCAGGTTCAGCGGTGCCGCCTGGCGGTAGAGCTCATCGCGATCGGTCGTTGCCTCGATGTCGATGCCGGTGCGGTCGAGAATCGCCTCGCGCAGACTGATGCGACGCCACGGCCGTGCCAGATCGATCTCGTTCCCCTGGTAAGTAATCGTGGTGGTGCCCAGCACCGTTCGGGCGAGCCAGGGAATCATCTCCTCAACCATCGCCATCACGTCGGTGTAGCTGGCATAGGCCTCGTAGCTCTCCAGCACAGTGAACTCGGGATTATGGGTCGAGTCGATGCCCTCGTTTCGGAATACTCGCCCGATCTCGAAGACCTTATCGAATCCGCCGACGATCGCGCGCTTGAGATAGAGCTCGGTTGCGATGCGCAGGTAGAGTTCCTGGTCAAGTGCATGGTGATAGGTCTTGAACGGCCGTGCCGCGGCACCGCCGTACAGTGGCTGGAGCACCGGCGTCTCGATCTCGATGAAACCGCGGTCTTCCAGGAAGCGCCGGATCGCCGATACCGCCGCGCTGCGGATCCGGAAGATGCGCCGGACCTCTGGATTGACGATCAGGTCGAGATAGCGCTGACGGTACCGTTTCTCCACATCAGTCAGACCGTGCCACTTCTCGGGGAGCGGGCGAAGCGACTTCGCAAGCAGAACCAGCCGGCTCACTTCGACGCTGACCTCGCCGGTCCGCGTCTTCATCAGGCGCCCGGTCGCACCCAGGAAATCCCCGATATCAATCAGGTCGCGAAAGATTTCGTAGGTCTCCGGCCCGACGAGATCTGCCTTGATGAAGAGCTGGATCCGCCCGGTCCCATCCTGGATGTGGCCGAAGCTCGCCCGCCCCATGATGCGGCGGCTGATCAGGCGACCGGCGACGGAGACCACTGTATCAGCCAGGCGGTCGTATGCCGCAACGGCCTCGGCATTGGTGATCGTCCGTTCCACAGTCGTTGGGTACGGCTCGATGCCGCGTGCGCGCAGCTCCTGGAGCTTGCGCAGGCGATGGCGTACGAGCTCATCAACTGTGTCGTCGTGCGGAGAGTCGATGATCGGCACCTGCATAGACCTCATGATCGGGGCCGGGGCTACCGCGGCTTGATCAGTTGATCGCGCTGATCCGGAGTCGGAGCGACCCCGCCGGGATGTTGACCTCCACGACATCACCGATGCGCTTTCCCAGGAGGGCACGTCCGACCGGGGACTCGTTTGAGATCTTGCCGCTGCGAGGATCCGCTTCAGCTGATCCCACAATCGTATAGCACTCGGTCTCCCCTTCCTCGGTGGTAACCGTGACGCAGGAACCAAGGCGCACGGAATCGTGATCCTGATGATCAGCGGTAATCGCGACCGCGTGCGACAGCATCTTCTCGATCGTCAGGATACGTCCCTCGACGAACGCCTGCTCGTTCTTGGCCTCTTCATACTCGGCGTTATCGACGGTATCACCGAACTCCTTCGCGGCGCGAATCCGTTCGGCCACCTCTGGCCGCCGGACTTCGCGCAGGTGCTTGAGCTCTGCCTCCAGCTTCGCGCGCCCCTCCGGCGTCAGGAACACCGGCTTATCGTGCATGAGCGTTCTCCTTAAACAAAACCAACGAGAGGTCAGATCGTGCACCACGGAGGTCGCCTCGGCCCCGGGGACCAAAAAGAACTGAGAGCCAGCGGCTCCCAGTCAGCAAACGTGTATGGATGGGTGAATTATACGCGCCAGAGCGGGGAATTGCAAACGCGGAGTTCCCCATGCTGTGCCCCGGTTCTTGACATAGAGTCCGTCCCTGCTATGATAGCCACTGGGCCGGTGCGTCCGGTTTTCTCTTGATCCCGTCGGGTCGACGGGGCCCGACTGTGGGCATGCGAGGCGCGAACCATGACCGAGGCTGGACCGATTACGGCTGGTGACGCGGCGACTGCACGCTCTCTCGAGGAAGAGATTCGCGCCCTTGAGCGACGACTTCGCGATGGCGAAGAGATCCTGCGCACCCAGCGCGCAGCGGGCGGCGATCGAGAACTGCTCGCTCGCTGGGAGCAGGGATGGATCAAGCTCCTGCGTCAGTACGAGCTCCTGTGTGATCGCCTGTACCGCCAGACTGCCCAGCGTTCCCACGATAACAGCGGCGCACCGCCGGGAAGCTGATCTTCTCTGTCGTGGCGTCTGGCACGCCGGACCCTGGAACTCCCGCTAGCTGCTGTCTCCCTGTATCCATCCCTGATGGGTGCTCGTTCCCTCGCGTCCAATGCCAGTCTGGGCAGAAGAGCCGGTGCTGCCGGAGCCGTAGCCGCTCCCGATGCTCGGCGGATAGCGTGGGGCTGGAACCATGGCGATCGTTACTGACTGCTCCGGATAGCCGCGCGGTGGCTCTATATCCGCCAGGCTCAGCCGCCCATGACGTTCCAGTCGCTCGAAATAGCTCAGAACGTCCGCCGCCCCCTTGAAACGGTGTCGCGAGGGCAACAGAAGCATAATCTGTGTCCGCAAGGCGCGCGACTGATTCATCATCTCCGTACGGGTTAGCCCGTCTCCCCACTGGAGTCGGAGCAGGGCTGGTCGGAGGCGGCGCCAGTCGGGCAGACCGTGCTCGATGGCCATGATATCTCCTCCGATGCACGCTCCGGCACCCGGGCAAGACGCAGGCCGTCTCATACGGCTTTTCTTCTGGACAGGGTGCGCCTTCCTCCCTATACCGGAGCCACTATGTCGCTCTGGGAGGTCAGTGAGCGATGCTCTGGCGCCTCGGAGCCCTCGCAGTGGCACTGTGGATTGGCGTCCAGCCGGCGCTTGCCCTGGCGGCAGCTCCCCCGCTGGACTGGCCGGTGCCTAATGGCCATTTCTATACCCAGGGAAACGGCTTCCCGCCAGGCACCAGCCCGATGGGCTTTATCATCGCTGATGATGCAACCGCTCGCCTCTGGACAGCGTTCCAGCGGCACGGCGGAGTGAGCCGGCTTGGCTACCCGGTCTCCCAGCGCTTCCTGTGGGATGGATTCGTCACCCAGGTGACCCAGAAGGCTGTACTCCAGTGGCGGCCGGAGAAGAATGACGTGGATTTTCTGAACATCTTCGACGATCTCGCTCGTGCGGGCAAGGATGACTGGCTCCTCCAGGTCCGGTCCATCCCGCGGGAACTGCCGCCCTCTTTTGA
>JADGGD010000165.1 GCA_019690095.1 Chloroflexota bacterium
CACCGACGCCGACCCCCACCCGCGGGCCGATTCGGATTACCAAGCTGGGGCTGGGCGTCTACGAGAGCGGTGGTGCGATGTTGCCAATCCTGGATGAAGCACGTCCGTCAGTCATTCTGCTTATGGATCCGACGGTTGATTTCGCGCGCGAGGTGCGTCGACGCTTCCCGAAGGCGTTCATCGTTGGGCGCATCTTCGCTGATCCCCAGCCGCTCGATCACCCGGAGCAGCGGGGGACTGCCTTTGCCGATCGAGTGGCCCAGGTGGCGGTACCGCTTAAAGGGGTTGTCAACGCCTGGATGAGCTACAATGAGGTTGCCAATGGCGATGATCCTGCCAATCTGATCGCATATAACGCCTTCCAGGTCGCCTTTGCGCACCGCCTGCAGGATCACTACGGAATCGCGGCAGTCGCTGGTAACGATGGTCCGCGCAGTGTGCGTGCCGAGGAGTATCCTCAGTACTTCGCTGAGGCGATCTCCACGAGTCGGTATTTCGGCGTTCACGCCTATCCAGACCCCGGCATCAAGTCGCTCCGGGATCCCGCCGCGTACGACCAGATCTTCTATTACCGGAAGATCCATGCTGCCCTGGAAGCGGCCGGCATCAAGTCAGGTCCCTTCATCGTCACCGAGGTCGGTCTATACAACGGCTGGCGGGATGTCACCTCGGATACCGAGATGGCACGGGATTTCGTCTGGTATGCCGAGCAGATGAACCAGGACTCCTACACGATTGGCATGGCTGTCTTCGGTCTGTTCCTCGGCGACCGCTGGTCGCGGTTCAATATTGACGGCTCGATCATTCCAACGATTATGGGAGACTACAACACTGTCCACTGATTGTGGGGAGAGAACAGCGGGAACCGGTGACCACGCTCTATGTTATCCGTCATGGTGAAACCGACTGGAACCGCGAGCGGCGCATCCAGGGCCAGCAGGACCCTCCCCTGAACGAGGTGGGACGCCAGCAGGCACGTGCCCTGGCAGCCCGCCTTTCCGAGATTCGCTTCGATGCCGTCTACAGCAGCGATCTCCGACGGGCCCGGGAGACGGCCGAGATTATCACGGCAGGGCGGCGGCTTCCGATTCACGTGACACCGGCACTGCGCGAGCGTTCCTTCGGTCGCTGGGAAGGCGAGCGGTTCGAGGATCTCCCGCACCTCGACCCCGTGGGCTGGCAGTTCTGGCTTGAGCGCCGCCCTGACGCGGCGCCGCACGGTGGCGAGAGCGATACCGCGCTGGAGAAGCGCTCGATCGCGATCTTCCAGCGCATTGTCGAGGCGTTTCCCGGCGGATACGTCCTTGTCGTGAGCCACGGAGGGCTGATTGCGGCGATGATTCGGGCGTGGATTGGCATGCCGTCCCGCTCGACCCCGAACTGCGCCGGCTACGTGGTGGAAGCGCGGGGTGATTGGCGCGCGCTCATCGCCGAGTTCGGCCCGGACTCCGTCTCCTGACGTGCCTGCGCAGACCTCAGGTCGGCCGGGGTCATCGGCGCATGCCGAGGATCCAATTGATCGCCTGGGCCAGACCGTCCTGCTCAACGTCGGGGCAGACGAGGTCGGCACGTGCCTTGACGGCGGGATCGGCGTTACCCATTGCGATCCGAAGCCCGACGGCTTCGAACATCGGCAGATCGTTTGCCGCGTCACCGACGCCTGCCACCTCGTCAGGCGTGAGCCCGTGGTAAGCAATGAGGGCACGTACCGCGGCTCCCTTGGAGACGGATCGGTCCACAACATTCACGCACTCCATGCCTTCGCACGGCGCCATCGGGATAGCGATGCTGAAGGCCAGCCGGTCGGCAAACTCTTCTGCCAGACGGCGGGTCGCCGTGCGAGCGGGATCATCCGCCGTGATGATCTGGGCTTTGATCACATCTGATCGGCCTCGGAAGGCATCCAGATTGGTGATCTCATACGTAACGCGGATCGAGAGCGCGTGCAGACGCGACTCGATGCGATCTTGCTCAACGTAATGGGTGGTCTCGGTGTAGAGCTCGAGGCAGAGATTGGCTGCCCGCGCGCGGTCGATCAGATCGCCCACGGCGGGCGGGGGAAGGGGTCTGCGCAGCACCGCTTCCGGCGCATCGAGTGCTTTCACCAGGGCGCCATTGAACACGATATGCGGACCGGGAAGCCGTAGGGCCCGTGCGATAGGAGCGCACGATGCCAGTGGCCGTCCGCTACATAGGGCGACCGTGAGGCCGTGATCCAGGGCCAGGCCGATTGCCTCCTGGACGCCGGGAGTTGGTGTACCCGATGCGCCGATGAGCGTGCCGTCGACATCAATAACCAGCAGGCGGATAGCTGACACGGGTATCTCCTCGATCCTGAGAGATGGGATGGGCATCTGGCGATCCCCCGGGCGGGCGAGCGCGGCAGGCAACACGATACCACGATCGCCCGAATGCCGTCGATGGTGCCCTGGAGCGCCCGGTGCCGGGCGGCCTTCCGAAGACCGTCACCGTCCCGGGAATCAGGTGTTGTGAATCAACGGAGTGCGCTGGTGCTTCTGGTCGCCAGAGGATGTCGGAGCCGGCGCATAAGGATGCCATACGATTCAAAAGGGGGATGCCTTGCTGGATCGTCTCGCTGTCTCGCGGCGGCCGGTCGTCGCGGTGGCCGTCGACGGGGTCCTGATACTCCTGTTCGCGAATCTCACGGCCCTGGGGGCCTGGGTTAGCATTCCGCTACCGTTCAGTCCGGTTCCGATTACCGGCCAGACGCTCATGGTTCTCCTGGCTGGCGCGATCCTTGGCGCGCGACGCGGCGCTGCGTCACAGCTCACATACCTGGTCGAGGGGGCGGCGGGTCTGCCGGTGTTCGCGGGAGGGACGGCAGGTGTTGTAAAGATCGTTGGTCCGACCGGCGGCTACCTGATCGGCTTCATCGTCGCAGCGGCACTGGTTGGCTGGCTCTACGAGCATGGTGCATCACGTCGGCCGCTCATGGGGGTCGGCGCCATGCTGGTTGGGAACGTGGTGATCTACCTCCTTGGAGTGGCCTGGCTTGCTCATTTTGTCGGCGGTGATCCGCGCATCGCGCTGGTCCAGGGAGTCCTCCCCTTCATTCCCGGCGATATTCTCAAGAGCCTGCTGGCAGCAGGTGTGATTCCCTCCGCGCGCTGGACCCTGGGTCGGTGGACTGGTCGGGGAGAGGATATCTAACCGAACTTCTACAGTCCTGGCCCGGTCGGGGGCTGGCCCTGGCCACGGAGGGCTTGACAGTCACACTCTGAGTCGGCGCGTCCGGACTGACGGTATCCCGTCTGGTTCAGGCGCGCCCCAGCGTGCGGAGGCCAGCGCGGGCACCGCTCATCAGGAAGCCGATGTCACTCCCCGCAGTAAGGAAACGGAATCCCTGCTGGCTGGCCTGCCAGGCGCTGTCGGGGTCAGCCGTGGCCAGGCCCGCAATCTTGCCGGTATTGCGGCAGGCCGCGACGATCCGCTCGATTGCACGCTGGTGTTCCTCATGCTCGTGAGCCCGGCGCGGGTCGATGCCCATGGATAGGGCAAGGTCGGCCGGACCAATCCAGCATCCATCGATCCCTGGTACGGCCAGGATAGCTTCGGCGTTCTCAACTGCTTGTGCGCTCTCGATCTGGACGGCGACGAAGAGTTGCTCGTTGATCCAATCAGGGTAGTCGTCACCATAAATTGCAGCGTGGCTCCAGCCCCACGAGCGCATACCAACTGGTGGGAAGCGGCATGCCATGGCGGCGGCACGTGCCTGCTCAACAGTGTCGACCATGGGAACGACAATCCCCAGTGCCCCTTCGTCAAGGAGACGACCAATCATAGTGTAGTCGTTCCGAGCAACCCGTGCCATAGGCACGGCCGTGCCCCCCTCCATCGCGACCAGTGAGCTAAGGACCGATTCAGGAGTAAACGAGCCGTGCTGGGTATCGATTAGAAGGAAGTCGATTCCGGTCCGGCTCAGTTGCTCAGCCACCAGGGCTGATCCCAAGCCTAGGGCGTAACCAAAGGCAGGCTCTCCCCGGATCATTTTTTGCTTTGCCGTGTTGATGCGCACTGTTTAAGCTCTCCTTATTCTATGTTGTTGAACCAGCTGTGAAGCCGGATATATCAGCGAGGACTGGCAGGCGGCGTTCCCGACGGTATGCCTCGGAGGTGGATGCCCGGAAGCGTGAGTTCATGAGCGCGATGGCAACTGACCAGATGGTCAGGTTCGATCTCTTCCAGGCGTGGCGCCTCAACTTTACAGCGATCGATAGCGAACGGGCATCGTGGATGGAAGTAGCACCCGGACGGCGGAGCAGCTGGATTGGCGACTTCGCCAGATAGGATGATCCGCTGGGACCGAGCACGCGGATCAGGCCTGGGAACCGCGGAGAGGAGCGCCGCAGTATATGGATGCCGGGGCGATTGAAAGAGTTGATCCCGCGGCGCGATTTCCACGATCTTCCCCACGTACATGACCGCGACCCGGTCGCTAATGTGCTTTACCACGCTCAGATCGTGGGCAACAAAGAGGTAAGTCAGGCCAAGCTCCTGCTGAAGGTCGAGCAAAAGGTTCAGAATCTGGGCTTGGACTGATACATCGAGCGCCGAGACTGCTTCATCAGCCACGATCAAGCGAGGGTGGAGGGCAAGGGCACGGGCAATGCCGATCCTCTGGCGCTGGCCCCCACTGAAGGCGTGGGGAAACCGATTCATATATTCGGGCCGAAGCCCGACCAGTTTTAGCAGCTCAGCAACGCGGTCCTGGCGTTCCTGTCGACTGCGGACGCCGTGGACCAGGAGCGGCTCTCCAACGATATCAAGGACAGTCATGCGGGGATTCAGGGATGAGAATGGATCCTGGAAGATCATCTGCATCTGGCGCCGTAGGGGACGAAGTTCCTGCCGTGAGAGGTGAGCCACATCAACAACTGTACCCTCGTCAGTGCGGAAGAGGATCTGACCGGCCGTTGGTTTCAGCGCACGGAGGATACAGCGTGCAGTAGTTGTTTTCCCGCAACCGCTTTCTCCAACAAGGGCAAGTGTTTCTCCCTCCTTGATTGTGAAGCTGACGTTATCGACCGCACGAACCTGTCCGACAACACGACGCAAGAAACCACGGCGGATAGGAAAGAACTTCTGCAGGCCTCGAACATCAAGAATGATGTGATTATTTGCTCCACTCACGTCTTTACGCCTTCCGTTTCCGGGGCATGATACAGGAAGCAGCTCACTTCGTGACGTTCACCGATCGGCTGCAAGCGCGGTTCAAACTGATCACAAATCCCCGCAATGGCACTCGGGCAACGTGGATGGAATGGACAGCCCGATGGCCGGTGGCTGGGATGGGGAATAGAGCCGGCGATGGTCGGGAGCTTTTCCCGCGCGGGAGCGTCTAGGCTCGGGATTGATCGAAGCAAGGCGCGTGTATAAGGGTGCTTCGCATCGTAAAAGATCGTATCGACTGGCCCCCGTTCGACGACGCGACCGAGGTACATCACCACGACCTCATCGGCCATCTCCGCTACCACGCCCAGGTTATGCGTGATCAGGATAATCGCCATATGATTCTGTGCCTGGAGGTTACGGAGGAGGTCGAGGATCTGGGCTTGAGTAGTCACATCTAAGGCGGTCGTGGGTTCATCTGCGATCAGGAGCTTTGGGTCGCAAGCAAGGGCCATCGCGATCATCGCGCGCTGACGAAGCCCTCCACTGAGTTGATACGGGTACGCATCGATACGTTGCTCCGGGAAGGGGATGCCGACACGCCGAAGAAGGTCGGTAACCCGCGCCCGCGCCTCCTTGGGTGAACTCCTTCCGTGAACGATAAGCGCCTCGGCGATTTGATCGCCGATAGTATGAACCGGACTGAAAGACGTCATGGGTTCCTGGAAGATCAGCCCGATATCGGCGCCGCGGATCGATCGCATCTCCCGCCCGTTCGGGTCGAGTCGGGTCAAGTCAATCACCTCGGCTGTTCCCCCGCGTTCCCGTCGCCACAGAATCTGACCGCCGATGATGCGGCCAGGGCGTTCCACAATGCGCAGGATCGAGCGAGCAGTAACACTCTTTCCGCAGCCGCTCTCACCCACGATCCCGAGTGTCTGGCTGGGTTTCACCTCGAAGCTAGCACCATCAACCGCCTTGATAATCCCTTCATCGGAGAAGAAATAAGTCTTGAGATCACGCACCATGAGGAGAGATGGGGAGCCATTCCCCGTTTCCAAGGAATCCATATCGCGCTCACACGCCATAGGGATCAGCCGCATCGCGAAGGCCGTCTCCCACGAAATTGAAGGCCAGCACGGCGATGATCACCGGAATTGCCGGATAGAGAAGCCAGGGTGACACAGCGACCGACTGGACATTCTGCGCATCCTGGAGGAGTACACCCCAGCTGATCGCTGGTGGACGGAGACCAAGACCAAGGAAGCTGAGGGATGTCTCGCTGATGATCATAGCAGGTAGAGCTAGTGTCGTCGCCGCGATAATGTGGCTGAGAAATGATGGGACCATATGGGTGAAGATGATGCGCATGCGGCTGCACCCGACGAGTTCGGCGGCGGTGATAAAGTCTTCCTCTCGAAGGGCTAGGAATCGACCCCGAACGACACGGGCTAGCTCGGTCCATGCTAGTAGAGAGATAATAATCGTGATGGCAAAGTAAACCTGCTCAATACTCC
>JADGGD010000166.1 GCA_019690095.1 Chloroflexota bacterium
GTCTTCAGTGACCGCGCGGTCACTGAAGACCGCCCCCCGACACTCTTTGACGGTATGTAAATTGTTCCCTGCCTCAGCTTTCCGGGCTCAGTGACCGCGCGGTCACTGAGCCCGGGTGCTCGCTCCTCCTGGCCATACGTCTGGTGATGCGTGGCGTGAGGACCGCCCTCCCGGTCTGATCGGCATTCAGGATTTATTCAGCTCGCACAGGGGGCTTTTCAGTAAGGCGTCAGCAAGTCCCCGGTACCATGGCCGCGATCCGCCGGGATAGGGTCGGGTGGGTATGGGTTTCCTGACCCCGGGAAGGCGTATGGAGGGCGAGATGGCGGGGCGTCCGCAAGTCACGATTGATGGAAACGAAGCCGTTGCCTCAGTGGCCTATCGTCTGAGCGAGGTCATTGCCATCTATCCGATCACGCCGGCGACGCCGATGGGGGAACTCGCCGATGCCTGGGCGGCGGCTGGACGGCGGAATCTCTGGGGCGCGACGCCGTCTGTAGTGGAGTTGCAGTCGGAAGGCGGAGCTGCCGGGGCGATTCACGGCGCCATCCAGGCCGGTGCTCTGGCGACCACTTTCACTGCCTCGCAGGGTCTCCTCCTGATGATCCCCAATATGTACAAGATCGCTGGTGAGCTTACACCGGTCGTCTTCCACGTGGCGGCTCGGGCGCTGGCAACCCATGCGCTCTCAATCTTCGGCGATCACTCTGATGTCATGGCGGCCCGAGCAACCGGCTTTGCTATGCTCGCCTCGAGCTCGGTGCAGGAGGCCCAGGACCTCGCACTGGTCGCGCACGCGGCCACTCTTGCGGCGCGGATTCCCTTTCTCCACTTCTTTGACGGCTTCCGGACCTCACACGAGATCAATAAGATCGAGCAACTCGTGGACGACGACCTGCGCGCGCTCATAGATGAGTCGCTTATCGCGGCCCACCGGGCGCGGGCTCTCTCGCCGGAGCACCCGGTGGTTCGGGGGACTGCCCAGAACCCGGATGTGTACTTCCAGGCCCGTGAGGCGGCCAACCCCTATTATCGGGCCTGCCCATCGATCGTTCAGATGACGATGGATCGCTTGGCAGACCTGGTCGGCCGCCAGTACCACCTTTTCGAGTACACGGGCGCACCGGATGCTGAGCGGATCATCGTGGCCATGGGATCGGGCGCCGAGACAGCGGCGGAGACGGCCCGCTTCCTCGCAGAGCGCGGGGAGAAGGTCGGGGTAGTCACAGTCCACCTGTTCCGCCCCTTCGCGGCCGAGGCATTTGTGGCGAGTCTGCCTCCGACGGTCCGTCGGATCGCCGTTCTCGATCGGACGAAGGAACCCGGCAGTGCTGGCGAGCCGCTCTATCTGGACGTTGTGACAGCGCTCGCCGAGACTGTCGGACGCGGCAGGGGCGGTCCGACCGCAATGCCGCAGGTTATTGGTGGTCGGTACGGTCTGGCTTCGAAGGAGTTTACGCCAGCGATGGCGCGGGCCATCTTCGCCGAGCTCGCCCAGGAGAAACCGCGCAATCACTTCACCATTGGCATCACCGATGATGTCACCCATACCAGCCTTCCCTATGATCCATCGTTCTCCATCGAGAGCGACGACACTGTCCGGTGCATCTTCTGGGGGGTCGGGAGCGATGGCACAGTGGGGGCGAATAAGAACTCAATCAAGATCGTCGGGGAGGATACTGACAACTACGCGCAGGGGTATTTCGTCTACGATTCGAAGAAATCAGGCTCGGTCACGACCTCCCACCTCCGCTTCGGGCCACGGCCGATCCGCGCGCCGTATCTCATTGACCGAGCCGACTTCATTGCCTGCCACCAGTTCAGCCTGCTGGAGCGGCTGGATATCCTGGCATCGGCCGCGCCCGGAGCGGTCTTTCTGCTCAACAGCCCGTACGGTCCCGAGGAGGTCTGGGGACACCTGCCGCGTGAGGTGCAGGAGGTCATCCGTACACGTAGCCTCCGCTTTTATGTGATCAATGCGACCGAGGTGGCCCGGCGTGCTGGTCTGGGAACGCGCATCAACACGATCATGCAGACCTGCTTCTTCGCCATCAGCGGCGTCCTTCCCCGTGACCAGGCGATTGCGCGGATCAAGCAGAGTATTGCACGGACGTATGGGCGCCGCGGCCCGTCGGTGGTCGAGCAGAACTTCCGTGCGGTGGACGAGGCGCTTGAGCATCTCCATCCGGTGACGGTCCCGCCGACCGAGCCAGTTGGCGCCCCGCGGCGCCCCCCGGTGCCGGAGGCGGCACCGCCGTTTGTTCGGAAAGTGCTGGGGCCGATGATCGCTGGACGGGGAGACGATCTGCCGGTGAGCGCGCTTCCGGCTGATGGGACCTATCCCTCTGGCACGGCCCGCTGGGAGAAGCGTAATCTGGCTCTGGAGATCCCAGCCTGGGACCCATCGCTGTGCATCCAGTGCGGCAAGTGTGTCATGGTCTGTCCGCACGCGGTAATCCGCCAGAAGGTGGTCGAGCCCTCCAGGCTGGTCGATGCTCCGGAGGGCTTCCTCCACACTGATGCGCGCTTCCGGGAGTTTCCGGGCTGGCGGTACACCCTTCAGGTATCTGTAGAGGACTGCACGGGGTGCAGTCTATGCGTCGAGGCCTGCCCGGCTCGCGACCGCCGACAGCCGGAGCGCAAGGCCCTGATGATGGTTCCCCGGGCGTCACTCCGCGATAGGGGAATGGCGCACTGGGAGTTCTTCCTCTCTCTCCCCGAGGTGGATCGGACGGCGGTGAATCCGGGCACAATCAAAAACTCCCAGCTGTTCGAACCACTCTTCGAGTTCTCCGGGGCGTGCGCGGGCTGTGGGGAGACCCCATACCTGAAATTAATCACCCAGCTCTTTGGAGATCGGGCCATCGTCGCAAACGCGACCGGCTGTTCCTCGATCTACGGTGGAAATCTGCCGACGACCCCATGGTCGATCAACCAGGACGGACGCGGCCCGGCCTGGGCGAACTCTCTCTTCGAGGATAACGCGGAGTTCGGTCTGGGCATCCGTTTGGCGGTCGATCAGCAGGCTGCGCGTGCGCGTGAGCTGCTCCGGGCACTGGAGCCGGTGATTGGTCGGGCTTTGGTCGAGGAGCTTCTGACTGCTGACCAGAGCAGTGAGGCCGGGATCGCCGCCCAGCGTCAGCGAGTGACCCGGCTGAACGAGTTACTCCGCACTCTTTCGGACGAGCGTGCGCGCACGCTCCAGGATCTGGCCGACGCGCTGATCCGACGGAGTATCTGGATCGTGGGGGGTGACGGCTGGGCCTATGATATCGGCTATGGCGGGCTGGACCATGTCCTGGCCAGCGGACGCGATGTGAATATCCTCGTGCTCGATACGGAGGTGTATTCGAATACGGGTGGGCAGGCGTCCAAGGCAACACCGCGGGGGGCAGTTGCTCGCTTTGCGGCGCGCGGCCGGGATGCGGCAAAGAAAGATCTCGGGTTGATGGCCATGGCCTATCGCACCGTCTACGTTGCGCGCGTTGCGATGGGAGCGGACGACCAGCAAACGCTCCGCGCCTTTCTGGAAGCCGAGTCGTACCAGGGACCGTCGCTGATCATCGCCTATAGCCACTGCATCGCCCACGGCTACGATCTTCGGAACGGTCTCACCCAACAGCGGCTCGCTGTTCAATCTGGTGTCTGGCCCCTCTTCCGTTACGATCCACGGCGTGCGGCCGCAGGCCGAAATCCCCTGATCCTCGACTCGCGAGAGCCGTCAGTACCGCTGGAGGAGTATCTTCAGGGTGAGGGGCGTTTCCAGGCGCTCTTTCATACTGATGAACCGCGAGCTCAGGAACTGATCGAGCACGCCCGACAGGATCTGCGCGAGCGGTGGACGCTCTACCGTCAGATGGCGGCCCTCTTCGAGCCGAGCAGGGCGCAGCCAGATGCGGAACTAGCGGGGTCACGGCCGCGGGCAGTTCAGAAGCCTGCGCCGCACGAGGTAGCTGTGCCGCGCACGGTCACTCCAGCAGAGGCCGGGCACCCGGGAGGCGGACATGGAGACTGACGAGGTCAGCCGACTGGACTGGCTCATCTGCCCAAACTGCGAGGGAACGCGCGTAGTTACCGAGCCAGAACTTGACCTGGACGGCATGCCGACTGGCAGGCTGATGGTGAGCTGTGCGGCCTGCGGCTATATTTTCGGAGACCTCCATCCGCTCCCACCCGGTCTCGAGGCCGAACCATCTGATATATCTACGCTGGAGCCCCAGCCGCCCGATTAGGGTGCCGCACGGGGGAACCGATCGCGTGGGTAGTATGATGCCCGCTGACCGGTGGCGGGGGCGCAGGACTGGCCCGGCGACCGTGATCAACCGTTGGCTATCGCGTCCAGGTGCCGCGGCCGCCCACGCGCCGGGACGAGGGCCGGCTCTCCCGGCGCGTGGGCTGGGCTGGTGTGAAGGCAGCCAACCCCTGTGACGGCCGTAAACCCCGTGTAATTGCAGGCGACTGATACGGCCGATCTACCCTGCTGTCTGGGGCTGGAGCCTGTTTCGCGGCTGGCCCGGTTCCCAGCCGTGCGTGGGGCTACACCGCCGTGGGATGGGCCGGGCGCGGGAGCTCTGCAGGATCAGGCGGGTGCCCGGCGGGCGTCTCGAGGATCGGAAGGATGATGCGGAACACACTGCCGCGGCCGATGGTGCTCTCCACCTCCGCCCGTCCGCCGTGGAGCTCGGCCAGGGTCTTCACGATCGACAGCCCAACACCGGCGCCCCGGCGCGACCGTCCCTCGCCGGACTTCGCCCGATAGAAGCGGTTCCAGATCTTTTCCTGCTCCTCAGGGGGGATGCCCCATCCATAGTCCTGGACTTCGATACTGGCCTCCCGATCCGAGAGGCGGCGGGCGCGCAGGATGACCGGCCCCGTCGGAGCATACCGGAGCGCATTCGTGACCAGGTTGCCGATCATCTGCTCGAGACGGGCGACGTCGGCAGATACCATCGCCGTCTCGGTCGCATCGACGTGCACGCGGTGCCCCTCCGGGAGCACACGGTAGCCTTCGGCAAGGCGTCGGAGAAGAGCGCCGAGATCGACTGGCTCACGATGGAGAGACAGGTGTCCCTGCTCGAGACGAGCACTCGTCAGGAGATCGTCGATCAGGCGCTGGCAGCTCGCGACGGCCTGGAAGATCGATGCAATCGCGTTCGTCACGAAGCGGTCGCCTGAGTTCCCCAGACGCATCTCCAGGAGCTCGGCGAACCCCCGGATGACCGTCAGCGGGTTCTGGAGATCATGAGAGACGATTGCCAGGAACTCCTCGCGCATCTCGTTGATCTGCCGGAGCGTCTCTGCCTCCGCCGCCTGGGCGAAGGCGTGAGCGCGCTCGAAGGCACCGCTCGCATGCTCGATGACCTCGCCCGCGCGCCGCTCGTCTTCGGCGCCAAAGGGCCGATCGGTCCCGAATCGCGTGACCACGACGACCGCCAGTGCCGACGTGATGTCGCCCAGACGGAACGTCATTCGCGAGAGCGAACCGAGCATCTCGTCTGTGACCGACCGTTCGCGAGAGATGATGAGACTGCCTGCGAGGATGCCCGCATCCTCATGGTCTAGCCACGAAGGGCGGCATCGCGCCCGGGCTTCGTCGGAGAGGAGATCAGGAGTACCCCGCTCCGCGGCGAGTTTCCATGGACCGCCGGCCGGGCGCGTCCAGACAAAGGTGATATCGGCGCCAAGAAGGTCGTGCGCCGCCGAGGCAACGACCTGGAGCACCTGGTCGACCGAGCCGGCCGCGGCGAGCTCGCGTGCGACGGCGGAGAGCCGCGCGCGGAACCGCTGTTCTTCCTCGGCCTGCTCGCGTAGGAGAGCAGCCTCCAGCGGCGCGGCGGCCCGGGCGGCCAGAATCGTGATCGGCTCGAGGTCGAGATTGCTGAGCGGCGCATCATTCAGGCGCGGCCCGACCAGGAGGATGCCCACTGTCCCCTGACCACCCGTGATCGGGATGCCAGGTGGCGGCTCCGGCCAGTCGGTGAGGGAGAATCGATTGGCGATCCACTCTCCGTGGAGTCGCTCGATCGGTCCATCGCCGTCGAGCGCCAGGAGACGCCCGGGCACCGGCTCACCGGCGGCGATACTGTGCGAGGTTGCGGGATGGGCTACGAGGGCGATCCAGCGGATCGGGACGATCTCCCGGATCCGGCGGGTAAGGCTCGCCGCGATTGTGCACGCATCGGCCCCGGCCGCCGCGACTGGCTCCCGGGTCCGTGCCTCGAAGAGAGGTGGATAGAGCCAGCGGTCGATACGGTCGCGCAGGAATTCGCCGATCCGGGGACCTGCCAGCGCACTGGCGGCGATCGCGGCGATGCCGCTGAGATTATCGGCGACGTTCAGGAGACCGAGGCCGAGCCAGATGATCTCGAAGATTGCCCCGAAGGTGACGACATCGAGCAGGCGTAGCAGGACGCGCCGCACCAGCGCATCGAGCCCGAAGAGGCGGTGACGCAGGATGGCATAGGTGAAACCGAGGGGGATCCCAACGAGACCAATCGCTGAGAAACCGGCTGGCACGATCATCCGCCCGGTAAGGAGAAAGGGGAGGGCATTCAGGAGGAGTAAAGGGGCGATCCCAGTACCAGTCCCAATGACAATTGGGGTTAGCTTTGGTCGGTCCTCCGGG
>JADGGD010000167.1 GCA_019690095.1 Chloroflexota bacterium
CAGTCAGATCATGACGTCAAATCCCTCGATTGCTGTGCGGGAGGCCATGGTCGCGTTAGATGAGGCACAGGACGTGGCGGAGGTTCGGCTCGATACCGAGGGGGTCGATCACCTCTGGCACGTGATCGCGGCGCACCATGGCCCCTGGGGGAAGGTCAAGCCTCAGACCCCGGAAGCGTACCTGCTGTTCCGCTGTGATCATTACTCGGCGACCCATCACCGGACGGCGCCAATTGACGCGAATGATATCCTTCCCCTGCTCCAGCAGGGCTATCGCTGGACCCAGATCGGGGCGGCGCTGGGGGTGGGCCGCGCCCTGATCAAGGCCCGCCTCCAGGAGGCCTGCCGGAGCGAGCGGCTGCGGACGCCGTCTGAGCTCCTTGAGCGGTGGCGGGAGCGCGGGTACGTCCTGGCGGGCGATCCCGAGCAGGCCCGGCAGGTAGAGCGTGCGCGCTTCGTTGTGGAGTTCGCCCGACGCTGTCCGGCCGCTCTGGTCGAGAGTGTGCGTCGGTCACTGGTCGGGATGGTCCCGGAGGAGTAGCCCGTTACATCTGCTCGGGGGCGCGGACGCCGATAAGATCAAGAGTATTGCGGAGAGTGATCCGCGCGGCGTCGACCAGCTTCAGCCGGGCCCTGGTCAGGGCGGGGTCATCCGAAACGACCCGGCACTGGGTGTAGAACGAGTGGAACTCGGACGCAAGCTCGAGGGCGTAGTGGGGCAGATGGTGCGGCTCCAGGGCCAGGACAGCGGCCTCGATGACCTCCGGTAGCTCGAGCATCTTGCGAATGAGCGTCAGCTCGGCAGGATGTCGGAGGAGAGAGACATCGGCATCCTGGTAGTCGATTCCCCCGGCGTAGCGCAGGATGCTGGCAATGCGGGCGTGAGCATACTGCACGTAGTAGACCGGGTTCTCGTCTGACTGCTTCCGTGCCAGGTCGAGGTCGAAATCCAGGTGGCTGTCGGCCGACCGCGAGACGAAGAAGAAGCGGCAGGCATCGGGCCCCACCTCGTCCAGGACTTCTCGCAGAGTGATGAGATGACCGGCGCGCTTGGACATGCGCGCCGGCTGTCCACCGACCCGCAGGGTGACCAGCTGATGGATGATGATCTGGAGCCGATCAGTATCGAGGTCCAGCGCTCCGACTGCCGCGCGGGTTCGTCCGACGTGTCCCTGGTGATCGGCTCCCCAGACATCGATGACCCGATCGAAGCCGCGGACAGCGAGCTTGTTGTAATGGTAGGCGATATCGGATGCAAAGTAGGTCGGCTCGCCATTCGAGCGGACCAGCACGTTATCCTTATCCTCGCCGAGCACTGACGAGACGAACCAGACAGCACCCTCGCGGGTTGCTACGTAGCCGCGCTGGCGGAGGAGATCAAGGACCCGCTCCACCTCTCCATCGTCGTACAGCCGCTGCTCGGAGAACCAGCAGTCGTACTCGATGCCGAGACGCTCCAGGTCCGACCGGATTCCATCAAGGAAATAGGCGATGCCAAGGCGGGCCAGTTCCTTCTGTGCCTCGGACGGCGGCATCTGGAGGAAGCGATCTCCCTGAGTGTCCTTGAGATGGCGCGCGAAATCGATCAGATAGGTGCCGTGGTACCCGTCGGCCGGGACGGGCACGTCTCGGCCGAACTCCTGGGCATAGCGGGCATAGATGCTCTGGCCAAAGACGTCGATCCGGCTCCCGTGGTCATTGACGTAATACTCACGCCAGACCTTGTAGCCGGCCGTGGCGAGGAGGCGGGCCAGCGAGTCTCCCAGGGCTCCACCCCGTCCGGCCGCGACTGGTAGTGGACCAGTGGGATTGGCGCTGACGAACTCGACCTGCACTCGGGCATCGTGTCCAAGGTCGAGCGAGCCGAAGGCATCGCCGAGGGTGACGATCGTATTCACCTGCTCGGCAAGCCAGGTGTCGGAGAGGGTGAAGTTGATGAATCCCGGTCCGGCGATGTTGACCGCGCCGATCAGCGGCGAAGCGGGCAACTCCCGGACGAGGATCCGCGCAATGTCAGCCGGGCTCATGCGCGCTGATCGGGCGAGCTTCAGGGCGACCGTACTGGCGTAATCGCCGTGAGCGGGATTTGCTGGCCGCTCGATCGAGGCCGCGGGGACAGCGACGGGCGGGAGCAGTCCCTTGTCCTGGGCCCGACGGACAGCCTGGTCGAGGAGCGATGCGATTTCCTGGCGAACGATAATGGTTTGCATATCAGGCACATTATACCTATTTCATGCGATGACCGGCTCGTCGGGGATAAGGAGCCAGCCCGCAAGGTAGACGGCGATGGTCGGAGCCAGCCCGATGATCAGGGCGATCACGAAGAGCAGCCGAACGATTGTCGGATCGATCTCGAGGTATGCCCCCAGGCCACCGGCGACACCGGCGATCACACGATTGTCTCGCGAGCGGTACAGCCTTTTTCTCTTCATGCTCTCCGTGGGCCGTAGCAGGCCGTGCAGCGATCCGTCCGCCGGTTCATCACCTGCGATGACCGGGCGATGACCACACCGATGCTTACACTATACCTGACCGGCCTCGTGATGAAAACCTCCCCACGCATTGCGGTTTGGAGGGCGGTTCATTACAATCCAGACGACGTACACTCAATGTGGAGGACCCAGCTGCCATGAAGGCCGTGCTGATGGCGGGGGGGGAGGGGTCGAGGTTGCGCCCGTTGACGATCGTCCGCCCCAAGCCGATGGTGCCGATCGTCAACAAGCCGGTGATGGAGCACGTGCTACTCTTGCTCAAGCGGCACGGCATCACCGATGTCATTGTCACGGTCCAGTACCTCGCGTCGGTCATCGAAGACTATTTTGGCGACGGTAGCAGCCTCGGCATGAACATCACCTACTCAGTAGAGGAGGTGCCGCTCGGAACCGCCGGTAGCGTCAAGGCAGTGCAGGATCAGCTCGACGAGACCTTCCTGGTCATCAGCGCCGATGCCCTTACCGACTTTGATCTTGCCAGCATCATTGAGTTCCACCGGGAGCGCCGCGCGACGGCGACCCTCACCCTGTACCATGTCCCCAATCCGCTCGAGTACGGCGTTGTCATCATTGATGGGGAGGGGCGGATCCGCCAGTTCCTGGAGAAGCCAAGCTGGGGCGAGGTTTTCTCGGATACGGTCAATACGGGCATTTATGTCCTTGAGCCGCGGATCTTTGACTACTACGAGGGCGGGCGGCCGGTTGACTTCAGCCAGAACGTTTTCCCGGCACTCCTTCAGCAGAAAGACCGCCTGTACGGTTATGTGGCCTCCGGGTACTGGTGCGACGTGGGGAACATTCAGGAGTACATGCGCGCCAATGCCGATGTCCTCCTCGGAAAGGTGAACGTGGGTCCCCTCGGGCGCGAGCTTGGCAATGGGATCTGGTGCGAGACCGATGAGGTCGAGATCGCACCGGATGCGCAGATCTATGGCCCAGTCTGGCTGGGGGATGCCTGCAAGATCAAGAGCGGGGCGATCGTTCGTGGCCCGAGCGTGATCCGAGATTTCACCATTGTGGATACGCGTGCCCAGGTTGATCGGAGTATTATCTGGCGCAACTCCTACATTGGTGAGCGTGCCGAGGTCCGGGGAGCGATCATTGGCCGGCAGTGCAGTCTGAAGAGCAAGGCCATGGTCTTCGAAGGGGCCGTGGTCGGGGATCAGACGATCGTCGGCGAGGGAGCCATCATCCAGCCGGCCGTGAAGATCTGGCCGTCGAAAGAGATCGAGACGGGGGCGACTGTCTCGAGTAGTCTGATCTGGGGCTCTCACGGCCGCCGCAATCTCTTCGGACGGTGGGGTGTTACTGGTCTGGTCAATGTGGACCTGACACCAGAGTTCGCCGCGCGCCTGGCCGCGGCGTATGGGTCGACGCTGGCCAAGGGGGCTAGTGTCATCGTGAACCGAGATCTTCACCGTTCACCGCGGATGATCAAGCGCGCGATGGTCAGCGGCTTTCCCTCTACAGGCATCAATGTCATCGATATCAAGTCGGTGCCGATTCCGGTGGCGCGCTTCATCACCCGCACGTCTCCGGCGGTCGGCGGGGTGCACGTTCAGCTCTCGCCGCTGGATAATCGGGTAGTCGATATCAAGATCTTTGACGGCAACGGACTCGACATTGATCGGAAGACCGAGCGGAAGATTGAGAATGCATTCTTCCGCGAGGATTTCCGGCGAGTTTACTTCGACGAGGTCGGGACGATCACCGAGCAGCCGCACCTGGCCGACGAGTACAGCCGGGCATTCCTCCGGAACGTTGATGCCGATGCCCTGCGAGAGGGGCGGGCGGTGCCAATCGTCCTCGATTACGCGCACTCCCCCGCGGCGCCGATCCTGGCCCGGATCTGGCCGCAGATCGGCATCGATGTGGTCAGTTTGAACTCGGCGATGCTGGATGAGCGGCCAACCTGGCGCCCGGATGAGTTCGATCTTGCAATAAGCCAGCTCGCCGCGATCACCCGGAGCCTGCGGGCGCGGTTCGGGGTTCGCCTCGATCCTGGCGGCGAGCACATGTTTGTGGTCAACGATCGGGGAGAGAAGGTGGACGGCTGGCGCCTCCTCGGCGCGATCGCGGCGATGGTGCTGCGGGACCGCCGCGAGGGGATCATCGCCGTTCCGGTTACTGCACCGACCCTCTTCGACTGGGTCGCGCGGCGCACCGGGGGGAGGGTCATACGGACCAAAGCTGATCCGGCCGCGCTCATGGAGGCTGCAACGCAGCCTGGCGTCGTGCTGGCGGGGGATGATCAGGGAGGAGTGATCTTCCCGGAGTTTCATCCAGCGATGGATGGCCTGTATGGTGTTGTCAAGCTCCTGGAGCTGTTGGCGACCCATGGCGCGACCCTGAGCGACGAACTGGACGCGCTTCCAGCCTACCATACCGCGACTGCAAAGGTCCCGTGCTCGTGGGACACCAAAGGGCGGGTGATGCGTCTTCTCTCCCAGCAGTACCAGTCCAGCCGGGTCCTGAATGTTGACGGCATTCGCATTGACCTCGGCGAGTCGGAGTGGGTGCTGGTTCTGCCAGATGTGGATCACCCGCTCTTCCACATCGTCGCCGAGGCTGCGACCGGCGATGGGGCGCGCGCGTTAATGGAAAAGTACGCGGCGCTGGTGAGCAGTTTGCAGCACTAGTCCGCACGGGGATGGAGCGGCCCGGTGAGAACCCCGACCGCTCCATCCCCTGCCAGAGAGGTTCTCAATCGCCCATGGTTGACCTGGATACGCTTTTCTCATTGTGCAAACGGCGGGGCTTCGTCTACCCTGGCAGTGAGATCTATGGGGGATTCGGCGGCTTCTGGGATTACGGCCCCCTCGGCGTGGAGCTGAAGCGCAATATCCGCGATGAGTGGTGGCGAACGATTGTCCAGGAACGAGATGACGTTGTTGGTCTGGATGCCGCCATCATCATGAATCCGCGTACCTGGGAGGCCTCAGGCCATCTCCGCGAGTTCGTGGATCGGCTGGTGGAATGTCGTGTCTGCCGCCAGCGATTCCGTGCGGACGAAGTCGCCGAGAATGTCTGCCCGAGCTGCGGTGGTCCACTGAGCGAAGCTCGCCTCTTCAACACAATGTTCAAGACGTTCGTCGGCCCGGTGGAGAGCGAGGCGGCAGTGGCCTATCTGCGGCCTGAAACCGCCCAGGGCATCTTCGTGAACTTCAAGAACGTCCTGACGACCTCGCGCAAGAAGCTCCCCTTCGGGATCGCTCAGATTGGGAAGGCTTTCCGCAATGAGATCACGCCGGGACGCTTTACCTTCCGATCCCGGGAGTTCGAGCAGATGGAGCTGGAGTTCTTCGTCAAGCCCGGTACTGACGAGGAGTGGTTCCGCTGTTGGGTCGATCAGCGACTAGCGTGGTACCGCCGCCTTGGCATGAAGCCGGAGAACCTGAAGCTCCATGAGGTGCCGGCGGAGGAACGGGCCCACTATTCCAAGGCGACAGTGGACATTATGTTCCGTTTCCCATTCGGCTGGGCGGAGCTGGAAGGGATCGCCAATCGGACCGATTTCGACCTGACGCGTCACGGGCAGGTCAGCGGCGAGGAGCTGACGTATTTCGACGAGGAAACGGGTCAGCGGTATGTGCCCTATGTGATCGAGCCCTCAGCCGGCGTGGAGCGATCGTTCCTGGCGTTTCTGATCAACGCGTATGAGGAGGAGCCGGACAAGGAGGGGGTCCGGGTGGTCCTGCGACTGCACCCCCGTCTGGCGCCGTACAAGGTGGCGGTCCTGCCGCTGTCACGGAAAGAGCCGCTGGTCGAGAAGGCCCGGGAGGTGTGGGCTCTGGTACGCCCGCACGTGATGTCCACCTATGATGATGCGCAGAGCATCGGTCGTCGCTATCGCCGCCAGGACGAGATCGGTACGCCGTACTGCGTCACGATTGATTTCCAGACCCTGGAGGATAACGCGGTGACCATCCGGGACCGCGACACAATGCTGCAGGAGCGGGTACCGATCCCCGAGCTGGTGAGCGCGATCCGGGATCGGCTGGCGGCAAGCTAGACGTCCCCCCTGTTGGACGTGTCTGGTGAAGAAGGCGTGGGTCGGCCGCTCCCCGGGTAAACAGCAGTGCGGGGGAGGTGCGGAACGATGGACGATGGGCGGCTGGGGTTTGGGGTCGTAG
>JADGGD010000168.1 GCA_019690095.1 Chloroflexota bacterium
CCTTTGGCTCCAAGGTAGATCGCGACCTGGCCCGAGGCGGTATCCGGGATGAGATTCTGGAGGAAGAACGGGCTAACGCGCGTTGGCCCGCGCTCCTCAAGCACCTTCTGCTGGTCGAGCATTGTTCGGATGCCGCCGACAGCCGAGCCGACGATCACGCCGACGCGTTCAGCATTGCACGGCGAGATCGACAGCCCGGCATCCGCCACTGCTTCCCGCGCTGCGGCGACCGCAAACTGAACGTTCCGGTCCATGCGGCGGGCGTCCTTTTTCTCGACGTAATTCAGCGGGTCGAAGTTCTTCACCTCTCCCGCGATCTGGACGGTGAAGGGAGACGGATCGAAGAGGGTAATCCGGTCGATCCCGGATTCCCCGGCGATGAGCTTGCTCCATGTGGTCGGGACATCGTTGCCCAGCGGGGTGACCGCGCCAAGCCCCGTGACCACCACGCGCCTCTGCACGAAGTCCAGCCCTCCGGCGATGTGGTGTGGTACCTCTATGCTGCAAGCGCCCAAACTTCAAACACCAGCCTGGCCAGATGGTTACGCCGATCCTCGGTGGGTTCGACCAGGAGGCCTGGCTTCGCTGACCAACTGACCAATCAGGGCATACCGGTCAGTTCTGACCAGTACGCCCTATCCGGTGGAAAGCCGATGATGCCCCCACGGCGCGGTTTCGTCCGTCTTCCCTCGCCGTGGGGGTATACAGACTGCGCGTCTTAGATGGCGGAACAGGGCTTCTAGCGCTTGGTGTACTGTGGTGCCTTGCGGGCGCGCTTGAGACCGTACTTCTTGCGCTCCTTGACCCGTGGATCACGGGTGAGAAGCCCGGCCTTGCGCACGGCAAGACGGGCCTCTTCCCCGGTCAGGGCGAGAGCGCGGGCGATGCCATGGGCCAGGGCGCCGGCCCAGCCGGAGGTGCCTCCGCCCGTTACCTTGGCCATGACCGAGTACCGTCCGAGGGTCTGGGTAACCCGGAAGGGCTCCATGACGATGCTCTGGTCGGTGAGCCGGGGCAGAACCTCATTCAACGGCCGACCGTTAACGATGACCTGGCCGGTCCCCTCGTAGAGCTGGACCTTCGCCGTGGCGGTCTTACGGCGGCCCGTGGCGTAAAAGTACCGTCGCTCATTCATCGGTCGATCTACTCCTCAGTACCAGTCGCCGTGACCGTGGCAGTCCAGGACGGCCGGGCAATCACCGCGGGCCCCCCAGCTCCGGGGGGAGGGGTTGGGGCTGTTGTGCCGCGTGCGGGTGCTCCGGACCGGCGTACACGTGGAGCTTCCGAAACATGCGGCGCCCCAGGGCGTTGTGGGGTAGCATCCCGCGGACGGCATGCTCAATCACCCGGGTCGGGTGGGTCGCCAGAAGACGGGCCACCGGCACCGTCTTCAGACCACCAGGGTAGCCCGAGTGATGGTAATAAACCTTCTGCTGGAGCTTCTTACCGGTCAGGCGGACCTTCTCGGCATTGATCACGATAACGAAGTCGCCCACGTCCAGATGGGGGCTGTAGATAGGCTTGTGCTTCCCCCGGAGAATCGTGGCAATCCTGGTGGCCAGCCGACCGAGGACCTGCCCTGTCGCGTCGACGACATACCAGTTGCGCTGAATCTCGTTTGCCTTGACCGTGTACGTCTTTTGCGTCATTCGAAGTCCTCTCTTCGCCTCGAGACGTGCTCAATCGTATTCCACGCGGGTCAGGCAGAGCCCGCGCGGCGGAATGGTCGCACCCGCCTGCCGGCGGTCTCGACTGGCCAGGATGCGCGCGACATCCTCCACCGAGGCGCGGTGCATCCCGACCAGAAGGAGGGTACCGACGACGTTCCGGACCATGTGGGGCAGGAACGCATCGGCCACAGCCTGGACGATAACCCGATGCCCATCGCGCCAGCAGCGGAGGCGGTACATGGTTCGAATCGTCCGACGAGGTCGCTCGCTCGCCTCAGATGCCCCGGCAAAGGCGGCGAAGTCGTGCTCGCCCACCAGCACCTGCGCCGCGCGATCCATGGCCGCCGCGTCGAGGTAGGCACGCCAGTGGAGGACGTACTGCCGTCCCAGCACCGGGCGCTCGGCCGCATTCCAGATCGTGTAGCGGTATTCCCGGGCACGCGCGCTAAAGCGCGCGTGAAACCCGGGCTCGGCCTCTGCCGCCGTGATGATCGCGACATCCTCCGGCAGCACGGCGTTGAGCGCGTGCTGAAGGGCGCGCGGCGCCAGGCTCGTTCCGCTCTGGAAGCTGATGACCTGACCAGTAGCGTGGACGCCCCGGTCGGTACGGCCCGCTCCGACGATGCGAATGGACTCGCCGGTGATCCGCCGGAGCGCCGTTTCGAGCACGCCCTGGACCGTGCGCTGACCGGTCTGAACCTGGAAGCCCGCGAAGTTCGTTCCATCATACTGGACGGTCATGCGGAAGGTCCGCATCGACGCACGATCGGCACTCCGGCCCTCTACTCGACAAGCTCTATCCGCGCCATCTCGGCCGCGTCGCCCAGGCGCCGGCCGAGGCGAATGATGCGCGTGTAGCCCCCCGCCCGATCAGCGAAACGGGGCCCGATAACATCAAAAAGCTTCTGGACGATCTTGCGATCATACAGACGGGCCGCGGCCAGGCGCCGATGGTGTACGCTGTCGGTCTTGCCCAGCGTGATCAGCTTCTCGACGATTGGCTGGACGGCCTTTGCCTTGGCGAACGTTGTCGTAATGTGCTCATACCGCAGCAGGTCGGTTGCCAGGTTGCGGTAGAGAGCCAGCCGATGGCCCGTCGGACGATTGAGCTTCCACCCCGCGACGGCGTGTCTCATGGCGCTTATTCCTCGTCCTCGTCGTAATCGTCCTCGAAGTCCTCGTCCTCGTACTCGTCCTCGTCGAGCTCGTCGTCTAGCTCGTCTTCCTCGCGGTATTCCTCCTCGTCTTCCTCCTCTTCATCCTCGGCCAGGCGCGGCTCTAGCTCTTCCTCCCTCTCGTACGGCTCCGCCTCGTATGCGAACCCACCAGCGGACTGCTCGCCGAGGCGCGAGTGCTCGAGAAGACCGTGAGCAGCGAGGCGTTCGCGAAGTTCGTCGAGGGACTTGTGCCCGAAGTTGCGCACGCCGAGGAGATCGTCCTCCGACATTTCCAGGATCTGGCCAACCTTGGTGATGCCGGCGCGCTTCAGGCAGTTGTACGCCCGAACCGAGAGGTTCAGGTCTTCGATGGGCATCTCGTAGAGCCGCTGGGGGATGCTGATCGCGCCGACCGCCGCCTTGTCCGGACGTCCAATCTGCTTGGTCACCAGCTCGGTGAACAAGGAGAGGTGGCGAACGAGGATGTTCGCCGCCTGGGACATGGCATCGTCCGGCGTGATCGTCCCGTCAGTCCAGACGTCGATCAGCAGACGCTCGTAATCGGACGCCTGGCCGATCCGGGTATTCTCGACCGTGAAGTTCACCTTCCGAATCGGTGTGAAGATCGCATCCACCGGGATTACCCCGATCGGAAGGCCCTCCCGGTGATCCCCCGGCTGGTATCCCTTGCCACGCTCGACGGTCAGCTCCATGCTGAGGTGCGCGTCCGGCGAGTCGAGCGTCGCGATATGTAGCTCCGGGTTCACGATCTCGACATCCGGCGGGGCGATAATATCTGCGGCGGTGACGGCCCCTGCCCCACGGGCCTCGATGCGCATCTGCACCGGATGGTCGCTAAACGAGCGGACGCGCAACTGCTTGATATTCAGGATGATCTCGGTCGTGTCTTCCTTGACGTGAGGGATATCCGAGAACTCGTGGTAGACGTTCTCGATCCGGATGGATGTCACCGCCGCGCCGGGGAGCGCTGAAAGGAGCACGCGCCGGAGCGCGTTCCCCAGGGTTGTTCCGAACCCGGGTTCAAGCGGTTCAATCTGGTAACGCCCGTAGGTGGGGGTTGACTCTTTTGTTTCCACCTTGGGCAGCGTCATGTCGATCAAAGGTAGTCCCCTCCTTGTCCGTAGCCGCCGGGTCTGCGGCACGCATCGGCCAGATGCGGCAGGCGTGTCCCGGTGGCACCACCCCGCGAGACGATCAGCGCGAATAGTACTCGACGATGAGATGCTCCTGGATATTCGAGTCGATGTCTGCGCGGGTCGGGGCGCTGAGGATGCGGCCGGTCATGGCATTGGCATCCAGGCTGAGCCAGGCCGGGACAGCCCGGTGCTTCAGCACCTCCTGGAGCCCCGTGAAGTATGCATTCTGGCGACTGCGCGGATGCACACCGATGACCTGCCCGACCTTCGTCTCGTACGACGGGATGTCTACCTTGCGCCCATCGACCGTGATGTGCCCGTGGGTGACGAGCTGGCGCGCCTGGGCTCGCGAGTCGGCGAAGCCGAGACGGAAGACGACGTTGTCCAGCCGCATCTCGAGGATGCGCAGGAGATTCTCACCGGTCGATCCCGGGCGCCGCTGAGCCTCCTCGAAGTGCCGACGGAACTGGCGTTCGAGGATGCCGTAGATGAAGCGCGCCTTCTGCTTCTCCCGGAGCTGGAGGCCGTATTCGGACATCTTGCGGCGGCGCTGGGCGTGCTGGCCTGGTGGATACGGCTTGCGGCTGGGATCAACCGCACACTTGGGGGTGAAACAGCGCTCTCCCTTGAGGAAGAGCTTGATCCCCTCGCGCCGGCAGATCTTGCAAACAGGACCGGTATAGCGTGCCATCGTGACCTCCTAGACCCGCCGACGCTTGGGCGGCCGGCACCCGTTGTGCGGGATCGGGGTGACATCGGTGATCGAGTTGATCAACAGGCCTGCCGCCTGAAGCGACCGGATCGCCGCCTCACGGCCGGTGCCCGGTCCTTTGACATAGACATCGATCTGACGCATGCCGTGATCCATCGCCTTGCGAGCCGCATTCTCGGCCGCGACGCTGGCCGCGTAGGGCGTGCTTTTGCGCGAGCCCTTAAAGCCGCTCGCGCCCGCGCTACTCCAGGCGATCACGGCGCCGGTGGGATCGGTGACCGTGACGATCGTGTTATTGAACGTTGACTGAATGTACACCCGGCCGCGCGGGATCTGCCGCCGCTCGCGTCGCCGCGTCCGGGTTGTCTTCTTATTCGCTGGCATCCACGCTCCCGAACCTGAGTTTTCAATCCACCGTGCCCGACGGGCAGGGACAGGCGCGCATTGGTCAGCTCGCCCCGGGGGAGTGAACCTCCTCTTACTTCTTCGCCGTTGCCTTCCGGCGGCCGGCCACGGTCTTGCGCGGTCCCTTGCGCGTGCGCGCGTTCGTTCGCGTGCGCTGACCGCGAACCGGCAGTCCGCGTCGGTGTCGGAGGCCGCGGTAGCAGCCGATTTCGATCAAGCGCTTGATGTTCAGGTTAACCTCACGCCGAAGGTCGCCTTCGACCTTGTACTGGCGCTCGATAACCTCGCGCAGGCGGACGACCTCGTCCTCGGTGAGGTCTTTCACCTTGGTCTCAGGACGGATCTGGGTCTGTTCAAGGATCTTCCGCGCGAGTGTTGGCCCGATGCCGTAGATATAGCGCAGTGAGATATCAACGCGCTTGTCCCGTGGGATATCCACGCCGGCAATTCTCGCCATAGCGTCTCTCTCCTAGCCCTGCTTCTGCTTGTGCTTCGGATTCGTGCACAGAACGCGGACGACCCCTTTCCGCCGTACGATCCGGCACTTCTCGCAGCGGGCTTTGACCGATGCACGGACCTTCATGGATTGCCCCCTGCCTTCTTGCTCGTCGTGGTGGTGACACAAAATACCGCTCGTCATTCCGAGCGGTCTATTCTCGGAGTATACCGGAAAACGCGCGCGCCGTCAAATCACCCCCGCAGGCGGTAGGTGATCCGACCGCGCGTGAGATCATAGGGTGAGAGCTCGACCATCACCCGGTCCCCCGGCAGGATGCGGATGAAGTTAAGCCGCAACTTGCCCGAGATGTGCGCGAGAACGGTGTGTCCGTTGTCGAGCTCGACCCGGAACATCGCGTTGGGCAGTGCTTCGATGACCCGACCTTCGACTTCGATAGCTTCCTGCTTCGGCATTGCCCCCCTTCGTGCCCCTCAGGGCAGCGTCAGAATCTCCGGCCCATTCGCCGTGATCGCGACTGTGTGCTCAAAGTGCGCCGATAATCCCCCGTCCTTCGTCACAACTGTCCAGTTGTCCGGCCGGACTTCCGTCTCCGCCGTGCCGGTGTTGAGCATTGGCTCGATGGCCAGCGTCATGCCGGGGCGAAGGATAGGGCCCCGATGCGGTGGGCCAAAGTTGGGAACCTGCGGCTCCTCGTGCATCCGCCGCCCAACCCCGTGCCCGACGTACTGCCGTACCACCGAGAAGCCGTTCTGCTCGGCGTGTACCTGGACCGCGTGCGAGATGTCGGACAGATGATTCCCGGCCCGCGCCTGCTGGATCCCGGCCTCGAGTGCCTCTCGCGTTACCCGCAGAAGCTTCTCGGCCAGGGGAGAGATCCTCCCGACGCCGACTGTGACCGCAGCATCGCCAACGAAATCTCGGTAGATGACCCCGAAATCCAGGCTCACGATATCGCCCTCGCGCAGGACGCGCGCCGGGTTCGGGATGCCGTGAACGACCTCGTCGTTGATCGAGACGCACAGGCTCGCCGGATAGCCCTGGTAGCCCTTGAAC
>JADGGD010000169.1 GCA_019690095.1 Chloroflexota bacterium
AAATGCTCAATTGCTGTCCCACGATGGTCCGTCCCGAGAATCACGCCGGCAATAGCAATGATGTATCTGAGTTCAGCTTCACGCTACAGCCCGAGGATGCGCGGCTGATATGAGCTACGAGGAACGGGTCACATTGCCATTCGGCTATCGCAACGATGATGGCCTACACCGCGAGGTGGTGATTGGGCGACGGCTCACAGGCGGGGACCTGATGCGGATCGGTGACGATCCTGACAGCCTGCGTCGCACGCAGTTCAACTTGCTGCTTCTGCAAGCTGTGATTACGCAGTTCGGCTCGTTGCGTATGCCTGTGCCGCTCTCGGTGCTGCTCGCGCTCAATCAGATTGATCGGGAAACGCTCAATGAGGCATATAACAGGTTCGTGCGCGCGACAGCCGAGGGACGTAGTTCGGAACAGCTCGACACAGACACGATTCGTCTCGCCTGGGGCTTCGAGCGCGACGGGGTGCGCTACGACATCGTGCGGTTCGGTCGGTTGCTGACCGGCTACGATGAGCTAGAGGTGGATGAGTTGATCGGTTGGCGGCGTGCGTGCGCGTTGTTGGGCCGACAGATCGTCGAAGTGCGCGCCCAATCAGGCGCCCGTTTTGAGGGACCAGTACCGGTCGAGCTGTTCGAAACCCTCGACGCGGCAGACGTCTACGCGCTCGAAGCAGCTGCCAGTAGCTGGTTGGATTCCTTTCGCCCGACGCGAGCAGCGTTATCGGCAGACACTCGCTGCTGAGGTCGTGTTCCTGATGCGTCACACGGGTCAGCCAGAGCATGAAATCCTGAGCTGGTCCAGCCTGCGCCGCGCTACCTACATTCAAGTGCTACTCGATCAGTTGCGACCAGATGGCTAACAGCGCCACATATGAGATTGCGGTCTTGCTCGAGCTGAACGATCGGCTAAGCGGACGCATCCAGCGTTCGATTCGGGCGCTGCGAGACTTCGCATCGGCGCTCGATCAGGCACTGGCCGCCCACAACCGTTTACGGCGCGCGTTGGCTTCGCCGTTGACGTTGGGCGTGCAGCCGGCAGTTGCTGCGTTGCGCGCTCTCGAGCAGCAACATCGACGCATGACCCAACAACTCGAGCGGTGGCGGACCGTCCGGCGTGGCGGCTTTTCGCCTACCTCGGACGACGAGTGGGGCACAGCGCGCCCACCGTCACGGCGCGACCGGGTAGACCGGTTCAACCGGGCCGTGTACACGGCGCGCAACATCGAGTATCTGGCCGAACGGACGTTTGACGCCACGCGCGGGTTTGTCTCGCCAGCTGTAGAACTGCTGCGCGCACGCGAACGGTTCCGCGCCATGGGTTGGAGCGAGCGCGAACAGCAGCTCGCCTTTCGTGCTGTTGAGGAAACAGCTCGCGCGGTGCCTGGCGTCAGGCAAGTGGACATTCAGGAAACCCTGACAGGTCTTGTCAACACGGTGGGCAGCGTCGAGGATGCGGTTCGGTTGCTGCCTATGGCGTCCAAGTACTTGGCAAACGTCGAAGCGCTGTATGGCGATCGGTTCGGACGCACCGAAGCGATTCGTCAGTTTACGAACACGGCGAAGGCGCTCGAACTACTGGGCAAAGATCAGGATCTGCAGCAGATGCAGCGCTACATGGACATCGTCGCACAAGCAGCGTTGGCTACTGGCGGCGACGTTGATCCAACCGAATTCCGTAACTTCGCCAAATACGCGCGCATTGCGGCGCCGGCGATGACACCCGAAGGGTTGCGCAAGTTCCTGCCGGTGATTCAGCAGATGGGCGGGGCGCAGGCTGGCACAGCACTGATGACGCTCTACTCGAGCATGGTGGGCGGGAGAATACCAGTACACAAGTTGCGGTACTGGGACGAGCTCGGGTTGATAGATCGCAGCAAGGTCGAGTTTAGCCGGCAAGGGACGATCAAGCGATTGCGTCCTGGGGCGATCCCGATTGCGGACGAGTTGGGGCGCGACCCGATGGCGGTGGCGGACCGGTTGGCGGAGGCCCTGGCGCGCAAGGGTGTGGATTTGGCCGACATGGATGCGGTTAACAAACAGTTGATGGCGATGTTTGGGGATCGCACGGGCGCGGGACTGATCGCGCAGATGATCAACTACCGACGCGCCATCCTCAAAGAGTCGGCCAACTACGAGCGCGCGCTAGGCATTGAGCAGACTTACAAACAGCTATTCGAGCAGCAAAACGCGTTGGGTTCCTACCTGAAGGTGCAGGCTGAGTGGCAGAACACGCTCGCTCAGGCCGGGCAAGCGCCGGCCCAGTTAGGTGGGCGGGTGGCCGAGTACTTGGCCGATGAACTCAGGCGGTTGCAACAGCAGGTGGGCCAGCATCCGGCGTTGGATGCGGCGATGATTGGGATTTTGAGCCTGGGCAAGGCGTCGGCTGAGGCGGCATCAGGCGTGGACCTGCTGGGCGGCACATTGCGCAATTTGATGGGCGGGAGTCGCGGTGCTGGTCCAGGCAACTTGAGCGGCGGTGGTAGCTGGTCCGATTTAGCGGCTACTGGGTACGTAGCCGGGCGCGGGTTGTGGGCTGCGGGTCGTTGGTTAGGGCGGACAGGGGGAATAGGCGCACTCTTAGCTGCTACGGGCGTGGGGCTGAGCTACGTCTATCAACACTACTCAAAGGAACGCGAGCAGCGGCAGGCGCGTTACGAAGAGGCTGCGCGCGCGTTCGAGGCGACGCGGCAGTTGCGCGAGCAGCAGGGCGGGCGTCTGACGGACGAGGCGGCCCAGCAAGTGACGGCGCGGGTGCTTACGGTGATGCGCGAAGAGATCCCCAAGCTGATGCCGCTTGATCCAGATTTTTGGGCTGAGACCTTCAAACGACGCACGCCTGAGCTGCAGTATCCCGAGGTAATGCGCGCAACCATCGGGGCGTTGCGCCAACAGGTGGCAGCCAAACAGCTAACGCCCGAGCAGTATGAGCGTACCTTGCAGATGATGCAACAGACCTATGGCGCGACCTTTGCCATGGCCATGAACGAGTTGAATGGCGGGCTACAAGCGTTCAGCTCTGGTCTACAAACAACCACAACCGCGCTAGAAGGTTTGCCGGCGGCAGTTGATGGCACCAATCGCGCACTGATGCGGTTCAATGTCGGCTTGAGCGCCCTCGCGGGCAGGTTGAGTAGCATCGAGTTGCGACCGTCGTTCAGTCTGGATACGTTTGGACCGTTGCGCCCGGCAACACCTCAGCCGTCAACGCCCACGCAGCCGCAACCTGCACCGTTCGTGCCGCGCTTACCGCCGCCACGGAATCCCTATCTGAGAGAGTTTCAATTCAAGCCGACCGCCTTGCGTGAAACAGAGTCGCGCCGGACGGTCGAGCGTGTAGCGCAAACGGTCAACGTGGCGATCAACGTCCCGGCAGGTTCGCCGGCGGCGTTGGATGCGCGCGAACTGGCGCGCTTCGTCAGCTATGAACTCGAGCGCGCGATGGAACGGGCATGATGGAACGACCTCGCAGAGTGAACAATCGGACAGGTCGGTTCGTGCTGGTGAACTTAACGCGCGCCAGCACGATTGAATTCGACCGATTTCCTGGGCGCATCCAAACGCGCGCCCAAGTCAATTGGGACGGGCAAGATGTGACGATTGGCATGCGCCCGCTCTTCTATGCCAATCGCGAGCCGCGCGAGCTGTTGGTCGAGGACCTGTGGTTGGATGGCACGTTGCGGAATGCCAGCATTCAACCACAGTTGGCAGAGCTGGAAGCACTGGCTGATGAGGGTGAGCGCGGCACGCCGAGCGTGCTCCTCGCCCAGTGGGGCGATGAGCAGTACAGATGCGTATTGCGCAGCGTGGAACTGGAACGCGTGCGGTTTGCCCCATCGGGCGAACCCCTTCGAGCCCGCGTGTCGCTCACGCTGCTCGAAGTCGGTGGCGAGGAACGTCCGCGTGTGGTTGCGCAGCGTGTCAGGCGCAACGAAGAGAGTAGTTTTACGTTCTGAGCGATGGCATGGACTGAGTTATGGCGTGGCAGGTGAGATCGATCAGCCCATACGAGCGGTGGGGCGAGCCCGGCAGCGCGAGCGCGGCGCTCATGCGCGAGCACATTTGCAATGCGACCGAAACGCTCACGGGGCTGGCGCATCGCTACTACGGGGACTGGCGGTTGTGGCGCGTGATCGCCGATGCAAACGGCATCATCGATCCGCGGCGCATCGCGCCGGGCACGCGGTTGCTGATTCCGCCGCGTCCGATTGAGCGCGGGACATTTGAGTCGGTGTGATGATGGATAACAGAAAAGCGCCGCCATATGAACTAGCCGGGTGTTGTCCTAGATGCGGGGCCGAGATCTACCAGCCAGCGCGAGCTGAGGATAGAGGGATGCTGCCGCGGATGAGCGCGTGCCAGTGCGGACGCAAGCGAGTGAGGGTGCTGGACGATGATCGTGCCACACGCAGTGATCGAGATCGACGGTGAACGGTTCGATTCGTTCACCAATCGCGCGTTGTTTGAGCACGTCGAGGTGGATCTCACCACGGGGCAGGCGTCGGAAGCCATTTGGCGCGTGTTCGATCCTGAATTCGCCTGGCTGGACCGGTGGATCAACAGTGCGGGCTTGCGCGTGTTGCCTGTGCGGATTTGGCTGGGCGCGGATAGGTTGCACGAGGTGTTTCAGGGGTTGCTGGCGCGCGTCGAACACGGACGCGGGGCGACGACGTTCAGGTTCTACGACATGAGTTTTCGGATGCGCCTAGAGCAGAAGACCCGCTACCACAAGAACGTGAACGATCTCGAGATCATCGGGCAATTGGCGCGTGAGAACGGGCTAGGGTTCGACGGTGTGAGCATTCGGTTAGAGCGGCATCGGTCAATCATGCAGGATGGGCGGACAGATTGGGACTTTGCGCTCGAGCGGGCGACGGATGCGGGACTGGTCCTGTTCACGCGCGGGCAAACGCTGTACGCGCGCGAGGCGGCCAAAACCGGCACGCCCGTGCTCACGCTGCGGTATCGCGACGATTTTGTGATGACGCACGACTTCGACTTGCAGTACCGCGTGCCCGAGAACCAAGAGGGGCGGCCTGGCGCGGTCGAGACGCGCACACGCGGGCGCGGTGGGCGACGGCTATCGGGTCGGACCGCACGCGATCGCGGTACGGGGCAAGTCGAGATCAAGCGCGACGTGGCGGTCAAATCGCGTCGCGCCGCAGATGCTCGGGCGGAAGCGCGCAAAGCGCTGGAACGAGAGCATGCGTTTCAGGCATCGGTGGTGCTGCTCTCAAGCTACGACGGCCCGCGTCCGGACGTGCGCGACACAGTTGAATTGGCGAATGTGGGTAAGCTGTTCAGCGGGCGGTGGCTGGTCGATCGTGTGACGCACGCATTTGGGCCGGGACGGTTGGACACGAGACTGGAACTCTACAGGGACATCACGGTATGAGGGGGATGCTGAACATCATCGACCGGCGCGCGCGCGGCGCGACCGACTCAAGCTGGCTGATCGCGGTCGAAGGCATCGTCGTCGACAACCGCGACCCAGAGCGTCAACACCGGATCAAGGTGCTGATCCCGAGCATCGACGAGAATTACGTGCATGACGAGTGGGTGACGGCGCTTGTGCCGTGGACTGGGCCCGATGGTTACGGACCGGTGCATGTGCCAGAGGTCGGCTCTGAAGTGGTGCTATTTGGGCGCCTAGGGCAGAAACACACGCTCTACTATCTGGCGCGGTACAACGAAGAGCATCGCGTGCCCGACCTCGGCGATGCGCGGGGTCTGAAGACAGACGGTGAATACA
Organism: Chloroflexota bacterium; assembly: GCA_019690095.1. Lineage (GTDB taxonomy): Bacteria > Chloroflexota > UBA6077 > FW602-bin22 > CADDYW01 > JADGGD01. The sequence continues at coordinate 5,753 of JADGGD010000169.1, forward strand.
GGCTCATCGCAGATGGGAATGTATTGCTGAACAGTCAGTCGCAGATCGACCTCGACGCGCAGCGCGTGCGGCTGCTTGGACAGAGCACGCCGGTTGTGCAAGTCGAGCCAAACAAGCTGGGCGTCTTGGGCGCATCCCCAATCAGCCAACAGCAGTTGCCTGGCCCGGCCAGCGATCTGGCGAGCTGTATCACCCTAGCCAATGCGATGCGAAAGCTGCTGATCGACTTCGGCTTTGCGAGGTAGTCATGAATCTACACGGCGCATGTTTGTCGCACCCTATTCGCCCGGACCGACGTGGCACGCTGGCAGTGGCGCGCGAGCTGCACACGATCATCGCGGAATCAATCGCGGCCATTCTGTCGACGCGTCAGGGCGAGCGGGTGATGTTGCCCGATTACGGACTACCTGATTACGTCTTTGACGCGATGGATAACGGGTTCGCGGCGCGGCTGCGCTACATCATCGAACAACAGATCATGCGCTACGAACCGTTGGTTGAACGGGTTACGGTGAGTGTCAATGTCGAGGACGCACACGCGGCGATGGTTGAGATCGAATACGTGGCGCGCGGGACGAACTCGCCACGCAATCTAACGTTTCCGTTGTGGGTGAGGTGAAATGGCATACGCTGCGAGGTTCAATGCGGCACAAGCGCAATTCGCGTTGCGGACGCCCGATGCCGGCATCTCTATTCCGATGTCGGAAGAGTTCTATATTGAGCTAGAGTGGCGTAACCTACAAACGGCGAA
>JADGGD010000170.1 GCA_019690095.1 Chloroflexota bacterium
CTCTATATACACTTACCCCTGGGGCGCACGGGTATTTTTTTAAACCCCCCCGGGCCGGGGGCGCGCGCGCCCCCAGGACCGCGATTACGGACGAGCGCCGCGTTCGTCCGGGCGCTTCTCGGCGTCGCTACTTCTGAGCAGGGCCCTGACCGCGCTGGCGATGTGCCGGGCGCTGATGCCCGCCGCATCGAGGAGTTCGGCCGGCGTTCCCGAGCCCGGCATCTCGCGGACCGCCAGATGAGTCACAGAGAGGGGGAGCCGTCCGTGCCAGCCTGCGTTCGTGGTAAAGGCTTCCTGGACTGCGGCACCCAGTCCTCCCTCGGCCCAGTGGTCTTCCACAACGACGATGCGCCCGCGAGTGGTCTCGGCGGCGGCGTGCAGGGTCGTCCGGTCGATGGGTTTCACCGAGTAGGCATCGATCACCCGAACCGGGATGCCCTCGCGCGCGAGCTGATCGGCCGCCGCAATGGCCTCGTGCACGGTGATGCCCGCGGCAACGATTGTGACCTGATCATCGGGCGAGGACCGGACTGTTTTACTCCCGCCGATGGTGAACTCCTCCTCCGGTGGGTAGATCACCGGCGTGGCCGCGCGCGTCGTCCGAAGGAAGCTGATCCCGTCCTGATCAGCCATCAGCGCGACCAGCCGGGCAGTCTGGTTGGCGTCGCACGGGTAGAGGACTGTACTCCCGTGCACGGCCCGCATCATGGCCAGGTCCTCGAGCGCCATCTGCGATGGCCCATCCTCGCCGATCGAGACACCCGCGTGCGAGCCGCACAGGCGGAGGTTCGCGCGTGAGATCGCAGCCATGCGGATGAAGTCGTAGGCGCGGGTGAGGAAGGCGGCGAAGGTGGAGGCAAATGGCGTCAGATGCCGAACGCTCAGACCGACTGCCGCCGCCACCATCTGCTGCTCGGCGATGTACATCTCGAAGAAGCGCTCGGGAAACTCCTTCTTGAACTCTTCGGAGTAAGTCGAGTTGCTGACCTCAGCATCGAGGACGATCAGGTCAGGGCGAACCGCCCCGATTGCCCGAAGGGCGTCGCCGTAGGCACGCCGGGTAGCGACGGATGCGCCGAGTGCATATGTCGGCAGGGCAGGACGGCCAGTCCAGCCTGCTGGGGGTGCCGGTGCGGGGGCGGCGGACGCGCTGGGCTTCGCCACCTGCACGCTGACTGTCTGAACACCGCCGAGTTCTTCGATGGCCTGCCGTGCCTGCTCGTCGTTCAGGGCCCGGCCGTGCCAGCCATCACGATTCTCGAGGAACGAAACGCCACGCCCCTTGATCGTCCGGGCGATGATGAGGGTAGGGGCATCACGCGGCTCGCTGGCCTCGGCGTAGGCCCGGTCGATCTGATCGAGGTCGTGACCGTCGATCTCGATGGTATGCCAGCCGAAGGCGCGGGCGCGGCCGGCGTAGGCCCCGCTGTTCCAGCCCAGCATCGTTTCGCCTCGCTGTCCCAGGCGGTTCAGATCGAGAATGCCGATAAGGTTGCCTAGCTGGTAATGGCTGGCGTGTTCGAAGGCCTCCCAGACCGATCCCTCGGCCATCTCACTATCACCGAGAAGTACCCAGACCCGGTAGGGGCGGCGGTCGATGTACCGACCCGCCAGGGCGATGCCAACGCCGATTGCAAGCCCCTGCCCGAGCGAGCCGGTTGCGACCTCGACCCAGGGCAGGACTGGCACGGGGTGGCCCTGCAGGCGGCTGCCGAAGCGCCGGAAGGAGAGAAGCTCCTCTTCGCTGATTGCCCCGGCCGCTCGGAAGAGCGCGTAGAGGAGGGGCGAGGCGTGCCCCTTGGAGAAGATCAGGTGGTCATTGTTCGGATTCGCCGGGTCATCGAAATCGTAGCGCAGGTACTTTGCCGCGAGTACAGCGATGAGATCCGCGGCCGAGAGGGCCGATGTAGGATGGCCGGAGCCGGCCCGGGTGCTGGATCGGATGCTGTCCACGCGGAGCTGGCGCGCGAGGGCGCGCCACTGCTCGACGCTCGTCGTGGCTTGTCTCGCCATTATAGATCTCCTATGGCTCCGTAATACATGTTCGCGGTCTGGAAAAGCCGGGCGCGGCCGGTCCGCGGATTGCCGGGGCCTGGCACCGCGGTGTCCCGTCTCGTGCGCGTGCACGATCGGTATGCTACTCCGTGGAACGCGGGTGTCAAGCGCGGCACCCCGGAGCGGTGGAGATGAGGCAGGGAGAGCGGGCAGGGCCGTCCGCTTGCGTGGAGGAGGGGCCGGTCCTTAGAATCGTATCCGCGATGGAACGCAATCCGTGGCTTCATGCCCTGATTATTCTCGCGGTCATCGCCGTTGGCTTCTATGTCATCGGCCAGATCTGGACCCTGCTGGTCCATTTCGGCGATATCATCATCCTCTTCTTCCTCGCCTGGCTCCTCGCGTTCATCCTCCTGCCGATCGTTCGCTTTCTGGCGGACCGTCTGCCTGTTGGCATCGCCGGGGCGGCGGCGATCGTATATCTCTGTCTCCTGATTGGCTTTGCCGGCGTGCTCTTCCTGGTGGTACCGCTCCTGGTCGAGCAGATTTCCCAGCTCGCCGGCCAGCTTCCGACCGTTGCAGCAATGGCGCCGCGCCTGGTGCGGCAGATCCAGGCGATGCTGGATCAGCGGAACATCCCTATTGATCTGGGGGTCGTGGCTGGTCCTGGGATCAATCAGCAGGCCGCGCAACTGGGCAGTCGCCTCGTGGAGAATACCGTCGCTCTTGCGAGCAGTATCGCCTCGGGCCTGTTCAGCTTCACAGTGATCCTCATCCTGTCGTTCTACTTCGTCGTCGATGGCGATCGCCTGGTCGAGTCCATCCTGGCGGCGGTGCCGGAGCAGTATGCGGCCGAGGCACGGCTTTTCGTTGTCAGCATTGATCGGACCTTTGGCGGCTTTCTCCGGGGGACGGCCATCCAGTCTGCTATCCTCGGCATCGGGACTGGCCTGATCATGACAATCGCGGGGCTTCATTATGTCCTGCTCTCGAGCATCTTTGCGGCGGTGGTGATGGTCATCCCCTTCGTCGGGCCGCTCCTGGCGATGGTGCTGCCGATGCTGATCGGTCTGTTCAGCAATCTCAGCACGACCGGTCTACTCCTCTACCTGCTGGCAATCGCGGGGCTCCAGGTGCTGGTGATGAATATCATCGCCCCGAAGGTCATGGCCGACAGTGTCGGTTTGCACCCTCTGCTCGTCTTTCTTGCCCTCCTCGTTGGGGTGAAGCAGGCAGGGCTGGCCGGCGCGATCTTTGGTGTGCCGATCGCGGCTGTTGTGGTTGCGGCAGTGCGGCTCTTTCTGTACCGCTGGTCCGTTATTCCGTCGCCGTCTGAAGCGCGGGTCGATGGCGCGGAGGCCCAGCGGCGCCTGCGCCTCGAACTGGTGCGCCTGCACGTGGGCCAGGCGATCAGCCGAATCTTCCACAGTCGGGCCTGGTGATGCGCATCGTCTTTATGGGAACGCCCGATTTCGCCGTGGCGCCTCTCCGCGCGCTGATCGCGGCTGGCTTCGAGCTGGCCGCCGTGGTCACGGCGCCGGATCGGCCTGCGGGCCGCGGGCGGCGGGTTCAGGCGCCGCCGGTGAAGGAGGCGGCACTGGAAGCGGGAGTGCCGGTCTTTCAGCCTGCCACGCTGCGCACGCCCGAGGCCGAAGCGCTCCTGCGCTCGATGCAGCCAGAGGTGATTGTTGTCGTCGCCTTCGGCCAGATCCTGCGGCGGAATATTCTTGATCTCCCGCCTCTGGGATGCGTGAATCTTCATCCCTCACTTCTTCCGTATCTGCGCGGTGCGGCGCCGATTCCGGCTGCGATCCGCGAGGGGCTGACCGAGACCGGCGTAACGGTCATGCTGATGAACGAGCGCATGGACGCCGGTCCAATCCTCGCCCAGGCACGAGTGCCGATCTTCCCAGACGATACGGCCGCCACGCTTGGCGATCGGCTGTCGCGGCTTGGGGCCGAGCTCCTGGTCGAGACGCTACCGCGCTGGAAAGCCGGGGTGATCGTCCCACGCGAACAGGACGAGAGTGCGGCAACGTACTGCCGGCCGCTGACCAAGGCGGATGGGTTTATCGACTGGTCATGGCCGGCCGAACTCATCGCCCGGACCTGCCGCGCCTACACGCCGTGGCCCGGATGCCTGACCTACTGGGGTGAGCGGCTGGTCCGCCTGCTTCGGGTACGTGCCGATCCATCCTGGAATGGCGGCGGACCGCCCGGGACAGTGGTCACGCGGGAAGGCGCACCCGGTCAGCGCACGCTGGGCATCACAACCGGCCAGGGGGTACTCGTTGTCGAGGTGCTCCAGCTCGCTGGCAAGAAGCCCCTTGCGGCAGACGAGTTTCTCCGCGGTCAGCCGAGCTTCGTGGGCTCGCGTCTCAGCCGTGAGCCGCCCAGCCAGGGTGATGCAGCATCGGCCGCGCCGTAAGGGCTGGTGAGCCGGAATCGGCTGCGCCTGGCGGGCTATCGTCAGGCGGTCTGCTCGACCCGACTGTAGATAGCAACCCGCCAGTGCGCATAGCGATTCTCCCGGCCGCGGACAATATCGTGGTAATAACTCTCGATAGCACTCGTGATCGGGCCGATCTCCCCCGAGCCGATCACGTAATCATCAACCGAGACCACGCTTCGGATCTCTGCGCCAGTCCCGCAGAAAAAGACCTCGTCGGCGATGTAAAGCTCGGTGCGATCGATCTCGCGTTCCTGGGTGGGGATCCCGAGGACCTCCCGGCAGATCTGAAGGATGCTCTGGCGCGTAATGCTCTCGAGAATGCCGCTGGTGATACTGGGCGTGATCGCCACGCCGTTGCGGACGATGAAAAGGCACGAGGCTGGCCCTTCAGTAACCTTCCCCTGGCTGTTGAGAATAATCGGCTGATCGTAGCCGCGCAGCGTCGCTTCGATCAGCGCCATGCGGCTGTTCTGGTAGTTCGAGATGCACTTGATCCGGGGCGAGAGCTGATTGTCCGAGATGCGGTCCCAGGAGCTCACGCAGGCGCGGAGCCGCTGGCCGGTCCCGAGGCCAGAGGTGAAGGGAGCGACACTGATGACAATGCTTGTCGGACTATCGAGGAGCGTGCCGAACCAGGTCCCCTCGGAATGATAGGCGAGCGGGCGGACCCGCACGTCCTCGCGCACCTCTTCGGCTCGCAGCAAGTCGATCGATGCCTGGACCAGATCACCGACGGAGAACCGCGTCTCCATCCGCATCAGCTTCATCGAATTCAGGAAGCGGGCGTAGTGCTCGGCGAACTGGAGGCCGTAGAGCTGCTCCTGCTCCGGATTCCAGTAGGCACTGATGCCCTCGAACACCGCACCCATCGTCGACCAGCCGAGCTTGGTGACGTGAACGGTCGCCTGATCCCAGGGAACGAGTTCCCCATCGATCCACACATACTTCCCCGGCCGGGAGATTGCCATTGGTCCGCTCCTCCGACTTGTGATCGGTGCGCCCGCGATCTGCGCGGGGGCTGGTGCCAGACGCCGCTCAGGATTCGCGACGGTGCTGATTCACCGCCCGCTGTCTGTCACGGGTCGTGTCGAGTATAGCAGAGGAGACCGCCTGGATGATCTCCTTCTCTCACGGGGCATTCCAGCGCCTTGCATGGAAGACTATCTCTCGAACGGTCATGTCAGCCGGGACCTGGCAGGGATCTTGCCGCCCTCGCGCCTTCCATCACCCGCCCACGGGCAGGAGCGAGGCAAACGAGCATGCTGAATCACTCCCTTCGTCTCGGTCGGATCGCGGGTATTGAGATCGCCGTGCACTGGAGCTGGATCATCATCTTCATCCTCTTGACCTGGTCGCTGGCGCTCTTCTTCTTCCCGCCTCTCTTCCCATTCTGGTCGGTCGGCACCTACTGGATCGTCGGGGCGGTTAGCAGCCTCCTGCTCTTCGCGTCGGTTCTAGCGCACGAGCTGGGGCACTCACTGGTCGCGAAGTCTGAGGGGATTCCGGTCGAGTCCATCACCCTCTTCGTCTTTGGGGGTGTTTCAAGCATTGAGCGCGAGCCCCAGACTGCCCGTCAGGAGTTCTTCATGGCGGCAGCCGGACCCGCGACGAGCCTGGTGATCGGTGGGGTATGCTACGGCCTTATCCGCCTGCTGGGTGGTGTGATCGCTTCGCCGATCGTCGGCGTCCTCCTGGCGATGGCGATCTACAACGTTGTCCTGGCGATCTTTAACCTGATCCCGGGCTTTCCGCTCGACGGCGGGCGGGTGTTTCGCGCGATCGTCTGGGGCGTCACCGGGAGCTTTCATGAGGCTACCGCCGCGGCTACCCTGGTCGGGCAGGTGTTTGCCTATCTATTCATCTTTGGCGGTCTTTTCCTGGCCATTACCGGCGCTTTCGTCAGCGGCCTCTGGCTTGTCTTCATCGGCTGGTTCCTCAACAATGCCGCGGCGGCGAGCCGCCGCCAGGCTGAGGTCAGCGAGCTCCTCCAGGGGGTCCGCGTGAGTGCGGTGATGACCACGAACCCGGCGAC
>JADGGD010000026.1 GCA_019690095.1 Chloroflexota bacterium
ATCCGGTGATCGTCGAGGCCTTCCTGGCCGCCTACGCACGCGGTGAGATTATTCCCGATTGCGTTGAGTGAGGTCAGGCGTGGAATCGCGTTCACTGATCCTGGCGATTGATCAGGGGACTACCGGTACGACGGCCATGGTGGTGGATGACAGCGGGACAGTTATCAGCCGTGGGTACCGTGAGGTTAGCTGTCGCTATCCACGACCGGGATGGATCGAGCAGGATGCCGAACACCTCTGGGAGCAGAGCCTCGCCGCTGTCGCGGACGCGCTGGGGCCGATTCCGCGGGAGAGGATTCTCACGATCGGCATTACCAACCAGCGCGAGACAACTATTCTCTGGGACGCCGGGTCGTCCCGGCCGGTGGCGCCAGCGATTGTCTGGCAGTGCCGCCGCACTGCCGATCTGTGCGATGACCTCCGGGCGCGCGGCCTGGAGCCTGAGATCATGCGGCGCACCGGTCTGGTCGTAGACCCCTACTTCTCGGCAACCAAGGTGCGGTGGCTTCTGAATAGCGATGCGGAGCTTGCGGATCGTGCGCGACGCGGGGCGGTACGTTTCGGGACCGTCGACAGCTGGCTTATCTGGAAGCTATCAGGCGGCGCCGCTCACCGAACTGATTACTCGAACGCGTCGCGCACAATGCTGTACAACATCTACGAGCTGACCTGGGATCCGTTCCTCCTGGAGCAGCTGGGCATCCCGGCGGCAATCCTGCCGGAGGTCCAACCGTCGGCCTCGTTCTTCGCGTACACGAGTCGGATTGTGCTTCCGGATGGATCGGAGCTTCCCGCGGGCATTCCGATCCACGGGGTTGCGGGTGATCAGCAGGCGGCCCTCTTCGGTCAGGCGTGCTTCGAGCCGGGCATGGTGAAGTGCACCTGGGGCACGGGCGCCTTTCTCCTCATGAACACTGGGACAGAACCGGTTCGGTCGCGCACGGGCCTGTTGACGACCCTCGCCTGTGGTCGCGATGGTTCGCTGGTATATGCCCTGGAGGGCAGTGTTTTTGTCGCCGGAGCGGCTGTTCAATGGCTCCGTGATCAACTGGGGCTGATTCGCCAGGCGAGCGAGATCGAGGATCTGGCCCGCCAGGTACCAGACAGTGAGGGCGTGTACCTGGTCCCGGCCTTCACCGGCCTCGGGGCACCCTACTGGCGCCCCGAGGCGCGGGGCGCGATTCTCGGGCTGACCCGGGGGACCGGCCGGGCGCACATTGCCCGGGCTGCCCTCGAATCCATCGCCTACCAAACCCGCGATGTAGTCGATGCCATGAGCACCGACGCCAACCGACCAGCTCGTGAACTCCGCATCGATGGCGGCGCGGCCGCAAACGATCTCCTTGCCCAGTTCCAGGCGGATCTGCTCGGTATCCCGGTCCTCCGGCCGCGCGTGACCGAGACAACCGCCCTCGGCGCGGCCTACCTGGCCGGTCTCGCCGCAGGTGTGTGGCAGTCCACCGACGAGCTTGCCCGGAGATGGCAACTCGAGCGTCGCTTCGAGCCAGAGATGCCTCCCGATCGTCGATCAGCGCTGTATGAGGGGTGGCGGAAGGCGGTTGCCCGGATCCTCTCCTAGGCATCCGATCTGCGGTGAGTCCCGCGGTCGGCCTGGGACAGTCCTAGCGGGGATCCGAACGGGATATGGGTGCTGACTGGTGCCCGTTCTGACGGCTCCGGAAGAGCCCGGCGATAAGAGGGATCGAGCGTTCGATCGTCAGACGGTCTTCGGCATCCGCCGTGGACGAGACCAGCAACTCGATGCCCGGCGCGAGGTGGTAGCGGCGCAGCTCTTCGGTTTCAGGATCTTTCACGCCGGCCGTCGGTTCATTCACTGTGTCTTCTTCGGCCGGCACGCGGCCGGTCTCGACCACGTGTCTAATCGTCGCCAGCGGGCTCTGATCGAAGAATGTGCGAATGCGATCGAGGCGCCAGCCGGCAGCCTGCAGGTGCTTCACCGCGAGGAGCCGCAGCCGGTGCACGTCACTGTACGCAGCACGCGGGCCCGCACCGACCGGTGGTGGAAGGACGCCTTGCTGGACATAATAGTGGATTGTCCGACGGGAAGCACCGGTCTCCTTCTGAAGCTCGGCGATCGAGTATGTCCCCGCCATCGTCGTCCTGCTCTCCTTGTTTCACACCTCGTCATGGCCGATCATATCCACATCGCGCCGGTCATCCTATCACTGTAATATATCAGCGTCAACCCCTGGCCCGCATCGTGCAACAGACCCGGGACAGCCAGCAAACCGATTCTCTCATCCCGATCCGTTGGAAGCCGATCCGTGCTCCGGAACAATTCGCATCGCGCCTGACCTGGATGATCTACGCGGGCACGGTCGATCACCGCGGTACCGGCTCCTGTGACCGGTCAGGGAGCGGTGGGTCTGGCCATCTCGTGAGCTGAGGGGGAAGGGCACCCTGCCGTGGCGAGAGGAGGGAAGGGCTGTGGAGACCGGGGCGTCGGGTGTCAGGATAGCCCTGGTTGCCGAGGATTATCAGGAGATCAGCCAGCTCATCGCCGATATCCTGGCCGGCGAGGGATACCGCGTCGTCACGGTCACGCGGGGGAGCGAGGTGGTCAATGCGGCGCGGGCATGCCATCCCCGGGTAGTACTGCTTGACCTGGCGCTCCCCGACATCCCCGGCAGCGAAGTTCTCCGCCAGCTCGCACGTGAGCCGCTGACGGCGGTCATCCCGGTCATCATCGTGTCGGCCTATAGCGAGCGGCTTCCATCGTCGCCGCAGGTTCGTGCGATCATCAACAAACCCTTCGATATCGATAAGCTGGTCGCGGCCGTCAGGGAGGCGGATCGTTCGGCCGACCGCTCCTGACAGTGAAGCCGGTCCCATATGTGCCGCTGACCTTTCGGCAGTCAGGATCAGCCCCTCAGTGCCATCCTCGACGAGGCATCCTTCGTGCCCGGGGATGAAGGAGGGTGATTTCGCGTGGTATGTCGGCATCACGACGGCTGACCCGACGTCGCCTCCTGGGCGCTGGATTCACTGCGGTACTCACCAGCGGGATGGCCGCCTGCGGCGGCCGCGGGCCGGGACGGCCAACTCTGGTGCCAGTGGCATCCGTCTCACCATCCCCCGTCGCCCCACCTGCGATGTTTACGCCCTGGGGGTGGCCCCTGCCGTATCAGAGCGTAGCCGGTTCTGCGATCGCCTGGCTTCAGGGACACGGCTGGTGGCCAATTGGTCTCGGCTATCAGCCGCTGTGGTCCGGACAAAATGCAGTGATGCTGACCCTCCAGTCGCGCCGTCTCCTGGAGCAACGCGGTCTTCAGGCAATGATTCTGCCCTTTGCCAGTGGAGTGGCGCTCGAACAGGCCTTTGTCGCAGGACAATTGCAGGTAGCCAGCCTGGGGACGGTCTCAGCGGCCCTGCTTCTCGACCGCGGCGCGCCAGTTCAGTCGGTCCTTATCCAGACGCCAAACCTTAAGGTCGGTATCGTCGTTCCCCGCTCCTCGCCCCTTATCCGCATCGGAGACCTCCGGGGCTCCGGCCAGCGCATCGGTGTCCAGCTTGACTCCCGTGCCTACGCCTATCTTCTGGCCTCCGCCGCAGTCAACGGCCTTTCGATCAATCGCGACTTCTTTCCGGTCGGCATGGACCTCGAGAGCCAGCAGACCCTGCCGTCGCACGTTGCAGGCGTCGCGACGTGGGACCCGATCCTGAGCTTTCTTACTGACAATAGTAATATGGGGCGTTTAATTGACCGCATCTACCCGTACCTATTCGCGGGTGATCACCTGATTGTCCGACGAGAGTTGATCGAGGCCGTTCCCGAGGTCGTCCAGGCCCTGGTTGACGCATATGAGGAGGCCGTTCTGATTATTCGTCGTGATCCGACCGAGACAGTCCAGGTGCTCGCCCGGCAGCCCCATCTCGATGTATACTCCCAGCCGTTCCTCCGGCAGCAGACTGTTGCTTATACCGCTCTCTACAAACCGACCTTCACCTATCCGTTCCCCGATTTCTGGTCGACCAGCTGTGCCCAGGTAGCTGCCCTGCTCGTTCAGAACGGTTTGATCAGTCGTCCGATCGATCAGGCGGCCTGGACGAGCTTTCTTGAACCGCGGTTCATGGCCAGCACCTTCAGTCGCCTTGGCTGGGCCGTTCCATCCCGTCCGCCCTGGCTCCCGGCATCCTGGACCGGCACCGTCGGTCAGCCGCCTTACCCGCCATACCTGACCGTGGATACTCTCCGCCAGCCACAGCCCTGGCCTGAGCCAGTCGATCTGACCCGACCGTGGTCGTTTGGCGGGACTATATACTTCCCGGCATCGGGCGCGTAGCGCGATGCACCTCCGGCTTCCTGGCGTGTCTCTTCCATCCCTGGCGGGCCTGACGGCCCGCTGGCGTCTGCCAGTTGGTCTACGAGGAAAGCTCCTGGTTGCCTTGCTGTTTGCGCTCTTGCCGAGTCTGATCCTTATCCTCGCCTCGGACGTCCGCGATCTGACCAGCCGACGTGCGGCGATCATCGAATCGGAGCGAACGACTGCCGAGGCTGTCGCCAATCTCGTGGATGCGTCGATAGACGATGCGATCACGGTCGGTCAGGCGATCGCCGGTGCCCCGACCGTCCAGACGTTCAACCCGTCTGTTCTGGACCCATGGCTCCAGCGGCTTCGACCGGAATACACCCAGTTTCATAACATCGCGATTGTCGATGCCCGCGGCCAGAGTGTTGGCGAGATGTTGCCGTACACGGCGAACCAGTCCCGCCTGTACGTCGGAGACCAGCCGTACTTCCGTGCGACCATCGCCTTCGACGCGGTCCAGGTGTCACCGATCTTCATCGATCGGCGCATACCCCGGCCGGTCGCGGCGGTGTCCATTCCGATCCGCGGGCCGTCCGGCTACCCCACCGGTGCAGTCCTGGTTTTCCTCAACCTGGACTATTTCCGGGCGAAGCTCTGGTCAATTCCGCTTGGGGGGCGCGTAATCGTCATTACCGATCCGGAGGGGCACCTGGCGTTCGCATCGCATCTGTGGGAACCGATGCGCACGGTCCAGGATCTCGGCGCGGTTCCCTTGATTGCCCAGGCGATTCGCGGTGTACCGGCGACCCAGGAGAGCGCGCCTTTTCCCACGCTCGCGGGAGCTCAACTGGGCGTGGCGGTGCCGTCACCGCGCTATGACTGGATCGTGGCGGTTCTTCAGCCGACTGCGGAGGCCGAGCAATCTATTTATCGTCTTCTCCTGCTCGATGCTCTGTCGTTTGCGATCAGTGTCGGATTCGGCGTTGCAGCTGCGCTCTACCTCTCCCACCAGATCATCGCGCCCCTGCTCCAGCTCGCCCGCGCCGCCGATGCCTGGAGTACGGGCAATTTCGGCGTTCGCGTTCACGTTCGGACCGGCGATGAACTGGAACGCCTGACCAACTCGCTCGATGCCATGGCGGTTTCGCTCTCCGCGACGCTGAACCGCCTGGCTGAGACGGACCGGCGGCTCACCCAGGAGCGAAATCGCCTGCGGGGAGTTCTGGAGACGTCGCCGGCGGGGATCATCCTGCTTGATCCGCAGGAGCGCGTCGTCCTGGCTAATCCGGCCGCGGAGGCCCTCCTTGGACAGCAGATCCAGCCGGGGCTCCCGGCTTCCGAGTTCCCGGTCGTATACCGATTGTTCCGCCCTGATGGCACGCCGTATCGGTACGAGGAACTCCCGATCGTGCGCGCACTGCGGGAAGGGGTCGTCATTCTTGGTGAGGAATTGACCGTCCGCCGTCCGAACGGCTGGCAGACGCGTGTGCTCGTCAATGCCGCGCCCCTCCGCGAAACTGATGGCACCATCATTGGCTCGGTGGCCATCTTCTTCGACGTGACCCCGCTAGCCGAGGAAGAGCGCCTACGGCGCGAGTTCGTGATCTCAGCCGCGCACGAGTTCCGTCATCCCCTCACGGTGATCAAAGGGTATGCCGAGGTCGCCATGCGCAGTTCTCAGGTCCAGGAGACGCCAGTCTATCACGAGCTTCAGCTCATCATCGACGCTGTGAATCGGGCAAACACGCTTGCCGATCAGCTCCTGCGGGCTGCTCAGACCCATCTCCCGACGGTCGTCTTGCACCTTGAGCGGATCCACCTCGATCATCTGGTTGCGGATGCGGTGGAGCGTTTGGGCCAGACCCTTCCCGCCGGCCGCTATCACGTCAAGCTAGACCTGAAGCCCGCAGAGGTCGCCGGGGACTCGACGCTTCTCTCGGAAGCCGTTTCCGATCTCCTGCGCCAGGCGGTCGAGGCGATGCCCGCCGGTGGTGATATCGAGGTGCGTGTTACTGCGTGGGATGGCATCGCGACGGTGGCGGTGACTGACCATGGTCCGCCGGTGCCGTCGGAGGCGATGCCGTTTCTCTTCCGCCCCTTTGGGGTTGTTCCTCCCACAGCTGCGCCAGCGATGCCGCCGCGTCCGACCCTCCTCCTCTATCTGGCCCGGCGCATCATCGAAGAGAGCGGGGGATGGATCCAGGCGCGCAGTGCGCCGGAAGGCACGACGATCTCCTTCAGCATGCCGCGCGCTATGCTCGACGGTCCGGCCGGACCAGGAGGGCCGGGGACCGGGGTGACTGCTCCTCGTACCGGGCAAGCCCCGTTCACGGATCCTGAGGAGGACTAGATGGGGACTGATAACCGCCCGTCATCTCCCGCGGGCCGCTCGAACCAGAGCAATCAGACGGTCGGCCCCCGAACAGTGAACTACGCCGTCGCGACCGGCGCCCAGGACATCCGCGATACGATCGTGATCAAGGAGGGCGATCTGTTCCTGTTGACCGATCTCAACGGGAATGTCCCGCGTGGAAATATCAATGGGCTCGGCCTCTACTATCAGGATACCCGCTTCCTCAGCGCCTACGAACTGGTTATCGAAGGGATTCCCCCGACCTACCTGCTTTCAACTGGCGAGATGCGCTTTGCCGAGGTCCAGGAGCTGACTAACCCGGATCTTCGTCTGCCGAATGGAGACCTGATCCCCAAGGAAACCCTGACGATCCACCGACAGCGCGTGATTACTCGCGATGCGGTGGATGAGTTCCTGACTATCACCAACTTCAATGTCGAGGCCGTTCCAATCGAGCTGGTTGTTTTCTTCGACGCCGACTTCGCCGATATGTTCCAGATCCGGGGATTTGTGGAAGTGCCGGAGCGCGGCAGCCTTCACGCGCCAGAATGGGATGATGGCGTCCTGACCTTTCGCTACGATGGTGTCGACCAGGTCAGCCGCTTCACCCGGATCCAGCTGACGCCGTCACCGACCCGGTGCGTTGGCGGACAGGTTCTGTACGATATTCTGCTGGAGCCGCGCGCATCGCCGCGTTCGTCAGCAACCCTGCGGTTTCGAATCGCCGTATCGACTGGCTCAGCTCCTGCGGCGTTATCCTTACCGAACCTGACCCAGCTCGTCGAGCACGGTGCCCAGGCATACGAACGCTGGCTCCGGTCACAGCCGCACGTGCGGTCGGATAATCCGGTCTGGGATGATCTGATTCGTCGTGCCCTGCTGGATATCCATCTCCTGCACGGGGGCGGTGACGAGGCGCAGTATCCCGCTGCCGGAATCCCCTGGTTTGCCACCCTCTTCGGTCGCGACAGCCTCATCACCTGTTATCAGCACTTGTGGGATCCCAGTCAGGCTGCAGCTGTGCTCCGCTTGCTGGCCCGACTCCAGGGGACACGGGAGGATCCATGGCGCGATGAGCAGCCGGGCAAGATTCTCCACGAGCTACGCCGGGGAGAGCTCGCGCGCTGCAACTTTATCCCGTTTAACCCGTACTATGGGACCGTGGATGCGACTCCCCTGTTTGTGGTTCTCCTGAGCGAGTACTATCGCGCGACTGGTGATGTCGCGCTCCTTCGCGAGCTTGAGCCCAATCTCCGGGCGGCTCTTGATTGGATGGAACGCTATGGTGATGTGGACCAGGATGGTTTCCTCGAATACCAGACCCGCTCGGCCTCGGGGCTGGTCAACCAGGGCTGGAAGGATTCGTGGGACGCCATTATGTACGAGAACGGCGACCTGATCCATCCCCCGGTCGCCCTGGTCGAAGTCCAGGCCTACGCCTACGCGGCTCGTCTTGGGGCCAGTGAGATTTTTCGTGCCCTGGGTGACGAGTCTGAGGCCAGCCGTCAGGAGTATCTTGCGGGCTGGCTTCGCGATGCCTTCGAGCAGGCCTTCTGGATGGAGGACAAAGGCTTCTACTGCCTGGCCCTTGATGGGAGCAAGCGTCAGGCCCGGGTCATCAGCTCCAATCCCGGGCATGCTCTCTGGTGCGGGATCGCCAATCCGGTGCGTGCCCACCGGGTTGCGGAGCGCCTCATGCAGCCGGACATGTTCACCGGCTGGGGCATCCGCACGCTTGCCCAGGGCGAAGTGCGCTTTAACCCGATGGGCTATCACGTTGGGACGGTCTGGCCGCACGATAACTCGCTGATCGCCATGGGGTTCAAGCGCTACGGCGAGGAGAAGCATCTCCAGCGCATCGTGACCGGCTTCTTTGATGCGATCCGCCATTTCCCAGATCTCCGGGCGCCCGAGCTATTCTGTGGATACGATCGCGCCCAGTATCGGGTTCCGGTCCGCTATCCGGTCGCCTGCAATCCCCAGGCGTGGGCTGCGGGGGCTGCGCTCCTCTTCCTGCGAGCGATGCTTGGCCTTGTCCCTCAGGCCCCCCGGAAAGAGCTCTGGATCGTACATCCGGATCTGCCACCGTGGCTCCGGTCGGTCACTCTGGAGCAGATCCAGGTCGGAGATGCTCTCGTGGATCTCCGCTACCAGCGTGAGGGGGATCACACCTTCACCGAGGTCCTGCGCATCCGGGGCGCGCTCCGGGTTGTGTTCGTGGAACGCTGGGAAGGCTAGAGGCAGTCCGCCGCTCCGTCTCTGGAGCATGCGTCAGCGCGGGGGACGCATCCAGGAGCGCTTCGCGGAGCGAGTCGAGCCCGAGCGTGCGAACGAGGTCTGACCGATGGTAAAGTCCTGCCCCGCAGGTGTGCCAGTAGGGTCGTCCATCCTGCATGGGGCAACTGATCTTCCACCCGGTGTCGGCGATCCGACGAGCAGGTCGCCGACACCGGGGCCGGCTTACCGTGCCGCCCGACCGCACCCTCACGGCTGGTCGGCTCGACCTCGGCACGGCTGCCTGCACTTCCCCATTCGTACGACGCGTCGGCGGAGATGACCGTTGGGCAAACCGGCGTACTCCAGAACGATCTGCCAGAAGGCGTGATGGAAAGGCCGTCGGGGTTAGCTCTTTCCTCCACGCACGGCTTCGACCAGCGCGGCACCGGCGGAGAACGACGGACGCTTGCCCGCGGGGATCGTGATCTGCTCGCCGGTGCGTGGATTCCGCCCGGTCCGCTGAGCGGTCTGGGTCACCTTGAAGGTACCGAAGCCGGTGACCCGTACCTCCTCTCCGCTCTTGAGCGCGTTGGTGATCGCGTCGAAGACGCCGTTCACGACCTTGCCACTCTGGGCGAGCGACAGGCCTGTTTCCTTGGCCACGCGTTGGATCAAGTCACTCTTCGTCATCCGTTCCTGTACCTCAATCCATTGGTGTACCGATTCCGTGGATCGCTCACGCTGCGAAAAGCCCGAGCCATTTCGCGGCTCCGGACGCGCCCACCGCGGGCACATTATACCGCACCTTACATGCAGGCGCTAGTCTTCACGGCGCGGAAGGGATGGCGGGCTCGCTCTCACGTGCGGCAGGACCCGCCGGCTGCTCAGCAGATGTTCCCTTGAGGAGCCGGCCGATCCAGCCTTGCAGATCGTCGAAGATTGTATACACTGCTGGGATGAAAACGAGCGTCAGCAGGGTCGAGGTCAGCAGGCCGCCAATCACGACGACAGCCAGCGGCGCCCGCAGTTCGGCCCCCTCGCCGATCCGCAGTGCCGATGGAAGCATCGCTACTACCATAGCCGCTGTCGTCATCAGGATGGGCCGGAGGCGGGTCGGTCCTGCCTGCAGGATCGCTGCATTTCGCTCCAGCCCGCGCCGCCGGAGGGTATTGGTGTAGTCAACCAGGAGGATGGCGTTCTTTCCAACCAGGCCGGTGAGCATAATCATGCCGATGAGCGAGATCATATTCAGGGTATTGCCGGTCAGCCAGAGCCCACCGATCGCTCCGACCACTGCAAGTGGAAGGCTGAGCATGATGACAAACGGATAGAGGAGTGACTCGTAGAGCGCGACCATCAGCATGTACATCAGCAGGATCGACAGGCCGAGGGCCTGGAACAGCTGGCTGAATGTCTCGCTCTGGGCCTGAGTATTCCCGCCCATGGTGATCGTGACCCCCGGTGGCAGAGACAGGCGGTTAAACTGGGCCTGAAGATCCGCGCTCACGTCACCGAACGGCCGTCCGGCCACGTCGGCTCCGATCGTGATCACCCTCTGGCGGTCCCGACGGACGATCTGGGTCGGTCCATTGGTCTGGACAACGTCGGCGACTTGTCCCAGAGATACCTGGGCGCCCGTCGCCGTGGTCAGTGGGATATCGCGCACCGCCTGCACGGTCCGAAAGTCTGCACCGGCGATCAGGACACGCACGTCAATGGCCTTCTGGGCCGGCGGTTGTAGCTGGGTAACCACCTCCCCGTCGATCGAGCCGCGGAGGGCAGTGCCGATCTGGGCGGCGGTCAGCCCCAGATCGGCCGCTCGCGCGCGGTCTATCCGGACACTGATCTCTGGTTGACCGATCACACTGCTGTTGGTGACGTCAACTGTGCCGGGGGTGCGGCGCACGATCTCCTCGACCTGGTTCGCCACCCCCTGCAGAACGGCCGGATCCGAGCCCTTCACCTGGACCGAGATCGGCTGACCGCTCCCGACCACGCTCGGGAGCTGGGCGGTCAGCTTGAGACCGGGAATCGTGCCGTTCAGGGCCCGCACCTGGTTGGCGACGTCCTGCACGGACCGGTGGCGTTCGGCCAGGGGGACCAACTGCACCTCGATGGTCGCGTAGCGCGGCTGGCTAACTGCTCCTGCTCCGGCGACGCCGACCGCGGCAAAGGTATCCTTCACCTCCGGGATTTGATGGATCCGCGCGTCGAGGGCGCGCACCGCGCTCTCCGTCGCCGCCAGATCGGTACCGGGCGGCATCTCCACGCTGACCGTGAACTGCCCTTCGTCGGACGCGGGCAGAAAGTCGCTGCCGATCGCCCCGCTTCCCACGAGGGCCAGACCGCCGGCAAAGCTGAGGAGGCCAATGCCCACAACGACCCAGCGGAGGTGGAGGGCCCAGCCAAGCACGCGCGTGTAGGCGGTCCGGAGCCGCTCATATCCGGCCTCCCACACCCGCCCAAACCACGCCAGCGGGGTACGGGCATCGCGATCCTCCAGGCGAAGCCAGCGGGAGGCAAGCATCGGGGTGAGGGTGAATGAAACGAAGAGCGAGAAGAGTGTTGCTGCGACGATCACCAGGCCGAACTGACGGAACCACTGGCCGACGATCCCGCTCATGAACGCTACCGGTGCATAGACGACTACGTCAACGAGGGTGATGGCGATCGCCGCCAGGCCGATCTCGCTCCGACCCTGAAGTGCCGCGGTGAACGGCGTCTCGCCCAGCTCAAAGTGGCGGTAGATGTTCTCCAGGACCACAATCGAGTCGTCAACCAGGATGCCGACCGTCAGGGCGAGCCCCATCATTGACATCATGTTGAGCGAGAACCCGAGTGCCAGCATGACCGCGAATGTCGCAATGAGCGAGGTCGGGATCGCCAGCAGGACGATGAGAGTACTCCGCCAGGTATGGAGGAAGACCAGCAGGACGAGGCCGGTCAGGATAATCGCTTCGATCAGGGTGCGCTGAACACCGTCGAGCGACTGGCGAGTGAACGTCGAGGTGTCAGTCACGATGGCGAGCTTTACGCCGGCCGGGAGCTCTTTCTGAAGAGCCGCAAGCTGGGCCTTGATCCCATCGGTTGTCTTGATAGTGTTGGCATCAGCGCGCTTGGTGATCTGGATGCCCAGGGCAGGTTGACCATTTACCAGAGAGAGCTGGGTCTGCTTCTTGTAGGTATCGACGACAGTCGCGATGTCCCGGAGGTAGACTGGTCCGCCGGGGCCGTTGGCGACCACGAGATTCGCGAGGCTCGCCGGATCGCCGGCCAGCGCGTTGAGACGCACCTGGTAGTCGCGCGTCCCCTGGGTTACCGTACCGGCGGGGATATCAACGTTCTCTGCTGTCAGGGCGTTATTGACCTGCAGGATGGAGAGCCCGTACGCCCGGAGCTTGTTCTCATCGACACGGATTTGGATCTCGCGGGCGAGCCCTCCCACGATATTGACTGCGCTCACGCCGTCGACCGTGCTCAGGCGTGGGACAACCGTCGCATCAGCGATGGCATACAGATCGGCGAGATTCCCGCCGGACATTGCCAGGGACATGACCGGGAGAGAGGTGATATCCGCCTTCACGATACTGGGGGCCTGGGCGTCACGCGGGAGGCTCCCGCGGATGCCGTTGATCTTGCGCTCGACGTCGATCGATGCCGCGTCGCCGTTCACGCTCTCCTTGAAGACGACAATGACATACGAGACGCCTTCGGCTGAGTACGATTGGATGTAGTCAATGCCGTTTAGATCGGCAACGGCATCTTCGATGGGGCGTGTAACGAGTTGCTCGACAGTCTCCGGTCCGGCGCCCGGATAGGCCGTCACCACCGAGGTAACGGGAAAGTCAACATTAGGGTAGAGATCGACCCCGAGCCTGGTGTAGCTGACGAGGCCGAGGACGACCATGGCGAGCACAACCATGGTGATAAAGAGAGGGCGCGTAATGGCAATGCGGGTCAGGCCCACTACTTACCTCCCGACCGGCTGGGGATGTACCCGGTCACCGTTGTGCAGGATGGGCTTGTCCCCGATCACGACGATCTGTCCCTCGGCCAGGCCCGCCGTGATCTCGGCCTTCTCGGCGTCCTGGAGGCCCACCTGGACAGGCTGAACCTTAATCCGCTCGTTGGAGACCAGGTAGACCTCGCTCTGACCGTTATCGTTGATCAGGGCCGAGACCGGGACGGTCAACACATTTGATCGCTTCTGGGCGACCAGGGTAACCTGGGCGTACATCCCCGGCCGGAGCTGTCCCTTTGGATCCTCGACCGAGAGGCGGACCTCGGCGGTCCGGCTGCGTGGATCAACCGAGGGCGGGTCTCCGATCACCCGGGCCGGAAAAGAGACGCCTGGATAGGCCGGCACCTGGACTGTCGCCGCAAGTTGTGGTGTGAACAGGGCTAGCCGGCTCTCCTCGACGTTGATGTGAACCTCTACGCTTCGCGAGATGATCGTCACGATTGGGGTTGTCGGGCCAGCCAGTGCCCCTTGCTCGAGAAGCTTCTGGGACACCACTCCATCGATCGGGGCGGTCACCCGTGCATCGTCAAGCTGAGCCAGAGCCTGCTCCAAACCTGCTCGCGCTTGAGCGACTGCCGCCTCACTGGCCCGGATGTCTTCCTCCGTGTACGGATTCTCCGCCAGGCGCAACTGCGCCTGGGCTGCCGCGACACTCGCCCGGGCCTGGGCGATATCGTTCTGGGTATACGGCGCCAGCGCCAGCCTGTACTGCTGTTCTGCCGCGGCGACCGCGGCCTCGGCCTGTTCGATCTGCTCTTTGGTCGGAGGGGCCTTCAGAATGGCAAGCTGCTGCTCGGCCTGCTCGACGGCCGTCTGCGCGGCGAGCGCCCGCGCCTGGGACGCCTTGCAGAGATACTCTGGATTGTGCGGGTTGCAGTCTCCGTCCTTCTGGATTTGTGCGGCGTACAGGGAGTTTCGTGCCTGAGCCACGGCCAACTCGGCGGCTTTCACCTGCTCCGGCGTCGGGCCAGCCTGCAGCTGGGCGAGCTTGGCCCGCGCCGCGTCAAGATTAGCCTTGGCCTGAGCGACGGCTTCTGGCCGTGGGCCATCCAGCAGGCTCTGTAGCTTCGCCTGGGCCATTGCCAGGTTGGCGCGTGCCTGCTCCACGCTCTCTGGTCGGGCCCCGGCCTTCATCTGATCGAGTCGCGCCTGGGCCGCCGCGACCGCCGCACGTGCCTGGTCAACCTGTGCCTGGAGCGCACGGCTGTCCAGGACTGCAATCAGGTCCCCCGCTTTCACGACGCTCCCGACGTCGACGGCGAGCCGCTCGATGCGGGCGCTGATCCGGGGTACGACATTCACACTTGCACTGGCCTGGACGCTTCCGGCATAGGAGAGGGTGCTCTGGATATCGCCGCGCTGGACCGCGGCGACGGTGACGGTGGGGGGATTCGGGGTTGGCGTAAGTCCAGGAGCAATATTTGGATTGGATGGGCGGCATGCACTGACGATAGCCCCGGCCAGAACCAGGCCTGTCAGCACGGATCGGGCGCGATAGCTCACACTCTCAATCCTCCCGAGTTCTTCGACATCTGGGAACGCAGTCCAGAAACAGGGAGCCTATTCGCGGCAGTCTGCAGATGAGACGATTCTCGGCTGGGTGGTGTTGCGGGGATCGGTCATCAGGCCGGCCATGGCAACGGCAACGAGCTCGCGCGCGAGGGCGTCCACCTCGGCTGTCTGGTGGCGGAGAAGCCACCGGATGCCCACCCCAAAGAGGGCGGTGATGATGAGCGCGGCGAACTCTGGCACGATGTGCCGGATCTCACCGCGTTCAATCGCTCGGGAGAGGCGCTCGCTCAGCCGCGCGATAAACTCCTGCTCGAGGTCGCGCATGCCGCCGGCGAGCTCCGGTCCTTGCAGGATGTACTCCCGCAGGAGTACGGCCGTCACGCACCGCGCCTGGGCGCAAAGCGCGAGCCCTGTGCTAAACATCCGATAGAGGTCATCGGCGAGCGCGCCTGGTTCTCCATCACGGTTATCGTGTGCCCCGATCTCGGTGAGGAGCTGGTGCGTGAATGAAGTGACGAGTGACTGGAAGATCTCTTCCTTGCCGCGAAAATAGAGGTAGACCGTTCCGTGGGCGAGTCCGGCCTGCTGGGCGATGTCCGAAATCGTGGCATTGGTATAGCCGCGTGTGGCAAAGACTTCGAGGGCGGCGCGGAGAATCTGTGCCCGTCGTTCTTCGGAGTCTGTGTTGCGAGGCATCGTATCCCTGATTAATGACTGACGTGTCAGTCAGTACTGGGCCCATCCTACCACGCGCTCCGATGGTCGTCAATAAACAAGAACAAGCATAGGCGTGAACTCCGCCGTCAGCCACTGACTGACAATTGATGCTTCTATGGCGATCCTGTCTCCCCTCTGGCCCCGAACAGAGGTGTGGCGGTGATACGGAGGGCTTGGGTGCCCCTGGAGCCGGTGATAGCTCCAGTAGACGGGATGGGGGGCCATGGGAGGGCAACGAGATCTGGTAGAATTTGCCTGGTAGAGTCGCGCTGAACGATATGGTCGGAGAGGCGGACCAGGGCAGCCGGTGAATGTGATCGTCTACAGCCACGAGCGATGCGTGGCCTGTCGGGTGTTGAAAGAGTTTCTCGCCGACCGGGGTGTGAGATATACCCTCAGGAATCTGCAAACCGATCCGTCCGCCCGACAGGAATTCCTGGAACGCGGCTTTCTGCTTCCGCCGGTGACCGTCATCGACGGCGAAGTTGTGATGGGATTCGACCCATTCCGACTCGAGGAGCTTCTTGACCGAGGACAGGTGGCGGGTGGCCCTCCCTGATCTGAGCATCGACATGGATGGCGTGCTCTGCCGTCCGCCGCTCTGGTTCAACCTGGTGATCAGCCGCGATATTCGCCATGAGCCGGATACGCGCCTGCGCCCTCGCCTGGGAGATGCCCGTCTGCCCGGGGCACTTGCGGCGCGGATCCTGGACTCCCATGCCGTTCAGCTGGTCCGCTATGATCTGCGTCGTCCGATGCCGGAGGTCGCCGCGGGGCTGGCGGCTCTGGCCGAGGTTCGCCGCCTGGTGCTCCTCTCCGGGCGACCGCGGAGCGCGCTGAAGGCGACTGAACGCTGGCTGATCCGCCACGGCCTGCGTGATTTTTTCTCGGAGATTGTCCTCAACGATCGGGGGCTCTCCAATGCCGCGTTCAAGCTGACTGTGGTGCGCGAGCGGGATATTCGCCAGCACGTGGATGATGACGGTCGGGTGGCCTATTTTCTGAGCCGTGATGAGCCGCGATCGGTCTTTCTGATTGCCTGGCGGCGCAATCGCGGCCTCCCCTACCCGCCCACAGTGCACCGTGTGCGGAACCTGCTGGAGGTAGCCCTTCTTCTTCGAGGAGAAAACTCCCCAATGGTCGATTCAATCGGACCGGTCGCGACCTGAGCGCCGGTCGCTCTCACGAGTTGTACTCGAACGGCCACCATCCCTGGCCGCTCCCCGGCGCGGCACCGGTGTTCGAGGCACCGGGGCTTCCCGAGGATGTCTCCCCGCCTGGTACCTCTCGTGGCTTCTCCCCTTCGGAGACTACCCGAAGCTCATTGTCCTTCTGCTCGACCCCGACGTGACACCAGGGGCAGGTGTCGCGCACTGCCTCCGCGTCAACGATGAACTCACGGTGACAGCCCGGGCAGGTCCACACCTTGATGGACACCGACACTCTCCTCCAGACGCGCCAGCGTCGGGCAGCACAGTGCCTGCCGCTCCACCACGCGTCGAGGGCACTCCGGCATTTCCAGTGCCAGCAGGCCGCGGCGGATAAGGGCTCGCCGGATGCCCCTGGTGTAGCCACGCAGGAGGGAGGGACCCGCTTAGATCGGGCGCGGTGCTGTGCTCGGCTGGCTCTGAAGCGCGGCAACGATCTTCTCCGGGGTCATCGGGAGATCGGTCAGGTCGCATCCGATCGCGTCCCGAATGGCGTTTGCCAGCGCCGCCGGTCCGGGCACAATGGGCGGCTCCCCCGCCCCTTTCGCTCCGAATGGACCATAGGGGGACGGGACCTCGACGATGACCGTCTCGATCGGTGGGAGGTCGATCGCGGTCATCAACCGATAGTCGAGGAGCGACGGATTCTGCAGGCGTCCCTCGGCATCGTAGACAAGCTCCTCGCTGAGGGCGATGCCGATGCCCTGGGCACTTCCGCCCTGCATCTGCCCTTCCACCAGGGTCGGATTGATCGCTTTCCCCACGTCCTGGACGCAGACGTAGCGGAGGATCGTCACCCGTCCGGTCTCCGGATCGACTGCGACCTCGGCAATCTGGCCGGAGAAGCCAGGCGACTGGTGCGTCACCGTAATCGACCCGCGCCCAAACACTGGCTCATACCGACCGCCAAAGCGGGTGCTTTCCTGCCCGATCCGGGCGAGTGTCACGTACCGCTCCGGGGCCCCGCGGACGGAGACCCGTCCGTTGGCGATCTCCAGGTCGCCGGGTGCGGCCTCGAGCTCGCGCGAGGCGATCTCCAGGATCTGCCGCCGGGCATCCTCGGCGGCCGCCTTGACCGCGCTCCCCACGGTGTAGACGATCTTGCTCCCCGCGCTCATACCAGCATACGGGGCGCTGTCGGAGTCGGCCGTCCGGACCGTCACCGCCGCGGCCGGCACGCCGAGCACCTCAGCCGCGATCTGGCGGAAGGCGGTGTTCGTGCCGGTCAGATCGACCGCACCCGTGATGACTGTGAAGGAGCCGTCCGGGTTCATCCGAACCGTCGCGCTCGCAGGCTGGATGCCCCCGAGCCATCCGCCCACCGCGCAGCCGATGCCCCGTCCGGGCGCCGGGCGGTGCTCCTTCCAGATCGGGTGGTCGGCCATCACCTCGAGGACCCGCCGCATCCCGTTCGGGGGCCAGGGCTGGCCGTTCGGCATCGGATCCCCTGCTTCACTACAGTTCCGCAGACGGAACTCCATCCGGTCGAGACCGAGCGCCCGGGCCAGAGCGTCCATCTGCGATTCGATCGCGAAGGTTCCGTGCGGAGCACCGGGCGCGCGATAGGCCGCCTGGCTCGGCTTGTGGGTGAGGACCTCGATCCCCTCGATCTCCAGGTTCTCGAAGCGATAGAGACCGCCGATGAGCAGGCAGGCCACGTTGAGCGGACCACCGGGGAAGCAACCGCTGTCCATGATCACCCGGGCCTGCAGGGCGGTCAGCCTCCCGTCTCGCCGCGCTCCGGTCTTCAGCTCGATGATCGTCTCCGGGGCCGGGGTCGCTGCGATCAACTCTTCGCGCCGCGTCTGCACCAGCTTCACCGGACGCCCGGTCTTGCGCGCAAGCAGGGCGGTGATCGGTTCGATGATCGGCTGGATCTTCGCACCGAATCCTCCCCCGATCTCCAGGGGAACGACCGTCACCTGGCTTTCCGCAAGCCCCAGGATCGCGGCGAGCTCACTCCGCAGGAAGAACTGTCCCTGCGCCGACACGTAGACCGTCAGATGGTCCGGCCGATCCCAGTGCGCGATGGCCGCCCGCGGTTCCAGGTAGCCCTGGTGCACGTGACCCACGCGGTAGGTCTTCTCAATGACCACGTCAGCGGCGGCGAATCCTGCGGCGACATCGCCGCGTCGAAAGTGCACGCGCGTCGCGATGTTCGTCGGCCGATCGCCGCCCTCGTGGATCTCTCCTGTCGCGATGGTGGCGTGTGCCTGCGCTTCGGCATTCTCCATCGTCACCGTCCCCGCGCGAACGAGCGGTGCCCCATCGCGCATAGCCTCGCGGGGATCGATCGCCGCCGGCAGCACCTCGTAGTCCACCTCGATCAGTTCAAGGGCCTCCTCGGCCGTGTGAACATCATCCGCTGCCACTGCCGCCACGGGCTGGCCCTGGAAACGCACGCGGTCTAAGGCCAGGACAGCCCGCGCGCGCGTTGCTGGCTCCCGCTCGAGGTTCGGGATGTCCGCGGCCGTGAGGACACAGCGCACCCCGGGGAGCGCCAGGGCCCGCTCGACGCGGATCGCCCGAATGCGCGCGTGCGCGTGGGGGCTGCGCAACAGCTTGGCGTGGAGCATGCCGGGCAGCCTGAGGTCAGCGGGGTAGAGGGCACGACCGGTCACCTTGTCCCGCGCCTCGGCCCGCTCGATTCTCTCTCCGATCACCGGTGTCGCCAGTGTCATTGCCTTTCCCCTCCGGTTGCTGGCGAGCCACCCTGGTCCGCTGCACTCACTGCACGGATTGCCTCCACCCACTTGGTGTAGCCGGTGCAGCGGCAAAGGTTGCCGGCCAGCCACCAGCGAATCTCCTCGTCAGTTGGGTGCGGGTTCTCATTGAGGAGCGCGCGCGCCATCACGATCGCTCCCGGGATGCAGAAGCCGCACTGCAGGGCGCCGTGCTGGGCGAACGCCTCCTGGAGTGGATCCAGATGATCGCCGGATGCCAGCCCCTCGATCGTTCGCACGCGCCGGCCTGCGGCCTGGAGGGCGAGGACGAGGCAGGAGGTCACCGGCTGGTCATCGAGAAGGACCGTACAGCACCCGCAGTCGCCGCTACCGCACCCCTCCTTTGTCCCGGTAAGGCCGAGCTCCTCCCGCAGGACCTCGAGAAGGGTCTGGTACGGCCAGACGAGGACTTCGCGGGTCTCGCCGTTCACGGTCAGTGTTAGAATGCGTCGGGTTACCGTCACGGGATCACCCCTCCCTCCTGCGCGTTCCGCCACGCCTGCTCGAGGGTGCGGCGGGTCAGCACGCCGACCAGGTGGCGGCGGAAGTCCGCACTGCCCCGTACGTCGCTGATCGGTCGGGCATCTTCGGCCGCCAGGCGGGCCGCCTCAGCGATGACCTCAGCGGAAAGCGGCTGGCCGCGCAGGACGGCCTCGGCACGGGCGGCACGGATTGGCGTGGGGGCAACTGCCCCCAGCGCGATGCGGGCGTCGGCGCAGTGCCCGTTGTCCAGGGTCACCACCGCGGCAACCCCAACCACGGCGATATCCATCTCCCGCCGCGGTGTGTGACGCGCGTAATGTCCGCCGGTCCGCGGCGGGAGCCGCGGCACGCGGACGCCCAGCAGGATCTCCGCTGGCGCGAGGACGGTGCGGCGTGGCCCGAGAAAGAAGTCCTCCAGCGGCACTGTGCGGCGTCCAGCCGGGCCGAGGATCTCGGCGACGGCACCGACCGCGAGCAGAGGCGGCGCGAGGTCTGCCGATGGGGCGGCGTTGCAGAGGTTCCCGCCAGCCGTGGCGAGGTTGCGGATCTGGATCGAGCCGACCAGCCCGGCGCCCTCGGCGATAACGCGGTACGCTCCGCGGAACAGCGGCGAGAGCTGGATCGCGCGCATCCGCGCGGTTGCGCCAATCCAGAGCGTCCCATCTGGCTCCTGTGCCAGGCGGGCCAGCTCGGCGATGTTCCCGATGTCCACGACGTAAGCGGGCGTGATCAGGCGGGCCCGGGTCTGGACCAGTAGATCGGTCCCGCCGGCGATCGGGCAGCCGTCGGGCCCCCGCTCGGCAAGCCGGGCGACCGCCTCCTCCGGCGAGCGCACGGCCACGAAGTCGAACTTGTACACCGTAGCATCCTCCGGGTTCAGGCGAGCGCCGCCGATTATAGCATAGGAGCACCAGCCATCGGCACGGTGGACACTCGGTCGGGCCGTGCCTGTTGACCTTGATCGTTCACGGCCGGGGTCTTACTCTTGCCTTGCCGGACAGTGCGGGGTCGGCCGGATTCCAGGGAGAAGCATGCAGCCTGAGGTCGTTCTCCTGTTCGATGGCACGTGTGGCATCTGCACGCGCCTGGCTCACTGGGTCCGCGCCCGGGATCGGGCCGGTCGGATCCTGGTCCTCCCGAATCAAACGCCGGGCATTCTTGCGCGCTACGGGCTCTCACGAGCCGCAGCCGACCGGGATGCCTGGGCCTTTGACGCCGCCGGCCGTGCCTTCGCCGGCGCAGATGCAATCAATCGAGTTCTCCGATCCCTTGGCGGCGGCTGGGCCCTGCTCGCCGGGTTCGTCGCTCTCCCTGGCCTGCACCGGATCGAGCGGTGCGTCTACCGCTGGATCGCTGATCACCGCCGCTATCTCGCCCGGTTGGGGGTTACGCCGGAGTGTGCGCGGCCTGGTACAGCCTGCGAATGACCTCTACCGCAGACGGGTCTCGGAAGGGGCAGGGTGGATCGATCTCTGCTGTCTCACGAGTTTCTAACGGCGGCATCGGCGGCGCCCGTGGTAGGATGGCGTGGGGCTTCCGCTTCGGTTGAATAGCGACTCGTGTGCTTCTCCCGGACCAGGAAGCGGCGAGGCAGGGGCGTTATCCGGCATGGATGGACTGATCGGCACGATTGTCACGCGTGATGCAGGGATAATCGCGCGCGAGTGGTCCGAGCATCTCTCGGCGGACGCAGGCGGCACCTACGCGACCCGCGCGCCCGAAGAGGTGCAAGCCTTATGCTGGTCCTGTCTGGAGATCCTGCAGCAGGCGCTCACCGAGACCAACGGCCGGGATCTTCAGCCTGCTGCCCGCACGTTGGGCCAGCTGTTCATGCGCGCTGCTGTTCCCTTGACCGATGCCCAGCGGGCTCTCCTCTCCTTCGAGGAGATTCTTTACCCGCGCCTTGCCAGGCTGTCCCGACCGGAAGGCGATGCGCTCTTCGCCGCACTCGTGCGCCCGCTGCACCGGCTGGTCTGTGCGCTTGGTGACGGCTACAGCACCGGGGCGGGGGCCTCGAATAAAACCTATCTGACGGCGCTCGAGGCGCGTACGCGCCTTCTGGAGGATCTTGCCATCCGCGATCCCCGCACGCGCCTCTGCAACTGCTGGTTCTTCGAAAAGCGGCTCGACCAGGAGATTGTGCGCGCCCGACGGCAGGGACGTGCACTCTGTCTCCTGATGATCGATGTTGATCACTTCAAGCAAATCAACGATCGGTGGGGACACTTAACTGGCGACCGGATCCTCGTGTTCATTGCCGGGAGGATCCGCCGGTCAGTCCGCAAGGCGGACCTTACCGCGCGGTACGGAGGCGATGAGTTTGCTGTCCTCCTCGTCGGGACGGCGGGCTCCGGAGGAAAGCGGGCGGCCGAGCGCATTCGAGAGGTTATCGCACGGGAATCGATTGACCGCCTGGGATTGCCGATTACTGTTAGCATCGGCGTCGCCGAGTTTCCTGCCGTAGCCGCGACGGGGCGCGACCTCCGCGAGCAGGCCGATCGCGCTCTCTATGCGGCAAAGCGCCGCGGCCGCGATCAGGTTGTGCTGGCGTTTGGAGTGACAGCGGGTTATCCGTCTCCGGAGGGCACATCCGGTGACGGTACTCCCCTCGCGGTTTGAGCCTCGCTCTGGCCGGTCTCTCGCTCTATCTCCCGGACGATAGGAGATAGGCACCGAGCAAGGTGTTTTTCTCCCTCTCAAGCTGACGCAGGAACCTGCCTGCAAGGGAGCCAGAAGTTATCGCAGGGCAGGGCCTTTTGTGCGCGGGAAGGGAGTTGTCCGGCCCGGACGGCTGGATACCTCCCTAGTGATCGGCAGCTGGCGAGGGCGCGAGAAGGCTGCGCAGGATGCGCTCGACCAGCTCAACCGGCACGTTCGATTCAATCCGGGCGTGGCCGATCCGGTCCAGGAGAATCCACTGGTTGCGGGCGCCGCGTGTCTTCTTATCGCGGCTCATGCGCTCGAGGACCGTCTCCACCGATAGCGGTCGGTCGATGGACGGAAGGCGTATCGGCAGTCCGAAGCTCTCGAGGATCTGGTTCTGGCGCTCTGCCGCAGCTGGCTCGAGCAGACCCACGGCTACCGAGATTGCGGCCGCCCCGGCCATACCAATGCTCACCGCTTCCCCGTGCAGGAGCACCTGATAATCGAGTGCTGCTTCCAGGGCATGACCGATCGTGTGACCGTAGTTCAGGATCATGCGGAGGCCGGTCTCGCGTTCGTCCTGGGCGACCACATCTACCTTGTGACGTGCGCAGCGTTCAATGATGGTTGAGAGAAGAGGGGAAGTCAGGTCGCAGAGCCCCTTGGCGTTCGCCTCGAGGAGATCGAGGAGTTCGGCGTCCAGGATCATTGCGCATTTGATTGCTTCTGCCCATCCGGCTGCGATCTCCCGTCGGGGTAGGGTTCGGAGGACCTTGGTATCGCTGAGGATCAAGCATGCTGGATAGAAGGCACCGATAAGATTCTTCCCGCGGGGATGATCCACCCCTACCTTACCACCGATCGCGCTGTCGATCTGGGCGAGGATTGTTGTCGGTACCTGGACGAACGGCATACCGCGGAGGAACGTCGCGGCGACGAACCCGGCAATATCGCCAACGACGCCGCCCCCCAGGGCGATCACGGTATCGCGGCGTTCGGCTCGCTGCTCCACGAGCCAGTCGTAAAGCACCCAGGTCGTCGACAGGGACTTGCTTGCCTCACCACACGGTAGCTGGTAAGCCGCCGAGTCGAACCCGGCCTGCTGGAGGCTCTGTCGGACCTCCTCACCATAGAGGGGATAGACTCGCTCGTCGCTGATGACGAACGCCCGCCCGGCCAGGCCGAGTTCCCGCATGCGTGATCCGAGCTCGCCGAGTGTGCCCTCGCCAATAACCAGCGTGCTCATGCTGACTTGCCTCCAGTGGGATCGGTCAGACCAGCACGGCTCGGCAGCGCGTGCAGGATGATCTCCGTGACGGTCTCGGGGGATCGGCCTTCTGTGTCGATGGCGAAATCAGCGATCGCATATGCCTCCTGCCGCGCTGCGAGCAGGGACTGGATGCGCTGGAGCGGGTCCGGTCCGGCCAGCAAGGGCCGCTCCTCGGCGCCGGAGTGGCCCCGCAGGCGGTCCAGGATAGCCCGGGGCGATGCCTCGAGGCGGATGATCCAGTTGCCCGCGCGGAGCCGTCGACGGTTCTCGGGATCGACCGGCGCGCCCCCGCCGACGCTGATCACCTGCTGACATCTGTCGCACGCTGCTGCCACCATTTCACGCTCCGCCGCCCGAAAGGCTGCCTCGCCGTCATCCCGGAAGATGTCCGCGATGCTCTTTCCGAACCGTCGGACGATCTCCTGATCGGTATCCACCACTGGCCAGCCCAGGTGGTCAGCCAGGAGGCGCGCGACCGTGCTCTTACCGGTTCCGCTGAAGCCAATGAGGACAATATTACCGGGCACTGATCATCACACCCGCCAGGATGTCGCGTGCTGCCCGCAGGGTGGTCTCGATATCTGTTCGCTCGATACCGTAGTGCGTGACCATCCGGATTCGGTCCGGAGCGGTAGCGTTGCAGAGAATTCCACGCTCCTTCAGGGCTCGGACCAGGCCAGCCGCGCCGATGGGGGCGGTTACGCCGAAGATAACGATGTTTGTCCGCACTTTGGCGGGATCCAGAGCGATACCGGGGAGCTCGGCCAGGCCCTGGGCGAGGAGAGCGGCATTCTCGTGGTCTTCGGCCAGCCGATCGACCATCGTGGTGAGGGCGACGATGCCGGCCGCGGCGATGATGCCCGCCTGCCGCATGCCGCCCCCCAGCATTTTCCGGTATTTACGCGCAGTGGCGATGTACTCTCGCGATCCACAGAGGACCGATCCAACCGGGGCCGACAACCCTTTGGAGAGACAAAAGGTGACTGAATCGACCGGCTCGGTCAGGGTGCGCACGTCAACGCCCAGGGCAACCGCTGCGTTGAAGATGCGAGCGCCGTCGAGGTGTACGGGGATGCCGTGGTTGTGTGCCACCTGGCAGATCGCCGAGATCTGAGAGCGGTCGAGCACGGCGCCGCTGTTCCGGTTATGGGTGTTCTCGATGCAGACCAGGCCGGTGCGGGGATGGTGGATGTTCTCGGGTCGGATAGCCGCTTCGATCTCAGCAGGATCGATCATACCGTCAATATTCGGGAGCGGATGAAGCTGGAGCCCGCCGATGACCGCACAGCCGCCGACCTCGTAATGGTAGATGTGTGACTGGTCTCCCAGGATGACCTCATCGCCCCGGCGGGTATGTGAGAGTACCCCGACGAGGTTTCCCTGGGTTCCCGAGGTCACGAGCAGGGCGGCCTCCTTGCCCATGCGCTCGGCCGCCATCTCCTCCAGGCGGTTGACTGTGGGATCCTCGCCGAAGACGTCATCTCCCACCTCAGCCTCGGCCATTGCCCGCCGCATTGCGGGCGTTGGCAGGGTCACTGTATCACTGCGCAGGTCGATCAATCGATCCGGCATACCAGCCTCCTCACCTTTTCCCTTCGCGGGTTCCTTCGGCACGTGCCGGCTTCCGGTCTCAACCGGTAACGATCTCCATGAAGCGGCGAATCGACTCGACGGCGGGATGCGGCGGAGTATAGCCGGGGTAGGCCTGGGCGATTCGCACATCCCGAGGCAGATCCAGCTTATCCTGCGGCACTGAATAAAAGTGCCCGCGACGCAGGTGCAGCTCTGCCAGGTATTCCTGTTCCGTCTGACCAGGGGTGGGAATCAGCAAGGCCTTCTTGCCCAGCTCGGCCAGCTCCATCATGGTCGTGTAGCCGGACCGGCTCACGATCAGGCGCGCGCGGTTCATCAGCTCGGCCTGCTGACCTCGATTCACATAGCTGTAGATCGTTATCCGTCCGCGTCTCTCGATCCGCCCGGCCTCCTCTGGTTTGCCCAGCGACACGACGACGCGCCCGGGCAGGTCGTGCACCTGGGTTCGCACGATCTGCTCGAGGACACTGCGCTGGGGCTCCGGACCGGAGATGGAGACGTAGTAATCGATATCCTCGGGCAATTGCTGCCGCCGAATGCCGCTGAGGATGCCAACGTATGCGAGCCGGGTGCGCCGCACGAAGCGCAATCCGTGACTGAGGTCGCCGCTGAGATCGTTATCCTCAAAGTCAGGGACAACGAAGCGGGTCTCCTGGCCGTAACACAGATAGTAGATGTACTCCATCAGGCGCTCGAGGAGCACATTGCGGCGCGGTGCGATGAATCGGAGCCCGTGCGTCAGGTGAAACGAAGCGACATCGCGACTTCGGATGCCAAATCGGCTGTCCGAGATGATCCGGTCAAACGAGTGCCGGCGGAGCAGGCGCTGGAGAGCGCGGTTCTCCGCCACGATCGCGCGAAGCGCCAGCGGCATGCTCAGAGTGAACTTGGCGTAGAAGAGAGGGGCACTCTTGGCCAGCGAGACGGGCAGGTCCGGCCACTCCATGAAGACACACCGCGGGCCCAGCTCCTGCTTGAGCAGGGTGAGAGCACGAGCACTCGAGATTACCGTCACGTCGTGTCCGTTTTCGAGCAGTTGCTGAATCAGGGGGAGGTCACGCGTCGCATGGCCGAGTCCCCACGACGCGACGGCGAAGAGAACCTTCAGGTGCGCGCCCGTCCGGGAGCTCAGGAGGCGTGAGAGCGTCACGCGGCGTTCAATCAGCACGTCCAAGGGACCTCTCGATTGGGGGCGCGGCCGCCACGATGGACGTACCTGGTACGCCTACGCGGCGCGCCATTCCGTGTCGACGACGGCGTACCGCCGTAATCATCGCATCATCGGGGCCATTTGGCAAGCCGATTCCCCATGGGCCGCGGCTGGCGGACCGGGGCTCGTATGGGAAAGGCCGGGCGGCCACCCTGCGGCAGGCCGCTGCCACCAGAACCAGTGTACTCCGGCAAGGGGCTGCGCCTCGCCGGTCGGACCGGGAGCGTGCCTGATGCGGTGACATTCCCGGCTACGCCGATTCGGTCCGGTCTGTTACCATAGGGCAACGATTACCGCGTCAGCCCGGGGCTCCGTGGGGGGCTCCGTCGGGGCTGGCATCAACTCACCGCGGGGAAGCTGTCTGCCGGCCGCGGCCGGCTTTCGGAGAATCGACGCACCGCCGCGGCACTGCACAGCTGGATGACCCCTTGTCGCGACCGAATGGCGTATGGACATGGTCGTCCCGCGTGATCGAATGAAGAAGAACGAGCATGGCGCCCCACGCCTGCCCGAATGGAACAAATGTCGTAACATTTGGGGGCGCTGTGCGTTCTGATGAATGGACGGGCCGGTGACCTCTGACGCCGATCCAAAGGTGCTCGCCAGCGATGAGGATCGTCTGGTCGCTCGGGCGATTCAGCGCGATCAGGCCGCCTTCGCCCGGCTGTACGAGGCGTATCTCGACCGGATCTACCGGTATATCTATTACCGCGTCGCGTCGACAGCCGAAGCGGAGGATCTCACCGAGCAGGTCTTTCTCAAAGCCTGGGAGGTAATCGACCGGTACGAGCCGCGCGGCGCACCCTTTGCGGCCTGGCTGTACCGACTCGCGCATAACCTGATCGTGGATTACTATCGAAGTAAGCGAGCGACGACCTCTCTCGATGACGTCAGGGAGACGGAGGAGCCCGGTGCGGACGTCGTCGATCTGGTCGAGGAAACCCTGGAAATCGAGGAACTTCGCGCGGCGATCCGGAGGCTCAGCCCCGAGCACCAGCAGTTGATCGCGCTCCGCTTCGTCGAAGGGTTGAGCCATGCCGAGGTTGCCCAGATCATTGGTAAGAGCGAAGGTGCAACTCGGGTCATTCAGCATCGCGCGCTTCAGGCTCTGGCGCGGGCGCTGCGCCAGACGGGCTGCCGGCCGC
>JADGGD010000171.1 GCA_019690095.1 Chloroflexota bacterium
GTCATCGTCGGCTCGTGCACGAACGGCTCCTACCACGACATGGTCGTCTTCGTCGGCGCCCTGGAGGCGTTCGGCGGGCGCGTGGCGCCGGGGCTGGACGCCATCGTGGCGCCGAGCTCATTCGCCGGGGCGCAGCGCTTCGTCGAAGAAGGGTACGGCGCGCGGCTCTTCCGGACGGGTGCCCGCCTTTCGGAGAGCACCTGCGGGGCGTGCCTCGGGGTGGGCCACGTGCCGGCGCCCGGCTCCGTGAGCGTGCGCACCTTCAACCGGAACTTCAGCGGGCGAAGCGGATTGCCGCGCGACCGCGTCTACCTGTCCAGTCCCGTCACGGCGGCCGCCGCCGCGACCGGGCGGCTCGTGGATCCGCGGACACTGGCGAAGGGTGCAGCCGCGCCGCGGGTGGCGGTGCGCGGCCCCTGGCCGGAACCCGGCCCCGGCCTGCTGGCGCCCGCAACCCCGGAGGAGGCCCGCGCGCTTCGCCCACGCCGTCCCGGCGGTCTCGCCAGCGTCCCGATGCTGGACGCCATGCCGCGCACCCTGCGCGTGCGCGTCGTCTGCCGCCTGGGCGACGACGTCTCCACGGACGACATCCAGCCGTCGTCCACCATCATGCTGTGGCGGGCGGATCCTGCCGCGGCAGCCCGGACGATCCTCGGACCCCTCGTGCCGGACTTGCCCGACCGTTGCGACGCCGCCCTGAGTGCCTGCGGCGCGGCGGCCCTGGTGGCCGGCCACAATTACGGCCAGGGGTCGTCGCGGGAGCAGGCGGCGCTGGGACAGCGGCTCCTCGGCATCCGGCTCGTCATCGCCTCGTCGATTGCGCGCATCCACCGGCAGAACCTGATCAACTTCGGCGTCCTGCCCTGCGTGTGGGACGCGCCGGGGGACCCGCAGGCTCCCGCCGCCGGGGCTGGCGACGCGGTCCAGCCGGGTGACGTGCTCGTCATCGAAGACCTCGACCGCCAGCTCCTCGACGCCCCTCCGGCCGGCGGCACCATCGTGGCCTGGCACGAGGGCCGCCAGTGCGCCGTCACGTTGCGGCACGACCTGAACGCGTACGAACGCGAGGTCGTGCTGGCCGGAGGTTTCCTGAACCACCTTCGCGACCATCCGGTGCAGGACTCGACCGCGAATTCCATCCGGGACGCCGGCGGCTGACCGGCCAAAACTGGAGAGGAGGCGCCACCCTTGAACCGTACGGAAAGCCGGCATCCGAAGACAGCGCCCGCCATCGGCTTTCACAACGTGAGCAAGGACTTCATCACGCCGTCGGGTGAATCGTTCACGGCCATTCGCGGCATCACGCTGGACGTGCCCGACGGTGCCTTCATCACGGTGGTGGGGCCGACCGGCTGCGGGAAATCCACGCTGTTGAACATGGCCGCCGGGCTGCTCGCGCCCGGTGGCGGCGAGGTCCGCATCTTCGGAGAGCCGCTGCGCGGGCTGAACCGGCACGCGGCATACCTGTTCCAGCAGGACGCCCTCCTGCCCTGGCGCACCGTGCTCGACAACGTCACGCTGGGCCTGCTCTTCCGAGGGGAAACCCGCAAGCGCGCCCAGGAGCACGCACGCGAGTGGCTGAGGCGTGTGGGCCTGGCCGGCTTCGAGGACCGCTACCCCCACCAGCTTTCCGGCGGCATGAGGAAGCGCGTCGCGCTCGCTCAGACGTGGATCGTGGATCCGCGCATCCTTCTCATGGACGAACCGTTCTCGGCCTTGGACGTCCAGACTCGCCAGATTATGGAGAACGAGCTCCTCCGCCTGTGGGCCGAGACGCGGAAGACGGTGCTCTTCGTCACGCACGACCTCGAGGAGGCCATCGCGTTGGCCGACCGCGTCGCCGTGCTGTCAGCACCACCCACGCGGCTCATCGGCGTCTACGACGTGGACCTGCCCCGTCCCCGCAACGTCGCGGAGATCCGCATGGAGCGGGACTTTGCCGATCTCTACCGGAAGATCTGGTCGGACCTCAAGGGGGAGGTGCAGAAGAGCTATGAGCAACGCCTCGCATGAAGCCCGCGCGCGTCTCGTCGCCGATGAACCCGCGACCCTCCACGAAGACGTGACCGT
Organism: Chloroflexota bacterium; assembly: GCA_019690095.1. Lineage (GTDB taxonomy): Bacteria > Chloroflexota > UBA6077 > FW602-bin22 > CADDYW01 > JADGGD01. The sequence continues at coordinate 2,071 of JADGGD010000171.1, forward strand.
CCCGAGCAGGGCGGCCCCCGTGGCGGCGTCCCGGGCGCGCCAGGCTCGAGCGGAGCGCATGCGCGTCCGAGTGTATCAGGTGCTCGTCGCGCTGATCGGGCTCACCGCCTGGCAGGTTCTTGTGAACGTCAAGGTGCTGGACATTTTTTTCTTCAGCCGGCCGACGGACGTCGCCGCGCGGATGTGGCAGTGGATCGCGACCGGATTCATCTGGAAACACATGGCCGCCACGCTCCTCGAAGCCCTTCTCAGCTTCGTCACCGGCAGCGCGGCCGGCGTTCTGATCGGCTTCCTTCTTGCCCGCCACGATGTCGCGGCGAGGGTGTTCGAGCCCTACATCCGGATTTTTAACGCGCTGCCCCGCGTGATCCTGGCGCCGATCTTCATCCTCTGGTTCGGCTTGGGCGCCGGGAGCAAGATCGCGCTGGGCTTCACGCTGGTGTTCTTCGTCGTCTTCTTCAACACGTTCCAGGGAATTCGCGAGGTCGACCCCGTGATCCTGAGCAACGCGCGCATGCTCCAGGCGACGGAACGCGATCTCGTCCGCCACGTCTACCTTCCCTCGGCGGTCAGCTGGATCATGGCCAGCCTTCACGTCAGCATCGGCTTCGCCCTGGTGGGCGCGGTGGTCGGCGAGTACATGGGCGCGGCCCGGGGCATGGGGTACGTCGTGGCGCAGGCAGAAGGCGTGTTCGACACGACCGGGGTGTTCGCCGGGCTCATCATGACGTCGCTCGTGGTGCTCGTGGTCGACGCCGTGATCCAGTCTTTCGAGCGCCGGATGCTGCGCTGGCGGCCACAGTAGGACGGGCAACGCGTTCCAGGAGGCCGTCTCACGCCCATGTTCGGCCGCCGACCAGATCTTCGATGGCCTTCCGTAATTCCGGCCATCCGGCGTGATCCAGGACGCTCACGCCCTACCTGCGCTCGGTAGTGCCGTGGGAACCGCGGTTGCGGACGCCGCGAGGACCTCTCTTTTGCTAGCCGGTTACGGTTCCACAGCTCGGGACGTGCCCCTAGCGTTCTCCTGTCCGTTATTGCTGCCTATAGAAATGGCTCCATCTTACGAGACCTAATCCACTCAAATGCAGCCAGTTTTCCCTCGTCTACGTCGTTAAGGATGTCGTCTAGTGCATTCCTATCGGCGAGTATCCCTTCCACGGTCCAAGAATTGGGCCCTTCTTCGTCCTCCTCGTCCTCCTCCTCTGGCGGTGACCACAAGGTCGCGTACATCGATGCGAAAAGCATGCTGGGTCCGTTGAACCTGCGATCCAGACACGCTGCGATACGAAAGCGCTCTTTACCGCATAACCACCGGACACCGACTCCCACGAGATCTCCGTCAGACGTCTCGTCATCGAAGTCGGCCCGATCCCCGACCAACTGACCCAACACGAACGGCTCCAAGTCGAATTCGGCCGCCCAGCCAGCATAATCGGGAACATCGTGTTCTTGCCATGCAAGATAACAGAATTCTCTGTATGCTGCCGCAAGATCAATGGCTCGTATCAGGACCAAGTGGCGTTCCCGCTCATTGCTGTACCGTGTCAGCCCGTCATCCTGGAGCGCCGACCAAGCCATGCGCGCCCATTCTAGCTCCCCGCCGTTCACCCAGACCGCAAACATCGTCGAAACGACGTCTTCGATGTCAAGCCATTCCACTATTCTCATCGGGTGTCAGGATCCTCCCTCATGGTCCGGCCCTGCTTCTCAGAAATCATCCGATATGTTCGGCGGGCGCGTAAGGATGTCGGCTTTTTCTTCCGCAGTCCTGCACAGGGAAGCTTATTGGATTACCATGCCATGCGAACGGGAATAAATCATCACTATACGCGGGCCCATGGTTTCACTACATCCTCACAGGAGGTCCTAAGATTCGATACTCATAATGCCGGAGACGCCCGTACAGGTCTGGGCACATCTCCACCGCGGTAGCAGACAACCACGTCAGCTGATAAACGACACCGTGACCCTGCCGCGTCAGCCGCCCCGCAACACACGCCGCACCTCAGCAACCAAGGCCTGGTCCCTGGCCGAGAGGAACGCCTCGTAATCATCGCGCTCCATCGCCATCCGCGCCGCGGGCGGGATCAGGTGCGAATCAAGGATCTCCTGGCGGCCCTCGACGGGGAAGATCTCTTGCAGGTACTGCGAGGGCTTGCTTCGGCTGATCCGCTGGTTCGTTGAGGTTGCGATCAGCGTCCGGTTGACGACAGTGTTGCCCAGATCTCCCTCGATGCCCTGACGCGCGAGGAAGGCCCGGGGGAAGATGTGGTGATCGTCGAGTTCGTGGAAGCTGATGTGATCCTTGGCGGCGAAGTCCCGGGCTCCGCGCAGGGCGATAAGGTTCATCACGCCGCGATACACCGCGTTCTGCCTGACCACGCTGCGCAGGGAATAACCCGCGTTGTCGATGATCCGTTCGTGCGCCTCCCTGAGTGTGGCTGGTTCGGGCCCCGCCTCGAACAGGTATGCCATCAGCTCCTGGAAGTCCGCTTGCGCCTGGCTCTCGACCGACCCTGCGTATCTCTGCAGAAAGACAGACGCCCAGTACCAGCGGCGCAGGGTGGCGTACGCCTCGGCGCCCGCCCGCCGCTCCTCGAATACGGCCAGGGCGGCCGCTAGCACCGGTAGATTGGTGGTGTAGGGAACCCAGCGTGGCTCGACAGCGCCGAGTCCGTCAGGCGCGGTACTCGTGACGCGCTTGAGGGCACGCTCCATGGCAGCGGCAGCCCGCTCCCAGTCGCGCGGGAAGTCCTCCGCCGCAAGCTCGACCAGCTTGCGCGACTTGATCTCCCTGCCCCGAAGCAGGGCGACGGTGCGGAGTAATAGCACGCCGAAGGTGTCGGGGGAGGCCGTCTCGGGGTCCGAGTCGCCACCGGCGAACTGGGCCAGGAGGGGATATTGGCGTAACGCATCCCGCCACAACGCATGCAGGTCCACCCCATCGCGGAAGAGCCGAGCCGTGAGCAGGTCGAACACAGAGAGTTTCAGCCCAGTGCTGTTGAGCTTCTCGAAGATCGAGCAGATCTGGGCGATGCCATCCCGGTCGTCCTGCGCGACGCGAGGGAGGGTGATCACCGGGATCAAGGCCTCGCGCATCCGCGTGATGTAGCGATCCCATATGGGCCGTACGTTCGTGTACCAATGCATCAGGGCGTCCTGCCCCTGCCGATTGGCCAGCCACACACCGTACCCGCTGTTCCAGCGCTCCCACCGTGGCAGCTCAGTCAGGGGCAAGATGGATCGCTCATACTGGACCTCGGGACGGTCTAACTCCCCCACAGCATCCGCCCGCACCGACCAGACCACGTCGTCCTCCCGCTCGACCTCCTGAATGCGCGAGAGGTCAATAAAGAACCGGTAGGGGTAGCTGGTCCCGCGCAAGGGGATGTCCGGCGCCGCGAACACGTAGTGTAGGGCTGTGATGCGCTGTTGCCCGTCCAGGACAAGGTGCTCGGGTACCCCGTCCGCATTTGCACCTGCGATCGGGCGTGTGCCGAAGGGCAGGTGGTCCCGATCCGTTTCCAGGAAGAGGAACGAGCCGATGTAATATCCCCGCAGGAGCGAACGGATCAGCTCTTCGATGCTGTCCCGGTCCCACACGAAATCCCGCTGGAACTGCGGCAGGGCCAACCTACCCGTCCCGGCGCGCTCGACAAGGTCGAGTAGGCGCTTCTTGTCTGACGTCAGGTCCACGGTAAGACCCCCAGCCACGCATCGCCCGAACGGTAGCTCCGGGCTACCGTCCGTATTCGTGCCGGCGCTTACCGATCCCTGTCGCCCGCTACCCTGCGCATCACCAGGTATACCTCCAGAAGCTCCCGCTTCGTCAGTGCCCGGCCCGCCGTCTCGGCCAGCTCCAGCCCCAGCCGGGTCATCAGCTGCCGCCAAGACGGGCTGATCTCGGGACCGAACTCCGGGTCAGCAAACAACGCCTGCAGGGCCTCGGCCACGGCGAGGCGGGCCCGTGCGGAGAGCCCCGCGGCAGCACCCGCCCGGGCCACCTTCTGCGCAGAGGACCGGTCCGTCCTCTCGATCCAGGGATTGCCGGGGTACAGCGCCTCGCCCCCTGCGTCCAGCGCGCGTTCCCGGGAGGGCGGCCCCAGCCGAGGCTCCGCCGGGCTGGCAACCCCCGGCGCGGACTCGTACCCGAAGGCGGTAGGACCGGGTTCCAGCGGCTCCTCCCCGAGCAGGACCGCGCGGGAGACGCCCAGCGCCTCCGCCAGCCGCTCAAGGGTCTGTAGCGAAGGGCGGCTGCGGCCGTGCTCCAGGTCCGACACATACGACAGCGACAGCCCCGCCCGCCCGGCGAGCTCCTTCAGCGTAAAGCCC
>JADGGD010000172.1 GCA_019690095.1 Chloroflexota bacterium
GGAGCGCATCCACCGCTGTTACGGGCGATCGTCAGAGGTTATCTATCCTGCAGTCGACGTCAACTCATTCGCGCTGAGCGATACGGTCGACGACTACTTTCTCACCGTCTCTCGCCTGATCCCGTACAAGCGGATCGACCTGGCGATCGCGGCGTGTAACCGACTGCGGCTGCCGCTCAAGGTCGTCGGGACGGGACGCTCGGAGGCGGCCCTGCGCACACTCGCCGGCCCGACGATCGAGTTTCTTGGCCGAGTTGACGAGGCCACGCTCCGCCGTCTGTACGCGCGCTGTCGGGCGCTCATCTTCCCGGCCGAGGAGGATCTCGGTCTGACGCCGATCGAGGCACAGGCGGCCGGCCGGCCGGTGATTGCACTGGGACGCGGCGGCGCGCGAGAGACGGTCATCGAGGGCGAAACCGGTCTCTTCTTCCCGGAGCAGTCCGTTGACTCGCTCGTTGAGGTGCTCGCTCGCTTCGACCACCGCGACTACGATCCGCAGCGGATTCGCGAGCACGTCCGGTCACGCTTCGACCTCTCCGTCTTTCGCGACCGCTTCGTGTCCTTCCTGGAAGGGGCGCCGTGCGAATCTTGATCACCGGTGGGGCAGGCTTCATCGGCTCGCACCTTGCCGAGGCGCTCATCACGGCAGGCGATCAGATCGTGGTCGTTGATGACCTGAGCCGCGGAGTTCGAGAGAACGTTCCCCCGGAAGCGACCTTCGAGCAACTGGATCTGGCTGCGGCAAGCCTGGAGCCGATCCTGGAGCGCTACCGTCCGGAGGTCGTCGTCCACTGCGCCGCGCGGGCCTCAGTCGAGCACTCGATGCGTTTTCCCCTGGAAGATTACCGGGTGAACCAGCTAGGAGCCTTTCGCCTTTTCGAAGCCTGCGCCCGGCAGGGGGTTCAGCACGTCGTGCTCCTGTCCACCAGTGCCGTCTACGGGCAAGCCGAGCGGCCGGCGCGAGAGACGGATCTGCCAGCGCCAGCCAATTACTACGGCATCCACAAGTGGGCAGCCGAGCGGTACCTCGAACTGAGCGGTCTCTTCGGTACTATCCTGCGCCTGGCCAACGTCTATGGCCCTCGGCAGCGATCGGACGGCGAGGGGGGGGCAGTGGCGATCTTCCTCGACCGCATTCTTGCGGGGGAGGAGGTCGTCCTCTACGGAGGCGGCGAACAGACGCGCGATTATATCTACGTTACTGATGTGGTCGCGGCGATTACCACGGCGATCCGCTACCGCCTCGCCGGGGTGTGGAATGTCGGGAGCGGGCAGGAGACGCCGATCCGGGTGATCCTCGACACGGTAGCAACGGCAGCCGGCCGATCGCCGCGCGTGCGGACCGTACCGCCGCGTGCGGGCGATGTCCTGCGTTCGTCCCTCGATGCGAGCAAGCTCATCGCGACCGGTCTCTGGAAGCCAACGGTGGCGCTGGAGGTGGGGATCCAGCAGACGGTTCAGGCCCGACGAGACGCTCGCGACCGAATCTAGCGCAAGCCGCCCCGCCCGCGCGGATGGATCCCAGCCGTCAGACCAGACGAGCCGCGCCGAATGTCTCCGGAGCGGCGATCAGCGCCCGCTCGACCAGGTCGCACAGGATGTGACCGACCATCAGGTGAACCTCCTGGATGATCGGGGTCGTCGCCGACGGGACGTGGAGAATAAGATCGGCGTGTCGGTCGAGCTCGCCGCCGGCCTGGCCGGTCAGGGCCATGACGGTGATCCCCTTCGCCCGGGCGACCTGAGCGGCGACAACCACGTCCGGCGAGCTACCGCTCGTGCTCAGGGCAATCAGGACATCACCCGGGCTGCCGAGCGCATCGATCTGGCGAGCGAAGACCTCCTCGAACCGGGCATCGTTTGCGATAGCAGTCAGGACAGACGTGTCGGTCGTCAGGGCAAGGGCCGGGAGCGGCCGCCGTTCCCGGAGATAGCGGCCGACGAGCTCAGCCGCGAGATGCTGGGCCTGGGCCGCACTCCCTCCGTTGCCGCAGAGCAGTACCTTCCGCCCAGACCGGAGCGCCGCGATCAGTGCATTGGCCATCTCGACGATGAGACCCGCCGCTTCAGCGGCGACGCGTTCAGCCGCAACCGCAGCGGCGCGCAGGTGCTCGCCCGCGAGCGTCTCAGCATCCTCCGGCCCTGTCGGTACCGATGACGCGGTCGCCATTGCTCCCCCCTGCTGGTCTTGCATCGGGCTGGCAGACTGCTCTCCCATCCCGCGCGCGTTTCCTTCGCCTCCCGCACCAGCACATCCCGGGCCGGCGGCCTCGCTCTCCGGGCCCGGCACGCCCCTCCAGGGCAGCCTCGATCGGGCACCGGGGCCACAGCGGCGAAAGGCGCTCGTTGGCCACAATCAGGACTTGGCCACCATCAGGACGCGTTCACCGTGGGAGCGGATGCCCATGGAATCGTGAATCGGAGGCGACTGCCCTTTCCTTCGCCTTCCGATTCCGCCCAGATGCGCCCCCCATGGGCCTCCACAAGCCCGCGGCAGAGGGCGAGCCCGAGACCGGTTGCGGCGGCATCAGGAGGCGCGCCGGGGGCACGATAGAAACGGTCAAAGACCCGTTCGAGCACCTCTGGCCGCATGCCGATCCCCTGGTCCTCCACCGTCACCAGTATCGCGGACCCGGCCGGTTCAGCACGGATGGTGACCGTTCCGCCCCCTGGTGAGTACCGGATGGCATTATTGATGAGGTTCAGGAGAACCTGCTGGATGCGCTTTGCATCGATCTCCACCCAGATCGGATCGTCCGGCACCTCGACACAGAGGTGATGAGCACGGCTGATCCCGGCGGCTTCATGAGCAACCTGCCGCACCAGCATCCCCAGATCATCACGCTGGATGGCGAGGCGCAGGCGACCGGTGTCCAGCCGCGAGATATCGAGCAGATCATCAACCAGTCGGGCGAGATGGAGGGCAGCATGGTAGACGTGCTCGATGATCTCGGGGACCTCGGCAGGGGGGATGTGCCCGGCAACGATGAGTTCGCAGAAGCCAACCACCGCCGTCAGCGGGGTGCGCAGCTCATGGGAGAGGAGCGAGATGAACTCGTCCTTGAGGCGGTTGGCGTGGGAGAGGGCGCGTGCTTCTTCGGCCTGTCGGCGAAGGCGTGCACTGTGGAGGACGATTGCGATCTGCGCGGCAAACTTCTGGCCGATCGCGGCGAGCTCCGCTCTCTCCGATCGATCGATAGCCCGGCAGTCCAGGTGGAGAGCGCCAAGGTGCTCTCCCCGGGCGATCAGGGGAAGCTCCAGATTACCATCACCGCCGAGGGCATGATGCACCCCCGGACCGTGCCGGTCCGGATGACACGCCTCAGTACTGCTGGTTGCTGCCGCATCCACCGTAATGCCGACCCGAGTGACGGCAAGAAGATCCTTCAGCCGGCTGGTGGCAATACGCAGGATCTCCCCCTCATCCGGCATGGTCAGAATGGCCTGATCGATATCGTGGAGCGCCGCGATCAGACGCGCACGCCGCTCGGCATCGATCATATTGCGTGTCAGGCCGCGATACAGGAGATTGCAGAGGAAGGCGGTGATCGCGAGGACGGGGATCCAGATCAGGAGCGGGAGGACCAGCGCTCCGGTGAGGGGACCAGAGTACAGCAGATAACTGGCGGCCCCGGCGCAGGTGGTAAGGGTGATCACGAAGAGGGCGAGAGGTTCGTAATAGGCCCCTGACATCGCGATGATAAAGGCGTACATCGGGAAATATGGGCTGCTCGCCCCGCCGGTCCAGTAGATCAGTGCGGACAGGAGGATGACCGCAGTCAGGCCGATCCCGAGAAACAGGTCGCGGTGATAGCGCGACCACGGGAAGAGCCAGATAAACGGGCCGGCGAGGAGTGCAATGGCCACGATCCCGTTGATCTCGGTGAGATGGGGGCTGCGCTCCACGAAGTTGGCCAGGAGCGCAACAAGGAGTGCCGAGATCACGAAGAGCGCCGCCGAGAACTGACGGACCCGCTGGAGGTAGGCATCGATCGGGGAAGGGGGAGAAGAAAGGGCAGGTCTCTCGTGAGGATGCCTGGCTTCCTCAGGTATCGTGCTCTCGCGAATCGTCAAAACCGTGCTGGGCTCCTGGCGTCTGCTCTCGACCGGGGCAACAACGATCTTTCCCGGGGCTGCCTCTCCCTGCCTGGAATCGCCGGGGATCGAGCTGGTCCCGATCCTGAGCCGCGTGAAGGGTGACGCCGGGGGCATGGACCGGATTCGCACCCCGCATAGCCGGTGTCGACTATAATGGGCGCCAGCCAGGGATGCCATAGGAAGGAAGGGGCAAGGGCGCCCACCGATCTGGCTATCCCAGCGGGCGATCCGCCCGGGAGCGGATCGCCCGGGCCATCCTCACCCCAGGAGAGGCGTGGTGAACGGCGTACTGAGCGGCCTTGAGGTCCTTATCACCGAGCGGGCCGACCTGATCCGCGGACAGCGGCTTGGCCTGATCGCGACCGACGGCGCAGTTGATCGAGCGTTCCGGCACGCTGTGGATCTGCTGCGGGAAATCCCGGGCGCTCGGCTCGTGCGCCTCTTTGCGGCCGAGCACGGCATCCGCGGTGCAGAGCAGGCTGGTGCCGCGATCGAGGATGGCGTGGACCCGATCTCCGGCCTCCCGGTGCACAGCATCTACGGCGCACGTCTCTGGCCAACCGATGAAGCCCTGGCGGACCTTGACGCCCTGCTCTTCGACATGCCCGATGTCGGGGCGCGCTTCTACACCCGGGCAACGACGCTGGTGTACAGCCTCCGGGCGGCAGCGCGCGCGGGACGGCGCTTGATCGTGCTCGATCGGCCAAACCCAATCGGCGGCACCGCCATCGAGGGCCCCCTGCTCCGGCCTGGTTTCGAGTCCTTCGTCGGGCTGATCGGCCTGCCGATCCGCCATGGTCTAACGCTTGGCGAGCTGGCACGCCTTGTTGACCGAGAGGAGCGGCTGGGCGCTGACCTCGTTGTCGTACCAGCGCGAGGCTGGGAGCGATCACAGTGGTTTGACCAGACTGGCCTGCCCTGGATTATGCCCTCACCCAATCTACCCACCCTTGAGACTGCTACGGTCTATCCTGGTACCTGCCTGATCGAGGGGACCAATGTCAGCGAGGGACGCGGCACCACACGTCCCTTCGAGCTGATCGGTGCGCCATTCGTCGAGGCGGATCGCCTGGCGCGCGAGCTCAACGCCCTCCACTTGCCCGGCGTTCACTTCCGACCGGTCGTGTTCCGGCCGGTCGCACACAAGCACGCAGGTGCCGCCTGCGGAGGGGTGCAGGTCCACGTGACCGATCGCAGGGTGTTTCGGCCAGTCCTGGCTGGCACAGCGCTCGTGCTGACGCTCCATCGGCTCTGGCCGTCGGAGTTCGCCTGGCGGACTGGCACCGGTGCTGACGTACCGATCGACCGCCTGGCCGGGGGAACCTGGCTGCGCGAGGCGGTGGACGCCGGGGCGGACCCATGGGATGTCGCGGCAGGATGGAAGGAGGATGAGGAGACCTTCGCCCACCGTCGTGAACCGATCCTGCTCTACTGATTGGCAGACTGGCGCATGGTGCACGACCGGCAATACATTGACGATCGTGGCCCGACCCTCTACACTGGGTAGCAGGACGCGGTGCCGAGGGGAGATCATGCGCGGTCCGACCCGCTTCTTTCGCCTCGCGCCGGTCGGCGCGCTAATTGGTGCGGTCGTCCTCGTGCTCGTCTGCCTGGGCTGGTCGCGGGTATGGGCCGATGCAACCAGCCCGGTGCCGCCGGTTGTTCTTCTCACAGTTAACGGCGCGATCGATCCCATCACGGCCGGGTATGTCCGCCGCGGTCTTGCGGCCGCCGCGCAGGAACGGGCCGGTCTGGTCCTGATCGAGCTCGACACGCCCGGTGGGCTGGATAGCGCGATGCGGTCAATCACCGGCGCGATGCTTGCCTCGCCGGTGCCGGTGGTGGTCTATGTCACACCGGCCGGTGCGCGCGCCGGGTCAGCTGGCGTCTTTATCCTGATGGCCGCGGATGTTGCTGCCATGGCCCCAGGCACCAATGTCGGGGCGGCCCACCCGGTCGGCCTGGGCACTTCAGATCTCTCGGAAGACGAGCGCACCAAGGTCACCAATGATGCCGCCGCCTACATGCGCACGCTCGCCACAGCCCGTCATCACAACGCGACCTGGGCCGAGGAGGCGGTCCGGAGCAGTGTTGCCCTCACCGCCGAGGAAGCCCT
>JADGGD010000027.1 GCA_019690095.1 Chloroflexota bacterium
CGGTCTTGACTTTCCGACCCGAGCGCGATATAGTGGAAGTGCGAGGTCCGACCGGCCGGTTGGATAGCTCGCGAGACGGGAAGACGAGGAGGCTTCAAATGCGTATGCAGATGAAGAACCCTCGGGCGTTTCTCGGAGCGTGGCAGGTCGACCAGGCATTCCTCGGAGTATGGCAGGTCGACTAGGTAGGCCCTGCGCGATGAGCGCGGGGCGAATGACGACCTCAGGCTAGGCCCAGTTTCTGCGTGGCGTATGTGCTCTGGACTGTGATGTCCAGGCCCGCCAGAGGACTGCGGGGTCCAAGCCCCGGTTGGGCTCAGGTCCTGATCGAGAACGCGAATGTGCGGCGGCCCCTGGAGGATCCTCCGGGGGCCGTTTGTTTCTCTCTGAACCGCGCGGTTCGGCCGCTCCCTCACACACGCTCCCCCATCCTGCTGATGCCCGCCCGGTCCAACCGTGCGCAGGAGAGGTCAGGGGAGTGCCTCCAGTCCCGCCTCGGCCCGACTGCACAGCCGTCCATCGCGCAGGTAGACAACCCGGTGGCAGTGGCGCGCGACCCGCGGATCGTGGGTGACCAGGAGGAATGTCTTGCCGGTCTCGCGATTCAGCTCCTCGATCAGGTGGACCACCTCCGCCGCGGTGCGGCTGTCGAGGTTGCCAGTCGGCTCGTCGGCCAGCACCACCGGCGGGTTCATGATCAGCGCCCGGGCGATCGCCACGCGCTGCTGTTCCCCTGCCGACAGCTCCCCCGGCCGGCGATCCAGGCGGCGCTCCATCCCCACCCGCTCGAGCAGCGCAACCGCGCGCTGGCGGATATCGGGCGTAAGACCAGTCGGCAGGGCCGGCAGGAGCACATTGTCGAGCGCGCCGAGTGTCGGAGCCAGATGAAACGACTGGAAAACGAAGCCCACGAGGTGGCGGCGCACCAGGTAGAGCTTCTGCTCGTCCTGGCCGGTCACCTCCAGGTCACCGATGTAGACCTCACCCGCCGTGGGCCGATCCAGGCCGCCGATCACGTTCAGGAGGGTAGACTTTCCCGAGCCAGACGGCCCCATGATCGCCAGGAAGCATCCGCGCTCGATCGCCAGATCGATCTCGTCGAGCGCCTTCACCGCGGTGCGCCCCTGGCCGTAGATCTTCGTCACCCGCCGGAGGTTCACCGCGAGATCGCCCATCAGTAGCCACCCCGCAGCATCTCGATCGGTCGGCTCCGGGCGGCCCGCAGGGCCGGGACAATGCCGCCGATGCCACCGACAACCAGGGTAAAGGCAGCAACCTCAGCGATCAGCGTGGGAGTGATCACGACCACATCTGTCCCGATCAGCCGCCGCAACAGGGCCACGGCGAGCGCGCCCAGCGCAAAGCCCGCGTCGGCGCCAAAGACCGACAGGATCAGCGACTCGATCAGGACCGCCAGCCGAACGTCGCGGTTGGACCAGCCAGCCGCCTTGAGGATTCCAAACTCGCGCCGCCGTTCGGTGACCGACATCATCATGATGATGAAGATCGACATGCCGCCCGCGCCCGCCGCGACGAGCGAACCCGCCAGGAGGAACTCGTCGAGCAACCCCATCGCCCCGCTCAACTCGGCCAGGCCGCGGCCGGGGAGAGAGGTCTGGATCGGCGGCTGGGTACCCTGAAGCCGATCAGCAATTGCCCGCGCGACAGCACTGGCGTTGCTGGCATCGTCCACCTCGACGTCGAGGGCGGTTGCCTTATCGCTGTCCAGCCCGAGCAGGTCCCGGGCAACCTGGACATCCCCGTAGATAACGCCGTCGGTGAGCGCGTCGTGCGTCTCGAAAACGCCCACGACGGTGAGATCTTCTTCCTCGCGCGTCTTCAGCTTGTAGATCTTCACCACGTTGCCCGGGTGGAGGTCTCCCTGACCCAGCTGGCGGAGCGCCGCATTCACCTGGGCGCCGACAACGATCTCGTTCGGGGCACGGGCGCCTCGTCCTTCCAGCAGATCCCCCGGCGGCGTCACGGCCGGGCTACCGGGGTCACCGAGATCGACCCCGATGAAAGGGACACCCGTCGGGAGAACGCTCGCCAGTGCGGTTGTCGGGATCGCCGCGACCGCTCGGGGCTCCACAGCAACAACGTGCGGAAGCTGGCCTATCGTTTGCGCCATCGCGAGAGAGAGCGGCGATCCACCGGCGAGCGCACCCCCGAGAGGGGCATCGGCCGCCGCGACGATGATCTCGCCGGCCAGATGGCTGGTCCCGGCAAGCCGGGTGTGGAGGCCCGCGTTCAGGCTCATGAGGACGGTCATCAGCATGGTGCCGAGCCCGACGCCCGCGATGGCCAGGAGCGAGATGCCCCAGCGGCGAAAGGCGTTCGCGATCGCGTAGCTGAACATCGCCCGGTCGCGGAAAGCAAGAGCCGTGCCGGTTTGCCGGGGACTGCGCCCGGCGCTGGAGCCACAGAGACTGCACAGCCCCAGCGCTTTCCCGGATGCCTCAGTCCTCTCGCTGCTTCCGCGAGTACCCGACCAGGTCCCGATCGGTCGCAAACCAGAGCGCTTCCGGCAGGTTGAAGGTCGCGAAGGCGTAGTTGGCCATCGGCAGCCAGTATTCGTACTCCTCCGGGCTCGCTCCCTGCCAGGTCAGGACAATCTGGAAGGTATCCACGTAGAGGAGCCAGACCTTCCGTTTGCGCAGGGCATCACCGTCTCGGAAGGTGAAGATGCGCTCGAACTTGATCAGGTTGCCGAGAACAACCTCGGATGACTCGAGCACGGTGCACTCTGCGAACCGGCTGAGCCCCTCGGCGACCCCCTCGCGGAGAATCTCCAGGTCCTCTGCGACGACGTGCTCTTCCAGCGGACTGATCCAGACCGTAAACCAGGTGTCCGGATCGTCGGCGCGCGGGGCATAGCGCACGCCCTCGCGGTCCTGGAGGTCAAAGCGGAGCCAGTCGGTGGGGAAGCGCAGGCTGAAGCGCCCAAGTGGATCCTGGTAGGTGCGCACGCCAGTGAAGCGCGGCGGCTCTCGGTGCGACATGACTACCTCGCATGGTTGTTCTCGAAGATCGGCGCAGCGTCCGACGCGGCGGTGCGGATGCGCTCGCCATCCGTCCCCCGGAAGCGGATGTGCGCCTCGGCGGCGGTGCAGGGCACAATCTCATTCTGCTCGGCCAGCTCGTCCAGCAGGCGGAGAATCTCATCCAGGGTCCGGGCGAGGGGATCACGATCGTCGTGGTAGGCGAAGCGGTTGCGCGTCACGAAGCAGAGCGCACGGAAGCGGGTACCCCGCTCCGCCATCCGCCGGAGCACGCCCGCGATCAGGGGGCGGTGCCACGCCTCCACAGTGCCGTTCTCGACGGCGAGGTCGGCGGCGATGCCGCCCCGGAGCGCAGCTGGGTCTGTCGTGACCGGTATCTCCAGGAAGGGGAGCGATCCCGCGCGCAGGCGGCTGGCATTATCCACGTAGTGCGGATCGGGGACCGCGCCGGTCCAGACCGCCGCATGGTGGGAGATCCGCCGGCCAGGGCTCGAGAGCGACCCCTGGCGGAAGCCGAGCTCGTGCAGGACGCCGAAGGTCTCGTCGCTGGCCGAGTACAGGGCCGAGCGCACCGACGCTGGCCGCACGCCAAGCGCCTGCTGGAAGTCGTCCAGCGCCCGATGCACGATCAGCTTCTGCTCGGTGCGAGAATAGCGGCCGAGCAGGTGACCGAAGCCGCCGGAAACCCACCGGGGGTGGACCAGCAGGGCGAGTTCGGTCCCGGCCTCGCCGACCTCCTCGCACAGGGGTGCGTGCTCACGCGCACAGGCCGGTGAGAGGAAGAGGGTCGGATGGTAGCCGGCGGCGAGCAGGCGTGTGCAGAAGCCATCGATCGCCGCCGCACTCTGGGCCCACCCGCGCGGCCCCTCCGGCGCGGCGCGGGTCCCTGCAGGCTCGCAGTCCATCGTGAAGAGCACGTGGAGCGGCGGCCGATCCGTCTGCACCGATCCTCCCTCAAGCCGGTAGATGGTAGATCACCTCCTGGACGAGCAGTCCCAGCGCGATCGCCAGGACAAGCGAGCCGGCGATCCGTGCCGCGCGGCGAGCCAGCTGGCCCCGGCGGGCGCCGGTGCGCAAATACGGCTCGGCGATCATCACGACCGCAAAAAGGGCGAAGATGACCGCCAGCATGCTGACCGCATAGATGAACGGCTTGGCGGTATCTTCCGTGTCGAGCAGGCCGACCAGCATGCTCACTGCATGCTGCCAGACGAGGAAGGCAATGCCGCTTAGCACGATCACCAGCCCGAACATCACATAGCAGGCCAGGTACCGCGGCACCATGTCTCCGCTTGCGCGGCCCCTAATCAGCGCGACGCCGCGCCCTCCCGTGAGGTGCCCGCAGCCGGGCCGGGCGGGAGATCCGCCGGCACGCTGGCCAGGCGCGGCACCCCTTTCAGATTCAACTGCTCGGCGAAATGGCAGGCCGCCCAGTGCTCTGGCCCGACCAGCCGCAGGAGAGGTCGCTCCTTCCGACAAATCTCCTGGGCGTAGGGACAGCGCGGATGAAAATGACAGCCGGGTGGAGGATTCGCCGGACTGGGAACATCGCCGGGCAGCTTCACCGGTCGGATGCGCTGACGGGGATCCGGCCGGGGGATGGACGAGAGGAGCGCCTCGGTATAAGGCATCTTCGGATGGGCGAACAGCTCCTCAGTCGGTGCCACCTCAACGATGTAGCCCACGTACATCACCGCGACCCGATCCGAGATGTGCTCGACGACGCTCAGATCGTGGGCGATAAACAGGTAGGTCAGATGGAACTGCCGCTGGAGGTCCTCGAGGAGGTTCAGAACCTGTGCCTGAACCGAGACATCCAGCGCCGAGACGGGCTCGTCGCAGATCAGGAGCCTGGGGTTGAGCGCCAGAGCCCGAGCGATGCCGATCCGCTGACGCTGACCGCCGCTGAACGCGTGCGGGTAGCGGCTTGCGTGCTCCGGACGCAGTCCGACGATGGTCAGAAGCTCGGCGACGCGATCCTGGAGCGCCTTCCCCTTCAGCAGGCCGCGGATGACCAGCGGCTCGGCGATGATCCGTCCGACGGTCATGCGCGGATCCAGGGAGGAGAAGGGATCCTGAAAGATCATCTGCATATTGCTCCAGACGTGCCGCAGTCCCCGGCTGTCGAGCTGCTCGACGTGAACCTTGCCCAGCTCAGGATCATTGAAGATGATCTCCCCCGCAGTCGGCTCGTAGAGGCGGATCGTCGTGCGGCCGGCGGTGGTCTTCCCGCACCCGCTCTCTCCAACCAGTCCCAGCGTCTCCCCTTTCCTGATGTAGAAGTCGATCCCATCCACAGCCTTGACCTGCCCGACCACCCGGCGCAGGATGCCGCCGTGGATGGGAAAGTACTTCTTCAGCCCGCGGACGCTCAGGAGAATATCGTCGGAGTCGGGAAGCGGAAGACCGCTGGCCTCAGGCGGTGTCGTGCTCACGCTCTCTCCTCGTCGGCTCGCGGCAGTACGGCTGATCGGCTCACCCCGCTCACCCCCGGCCATCCACCGCGGTCGGCGCATCAGCCGCCGCGCCGCCGTCCACCGTTACCCGGGGCGGCGTGCTTCCTGGATAGAGGTGGCAGCGGACGGTATGCTGGGGAGAGCCGTCGATCACCGTCTCCTCCGGGGCGATGAAATCGCAGAGATCGGTGATGAAGCGCGGGCAGCGTGGGTGAAACGGACAGCCGGGCACGACCGCATATGGATCGGGAATGCTTCCCTGGATCACCTCCAGGGGCTCCTTGCGGCCGCTACCCAGGCGCGGAATAGATCGCAGGAGCGCAACGGTGTAGGGATGCCGGGGCGCGTAGAAGATGTCGTCCACCGGTGCGCGCTCCACAACCTTGCCCAGGTACATCACCACCACTTCATCGCACATCTGGGCAACGACGCCCAGGTTGTGGGTGACGAACATGATCGACATCCCGATCTCGGCCTGGAGCTCACGCATCAGATCGAGGATCTGGGCCTCGGTCGTCACGTCGAGGGCAGTCGTCGGCTCATCGGCGATCAGCAGGTCTGGGGTGCACGAGAGGGCCATCGCGATCATCGCACGCTGGCGCATGCCGCCGCTGAGCTGGTGGGGGAAGGAGCTGAAGACGTGCTCCGGATTCGGCATCCCCACCCGGCGGAGAATCTGGATCGTCCGCGCGCGTGCCTCCACGCGATCAGGGGTCTGATGGAGCAGGATCGCCTCCATGATCTGATCGCCAATGGTGTAGCACGGGTTGAGCGAGGTCATCGGCTCCTGGAAGATCATACTGATCTTGTTCCCGCGGATGGCACGCATCTCCGGACCATGGCGGTCGTAGGTCAGCAGATCAACCGGCGGGGAGTCCGGCGTCTCGCGAAAGAGCACCTGGCCGGAGACGATGCGCCCCGGATGCGGCACAAGCTGCATAATGGCAAGACCAGTGATTGTCTTGCCACAACCGCTCTCGCCCACCACGCCCAGGACCTTTCCCCGCGGGATGCTGAAGCTGACGCCGTTGAGCGCACGCACCAGCCCGAGCTGGGTGTGGAAGTGCACGTGCAGGTCGCGCACCTCGAGGAGGATGTCAGAGCGGACCTCACCAGTGCGCGTGCTTTCCGCTCGGTCGGCGGTCTCTGCCATCGGTCTCCCTCGGACGAATGCTCCGGTTAGCTGTACGGGTCTGCCGCGTCGCGCAGGCCATCCCCCAGGAACTGGTAGCAGGTGACCGCGATGATCACGAACGCCGCGGGGATGAGCAGCCACGGATGCTGCTCCACGACCTGCACCTGCTGGGCATCGCGCAGGAGCACTCCCCAGCTTACCGCGGGCGGGAGCATGCCCAGCCCCAGGAAGCTGAGCGCAGTCTCCCCCAGGATCGAGAAGGGAACGGCGAGCGTCGCCACGACGATGATGTGGCTGATCGCATTCGGAAGCATGTGGGTAAAGATGATACGGAGCGGCGAGGCGCCGGCCAGCCGGGCGGCCAGCGTGTAGTCGAGCGTGCGGTAGGCCATCACTTTACCCCGCACCTGTCGCGCCAGGCCGGTCCAGGTTACCAGGGAGAGGATGATCGTAATGTAAAAATAGCGGCGCACGACCGACATATCCTGGGGAAGCGCTGCGGCGAGCGCCGCCCAGAGCGGAAGTGTCGGCATCGACATTAACAGCTCGATGAACCGCTGGATGAGGTTGTCTGCCGCTCCGCCGAGGTACCCCGAGATCGTTCCCATAATCGAGCCGAGGACAACCGAGATCGCCACGCCCAGCAGGCCAATGGTCAGGGAGATCCGCGACCCCTCCAGCACTCGGGCCAGGACGTCCCGCCCCTGGCTGTCAGCCCCAAACAGGTAGAGCTTGGCCGGGGGATCCACCCCGAAGAGGTGCAGGTCGGAGGGGATGACCCCGAACAGGGTGTAGGAGTAGCCGTGGACAAAGAAGCGCACCGGGTACAGCTTCGAGCAGTCGGCGGTGTACACCCAGGTGAAGGTGCTCTTATCGAGGGTTTGGGTGGTTCCGCAGATGACCGGGTGGATGCCAACAAAGTAGATCGGTGTCGGAGCGGCGAACTGATTGTTCGAGTCGAGCGCGTCGTACGGGTACGGCGAGAGGAACGGCGCGACCGCCGCCATCACATACATCCCGATCAGGACGATCCCGCCGAAGACCGACAGTTTACTTTCCATAAAGCGGCGGCGCATCAGGGTGAACTGGGATACCTGACCGACGTCGGTCGCCGCCGTCCGCTGTCGCTCGGGAAGCGGGATCGCCTTCGCCGTCGCCATCAACTGCCTCCTCTCCTCCCCTCACGTGCGGACTGATCCCCTCGCCCGTGCCCTGCGCGGAAGAAGAGCGGCGGAGCGGTCATTCGAGCCGCACCCGGGGATCCACCCACGCCAGGAGCAGGTCTGCCAGGAGGTTCCCCACAACCAGGAGGATCGAGAGCATGATCAGGAACGTAATGCCCAGGTACATATCTTTATTCAGAAGCGCGCTGATGTAAAGCGGTCCGGTGGTTGGCAGGTTCAGGACGATCGAGACGATCACCTCGCCGGAGATCAGGGCCGGCAACTGCTGGCCGAGCGCCATGCAGAGTGGATGGAGGGCGTTCCGAACAGCGTGCTTCCACACGACGACGCCCTCGGTCAGCCCTTTCGAGCGGGCGGTCTGGACATACTGCTGGTTCAGCACATCGAGCAGGTTCGCCCGCATCACCCGGGTCAGCCAGGCCGTGCTCCCTGCGGCGATCACCACGACCGGGATCCACAGGTGCTGGAGCAGGTCGAGGAACTTTCCCCAGCTCCAGGGCGCGTTCACGTAGCGCGTCGAGAAGAGGCCGCCGACATCAGTGTGCAGGACCTGGGAGGCGAAGACCAGGAGCAGCAGGGCGAGCAGGAAATCCGGCACGGCCACACCGACAAACTGGATGATCGTCACGATGTAATCTGGGATGGTGTAGCGGTGGGTAGCCGAGTAGACCCCGATGGGAATCGAAACGACCCAGGCGAAGATGATCGCACAGCCGGAGAGGAGGACCGAGAATCCGATGCGCGACCAGATCAGGCTGTTCACCGGGGCATCGAAGGTGAACGACTGGCCGAAATCGCCGTGGATTGCCCCGGTCACCCAGCGCACGTAGCGAACCTGGATCGGGTCGTTGAGCCCGTAGCGCTCCTCGAGCGAGCGGATCTGGTCCTGGGAGAGGTCGCCGCCGAGCGCCCGGAGCTGGGCGATCTTCGCGCTGAGCGCCGAACCCGGCGGGAGCTGAATCAGCACGAAGCCGACGATCGAGATAAAGAAGATCGTGACGACCATGTACAGCAGACGCCGAAGAATGTAGTGTACCATGCCGTTTCTCCTCGGCTCTCCCGCACGTTCTCCGGGGGCGGACGGAGCCGTAGCTCACCGTCTGCCCCCGGACGCGGCCCGCTGCCGGGCCGCGTGGGACCCGGCCCGATCGGCCCAGGTGCGGTCGGTGCCGGCCGCCCTTACCGCCGCGTGCCTGCTAGCCGGTGTGCTCCTCCGGGTTTTCCCAGTAGTAGGTCTCCGGATCGTACACCGCCGGGCTGGGGATGATCCACGGTCCGGTGAAGCCGTACTGGTAGCCGTTCTTCGGACTGAGGTCATCGCGGGTCGGCACGTTCTTCAGCCCCTGCTTGGTCAGGACAATCGTCGGCGTATTCGCGACGGTGCCGGTAAAGAAAGGTCCGTCGCTGATGTGAATCTTGATCATCTGCCAGACCAGCTGGGTCCGCTTCAGCTGATCCGGCTCGGTCTTCGTCTGGTCGTAGAGCTGCCAGATCTTCTCGATCGGGCCGCCCTTCTCCGGCTCCATCCGCGGCGGGTTCCGCTTGTACGGATCGACATCCTTCTCAGCGGTCTCCTTCGGCGTGCCCCGCACCGCGTAGAAGCGGCCTTCGAGCGGTGCCCAGCGGGTCTCCTCGATCGGCACGAGCCACTGCGGGTAGACCAGGCAGTTCGGCCCATCCCCGACGCCCCAGTCACACCGGGTCATGATCTTACCCGCTGCCCACAGGTCGTCCCAGCTGATGTCCGGCACCGGGTTCTGCTTGGCGTTCAACCCGATCGCCTGCCAGTTCTTTTCGAGGATCGTGTTCTTCTTCACCGCCGCGCCGTTGGGATCCTGGCTGGCGTGGTAATCGATCGTGATCTTGAGTGGGCTGCCGTCCGGCATCTCTCGCCAGCCGTCCCCGTTCACATCCTTTACCCCGATCTCATCGAGGATCTTCTTGGCCTGCTCCGGGTCATACTTGATGTAGCTGTCTCGCCACTGCTGGTAGATCTCCTGCCCGCCCTGCACGTGGAACTCGAGCGCCTTCGGGCTCATCGTCCCGGTCGTCTTCTCGCCCGTCTCGTAATAGACAACCTTCTGAATGGTGTCGCGGTCGGTTGCCAGTGAGAGGGCCTGGCGGAACTTCGGGTTCCGGATCAGGGCCCGCATCTTCGGGTCGATATAGTCGTAGCTGAAGAACCAGGCCGAGCCGGTTCCATCGCCGCCATCCCAGAACTCGAGGTGGAGTTTGCTTGTCGCCTCGGCCTGCTTGAGGGTCGAGACGTCGGCCAGGGTAAGGGGCGTGAAGTTACCGTGCACGTAATCAACCTTGCCCTGCTGGATGTTCAGTCGCATCACCTGCGGGTCCTGGATGTTGGTCATGACCAGCCCGTCGAGGTAGGGGAGCTGGTTGCCGTTCTTGTCCACGCACCAGTAGTACGGGTTGCGGGTCCAGACCGAGTTCTGCCCCTGGTTGTAGGTCTTCAGCATCCAGCCGGTCATGGTGGGGCAGTCCGGGTTCTTCCGGAACTCGCGCTTCTGGAGGAAGGTGTCGACCCACTTGGTCTTATCTACATTGGGGTTGTACTTCGGGTGGAACTGCTGGAGGTAGTGCTTCGGGTCCATCCAGCGCGGCCCGATCCCACGCTTCACCCACATCGCCAGCCGATCGGCGGTCAGCGGGGTAGGCGCGTCATAGATCAGCTTGAGGGTATAATCATCAATCTTCTGGAGCTTGAAGAGAGTTCCCTTGCCCGAGCGGGCCTCATCCGGCGGCAGTTCCTTGAGATCGGGGATCTGGACCTCATCTTCCCACCAGAAGAGAATGTCATCGACTGTCCAGGGATGGCCGTCTGACCACTTCAGTCCCTTTCGGAAGTGGAGCGTCCACTCGCTCTGATCGGCGTTGGTCTCCCAGCTCTCGACCAGCCCCGGGCCGATCTCCAGGCCGTCTTTCAGCCAGCGCAGGAGCGAATGGCCGTACATCATCTCCTGCACGAACCGGGTCGTTCCCTCATCGGTCTTATCCGAACAGACCATCTGGATGACGCCGCCGTACTTGCCGATGGTCAGCCAGGGGTGCGGCACGACATACGGCTTCTCCGGCAGGCGCTGCTCCACCGGCGGGAGCTTGCCGGCCTTGACCAGGTCAGCCAGCATGGGGGCTTCCTGGTACTTCATCCCCTGGACGCTCACCTCCGTAGCCTTGGCAATGGCCGCCGAGGTCGCCACCGGGGCGGGCGTATTGGTCGGCGCAGGAGCGGTTGTCGGGGCTGGCGTGGCGGTCGCAGCGGCGGTCGGCGCGGCCTGGGCGGCACCGGTCGTCGGAGTTGCCGCCTGCGGCGGAGCACAGGCCGCGACAGCGGCGCTGATAGCGGCGAGCGCCGAAAGGCGCAGGAACTCAGCTCGGTTCATCCGTTCTCGCGTGACCACCTTGCTCACTCCTTCGGCGATCATGGTCGCCCAAGATCGACAGCGGGCACAGTGGGGGGCTCAGACAGCGGAGATGCACCTGTCTATCCGGGGTGGCAGGCCCATCGGCCAGAACGGCTGGCCGTCCGCGGGCCCTGCCCTCTCCCGTATCCACGCGCCCGCAGGATGTACGGGATGATACATCCCACCAGCGGGCCGCGTCAAGGGCTCGCAGTTTTCCCAGGAGCTGTCAGTTCCCGCGGTACGGGCTAAAGCGGTGACCCGGCACGGCACTGCTGGCTCAGACGCTGGAGGGAGCGTAGCGCGGCTCCACGATCGTGAGGAGCCGCTCCCCATCGTAGACGAGGACGCGCTGGGGCCAGAGCACGCACGGACCGGTTGTCACGCTCTGGGACTTCGGAGTAAACACCGTGACCGTGATCTCCCCCTCCAGGGTGACAGTCAGTCGACGGTAGTGTCCGAGATCGGTAGCGTGGGCCACCCGGCCGGGCACGCCGGTGCCGTTCGGGCCGGTCAAGATGAAGTCTTCCGGTCGAATCCCGATCGAGAGCGATCCTTCCGACCGCGGCGCAGCGTCCGGAGGAAGCGGCACCCGGAATGGACCGGCCTGGATGCTCCCATCGGCTGTCCGCCGACCGTCGATCAGGTTCATCGTTCCAATAAAGGTGGCGACGAAGCGGGTTAGAGGGCGATCATACAGCTCGGACGGTGCCGCTACCTGCTCGATCAGTCCCGCCCGCATCACTGCGATCCGGTCGGCGATCGAGAGCGCTTCTTCCTGATCGTGGGTGACGAAAACTGTGGTAATGCCGACCCGCCGCTGGATCGCGATCAGCTCCTCGCGCATGCGCACCCGGAGCTGGGCATCAAGGTTCGAGAAGGGCTCGTCCAGGAGAAGAATCCGCGGCTCGATAACCAGGGCCCGGGCCAGGGCGACGCGCTGCTGCTGGCCGCCGGAGAGCTGGGACGGGTGGCGCCGCTCGGCCCCCGGGAGGCCGACCAGCTCCAGGGCCTGCTTCACCGCCTTCTCGATCTCCGGACGCGGTCGCCGGCGAAGCTCCAGCCCGAAGGCCACGTTATGCCACACATCCATGTGCGGCCAGAGAGTGTACCGCTGAAAGACCATCGCCGTCGGCCGGCGCTCGGGCGGCAGGCGTAGAACGCTCTGGCCGTCGATCCGCACATCTCCGCTGTCGGGGGTCACAAATCCCCCGATGACCCGCAGGGTTGTCGTCTTGCCGCAGCCGGATGGGCCCAGCAGGCAGACGAGCTCGCCGTCTCCTACCTCCAGCGAGACATCTTGAATCGCGTAGCCGGACGCATAGCGCTTGACGATGTGATCGAGCTCCAGGCGTGCCACTGTTCTCACCTGCCCCGGAAGCCAGCGGCGAGATAGCCGGCGATCAGGAAGCGCCGAGCCAGGAGGAGGAGGATCAGCGATGGGATTGACAGCAGGATCGAGAAGACCGCCCCGACTGGCTCCGGGTAGTTCGCGACCAGAGTATACATGAGAATAGGCATCGTCGTGATCCGGGGGCTCCCGACAATCAGGGTTCCCTGGGCCTCGTCGAAAGCGGCCAGGAAGGCCAGAACGCCCGCGACCAGGATCCCCGGCATGGCGATCGGAAGGGTGATGCGCCAGAAGACGCTGAGCGGCCCGGCCCCGGCGTCCCGCGCCGCTTCCTCCAGCTCCCGCGGCACGCTGTCGAAACCGGCCGCCGGGATCCAGACCATCACGACCAGGGTGTTGATCAGCTGGATCAGGACAACCCCCCAGAAAGTGTTGATGAGACCGAGCTCGAAGAAGAGGGTCGCGATGGAGATGTAAAGACCAAACTTCGGGAAAGCGTTCGCGGCGAGGAGGGAGATGAACAAGACGCCGCGGCCCGGGAAGCGCAGGCGGGAGAAGCTATAAGCGGCCGGCAGGCAGATTACTGCTGACAGCAGGGTCACGACCGGCGCCGTGGTGATGCTGTAAAAGATCGCCTTGTTGACATCACCGTTCTCGAAGACCCAGACCCACCAGCGCAGGGAGTAGGATTGGGGCAGGATGCTCGGATACTGCCAGGTGTCGGCGAAGGCCCACAGAACGAGGGTCAGGAGCGGCAGGAGCAGGAAGGCCCCCAGCGCAAGCACGATCGCCACGCCCACCGCGCGGCGGAGCTCCGGCACATCGAGGAACCAGGTCAGCTTCATTCAGACCGCCTTCCCCGACCGGGCCGTCGCCCACACGTAGACCCCGCCCGCGATCGCCGCCAGCAGGAAGGTGAGCACCGCCATCGCCACGGCGGGCTGAGGCTGCTGGTAGCTGGTGAAGTAGGCCTGCATCGCCACGCCGAGCATCTGCGGCGCGTTCGGCCCCAGCAGGTAGGGCACGGTAAAGCTCCCGAGCACGCCGATGAAGGTAAAGGTCACGACAATCATCGCCGGCACAATGTTGAGCGGAAGGATGATCCGCCAGAGCACGCTGAAGAACCCGGCCCCGGCGTCCTGAGCGGCCTCGATCATCTCCTGGGGAAGCGCATCCAGACCAGAGCCGAGCAGGAGAACCGCGAACGGGATGTTCACCCATACCTCGCCGATCACGATCCCGAACTCATGGTAGATCGGCGAGCTGTAGCCGAGTCCCAGGTGGCTCAGCACCGCCTGGAGAATGCCGTGATCCACGTAGAAGGTGATGAGGGCGTACGAGGCGATGACCACCGGCACGAACATCGGGATCAGATAGAGCGACCGGACCACCGCGGGAAGCAGTCCCGAACCGAACCGCACGTACAGCGCGAGGATGTAGCTGATGACCAGCACGAACACGACTGAGAGGACAGTCACCTCGAGGGTCAACCGCAGGTCATCCTGGAAGAACTGGCTGGCGAAGAGCTGCCGGTAGACCTCGAGCGTGAGCGAATTGCTGACCACCAGGTGCATGCCGGTGCTGAACGCGGCGTTATCGGTGGGAACACGACCCAGGGAGAAGAGAATCGCCTCAATGGCCGGGTAGACGATCAGGGCGACGAGGACAATGAACGGCGGGAGGGCAAGGATAAGCCCCAGTGCCGCCTCACGCAGACGCGCCCCGGTCCCGAGAGCACGTGCAGGCGGCACCGGTCCGGCTAGCCGTCCATCCGTGAGCTCCCCTCGCGCGGTCACGCGCGCGGCCGATGGATTCAACGGCTCGGTCACCGTGTCCTCCCCGCACTCAGCGGCTCTCCCGAGCGAGAGCCGCTGAGCGATCCCTGGTGGGGGCGCCCACATGACGCATTCTGACAGGCATCCTGCCGCGCCCCCGCCGTCTCCCTCCGGCCTGCGGCCATTGGCTCAGCTCTTCTTCGGCGGCGGCGTTCCGGCCACCTTCTCGTACCACTGCTGGTTCATATCGTTGGAGAACTTCGCGCTGAAGCCGAAGCTGAAGTCCTTGGCGATGTCGGCGAACTGCTTCTGGACCGACTCGGGCATGTACTTCCAGTCGAGCCCTGGATAGCCCTTGATCGTATCAATGATGAGCTGCTGGGGCTCCGGCGTGAGCAGCCAGTTCAGGAAGGCATAGACCGCATCCTTATGCTGACTGTCGGCGATGACGCCGATGAACGCACCACCGCCCGAGAAGGGAGGATCAATCTGAAGGAGCTTCACCTCAGGCGGCAGGAGCTTCTGGGCCAGATACTGGAGCCCCTGATCCGACCACACCGGGGCGACACTGATCGCGCCCTTCGCCAGGGTCTGGAGGACCGCGACGTTCCCCTTGGGGTAGAAGCCGTGGTTGTAGATCGAGGGATGGATGTCCTTCAGGATGCCCCAGCCCTTCTCCCATTCGACCTCCTTGGCCGGGTCGTACCCGGTTTGGAAGAGGTCGAGATCGCTGTCGGGAATGCCAATCTTCAGCACGCGGGTGACGAAGGCGGCGCCGGAGCCGCCGGTATCCGGCGGGTTATAGGTGAACTTGCCTGGATTCGCCTTGATCCAGCTCAGCAAACTATCCAGCGTCCGCGGTGGATTGGCAACCTCCTTGCTGTTGTAGGCGAGGACGACCGAGCTGCCCCGGTACGGGACGCCATATCCGCCGTACTGCCCGAAGACCTTAGGAGGCACCTTCGCCAGGTTGGGGATCTCCTTCTCCGAGAGCTTCTGGATCAGGCCGGCCTCGCCGCCCTGCAGGAGATAGCCGCCGGTCTCCCAGGTGTCGATGCCCGAGACCTTGCCGGCCTGCTTGGCTGCGGCGATGCGGTCGAAGGTTGTCGCATCGCCGGTGCCGTGCTCAGAGAAGGTCACATCGATGGTCACGTTGGGGTTGACCTTCTTGTACAGCGGGAGCAGCCCGTTATTCCAGAGGTCGCGGATGTTGACATCACCGCTCAGGTAGTGATTGAGGGTGACCGGTCCGCTGGCGGCCGGGGCGGTTGTCGCGGCGGGAGCGGGGGTTGCCGTAGCGGCGGAGGCTGCAGTCGGCGCCGCGGCCTGAGTCGGCGCAGTCGTTGGCGCGGCGGTTGGCGCCGTCGTTGGGGCCGCTGGAGGAGATGCCGCGGCCGCGGTCGTCGGCTGGGCGGCCGGAGCGGTCGGTGTCGCGGCGCCACCGCCGCACGCCGCCAGGAATGACGTTGCTCCGAGCGCGATCAGCGCCCCGGAGGTGTAGCGCAGAAAGCTCCGACGAGAATGTCTCTCCATCTTTTAAACCCTACTCCTGTCTGGCGTTCGCGAGACGTCTGCCGGCCATTACCGTGCCCAGGCCAGTGCCGGGACGGCCCCCGGAAGCATCTTCCCACACGGCGAGGCCATCCGGTGAATCCGGCCGGCTGGTAGCACTCCTGTGCTCCATGGCTTGAACATGTTCTCGACACGGTCATAGCATCCGCGGTGAGCACGTGTCAACAGGTGACCGTCCCTTTGCCCTCTCGGCCCGTATGATCAGAGCGCGCCGCCGTTCCCGACGCCTCGGACCCCGGCCGGTAACCCAGGCGTAGTGTAGCGGATCCGGATCGGCCGCCCGGTGAATCCATCGTTATCGCCAGGTGAATTCTCCGGCCGCAGACCTGCGGCCGGAGGCGGCCCGGTGTCCTGTCCAAGCGGCACGAGGGCCCTCCGGGATCAGCGGCGGCCAACATTTGACGAGGCCGCGCCGGGCGCGTAAGCTAGCGTTTGGTCAGGGTTGTCCCACCCGAGCCGTTCACGCTACTCGCGCCGGTTTGCGAGACTGCCGCCGATCGCTCTGTCGGGCGCCGTGATCGCCTGGCCCCGCGTTCGGTGGAGAGCGAGGACGGCGCGGAGATCCAATGCGGCTCCACACGCGCGCGAAAGGGTGGAAGGAGAGAAGGGCTATGGTCAGATTCGCGCGGCTGCTCGTCCGATTCCTGCTCACCGCCGCTCTCGGGCTTGCCCTCTGGCCAGGGCTGGCTGCCGCCGCGAACGATACCCCGGAGACGGCGATCGTCCTGACGGCGGCGCACAACAGTGCCTCGGATACCCTCGTCGGCAGTCCTGGCGGGGCCTACCGCTACTACCGCTTCCACTACCAGGGCGGCAGCGCCCCGGCGCAGGTGACCCTGACCTTCGAGCCAGGCTATGGAAGCACCGGCAATCAGGCCTTCGGCTTCAATCTGTACGGCCCGAGCGGCCTCAGCTTCGCCGGCCAGAACGCCGGAACGAACGGCAACGTGAGCACTGCCCAGTATACCCTGGCCTTCCCGGCGGCGATGGACGTCCTGGTTCAGGTCTACAACTACACCGCCGGCATGTCCGTGTCGTACACCCTGACCGTTGCCGGGATCAGCGGGGGAAGCACGGCCGGCCTGGTCGCCTCGCGGAACACCACGCCGGAGCAGGCGCTTAGCGTGACGACGATCAACGCGGCCCTGGGAGGAACGCTGGTCGGGAACGCCGCGGGGGCCTTCCAGTACTTCACCCTGCACTACCCCGGCGGCGAGACCCCCATGACGATCACCATGAACGCCTCCCCCACGTATAACGGCGCCGGTCTGGCCTACGGCTTCAACATCTATCGGACGAACGCCCTGACCGGCCAGTCCCAGCTCGTGGCGAGCGGGGTGCCGATTGCCTCCGATGTGAACAGCACGACCCTGAGCGCCACGGTCACCAACCGCGCGGCGGCAACCTACCAGCTCCAGGTGGTCAACTACTGGCCGGGTGTTGCGGTGACCTACGGCATCAGCGCGACCGGCCTGGCCGGTCCGGCGCCCGCGGCCAGCGGCAACGGCGACGCGAGCCGCGCGATCGTCCTGAACAGCGCCCGTCCCGGGGCGACGGCAACCCTCGCCGGCAACAGCGGCGGCGCATTCCATTACTATCTGGTCCAGTACCCCGGCAGTCAGTCCCAGCTGGCCATCGCGGTGACCTATACCTCACCGCTCGGCGGCATCAACCTGGATGCCCTCGGCTTCAACGTGTATAACGGCTCCCAGCTCGTCACGACGTCGCATCCGGCCGACGACGGCTTCGGTGTTCTGGCGGCGGAATGGCGCTACGCCGACCCGAACCCGGCCACCTTCGGGATCCAGGTCTTCAACTACGCACCGGGCACGAGCGTCTCCTACACGATCTACCAGGTCGGATCGCGCTGATCTGGCCGCCCGGGGAACCCCGGGCGGCTGATCGCCCCGCCAGCCGGGAGGCACGGCCACACGGCCTCTTCACCGTACGGCCAGCGCATCGGTCCCCCCGAGCGCGCCGAGCTTCTGGAGGAACATCTGCCGCTCGACCACCGATGGGAGCGAGGTGGTGATATGGGCCGAGACCGGCGTGCCCGGAACCTGCGCGTTCACATTGATCTCCAGCGGCCGCGTCGGCCCGATTTGAAAGTCCCGGCCGATCACCTGGCCGCCCGGCAGTTCGAAGTCGATGTGCACAGCCATGGTGGCGCTGTTCGGGTTGAGGATCGAGATGACCTCGGTGAAGGGCGGCTGGGTCGAGCCCTCGGCCAGAAACCATTCGGTGGCCAGCTCGGTTGATCCGAAGATGGCCATAGCCCCGCGCGGCTCAGGCCCGAAGAAGAGCGATCGCTCGGCCAGAATCGGCTGATTCGCCTCGACCCGGATCCCGAAGATGCCGTTCGGGATGATCGCGTTCAGGAAGATATTCTGGCGGCTGGTGGGCGCCAGGACCCGCGGCATGCTCACGACCTGTCCGTTTGCCCGGAACAGGGTCACTGTGACAGTCGCGGGGGTCAGGTTGGGATTGGCGAGAAGCAAGAAGGCATCGAAGGGAACGCGGAAGAGACCGAAGGCGAGGCCGGTCCGAGCGACCGGGAAGAAGAAGCTCGTTGCGGGCTGATTCAGGCCGGCATCGGCAGTCGCGGCGTTACCGGGGAAGCGGTACTGGGCGCGCTCGACGACGATCGGCTGATCACTGTCCACCCGCGAGGAGAAGGCCTGGTTCGGCAGAACCTGATTGACGAAGATGCTTGTTCGGGAGAGCGGCGGCAGGCCAATCGTCTGGCGGCGCGGCGGCCCACCCCCGAGCAGGAAGTAGGTGATCGTCGCGGTGGCCGGGGCGCTGTTCGGATTCTGGAGCAGAAGCCAGGTGTGGAATGGCGGCTGGGTCGAGCCCTCGGCGAAGAGCCAGGTCTGACGGGGCGCGGGGATGCCTGCGACAGCGTCGCCGTCGAAGCTCACGAACATCGCGCGCTCCGCGCGGACGGGCTCGGTGCTGTCGATCCGCGTGGAGAAGGCCTGGTTCGGCAGGATCTGGTTGACGAAGAGGGAGAAGCGCGAGGTCGGCCCAACGGTGAAGGTCCGGCTGGTGCTCCCGCCCCCCTGGATCTGAAAGGTGAACGTCACCGTCGCCGGGCGGCCGGTCGGGTTCTGGACCAGGAACCAGGTATCGAACGGCGGCTGGGTCGAGCCCTCGGCGAAGAACCAGCTGACTGTCGGTGTCGGCGGTGGAACGGGCTGGGCGAAGGTAAAGGCCCAGACGCCGTTGTCGGTGCCCGCGTACAGGGTCTGCGGGGACGCCTGGTCGATCGCCAGTGCCCGGACACTCAAACTGCCGAGCGTCGTATCGAGCTGGCTCCAGTTCGCGGCGTTGTTCAGTCCCTGGAAGACGCCCCGATCGGTCGCGGCAAACGCCTGATCCGGGTTCAGCGGGTTGAAGAGCACGCGCCGCACCTCAATGGTCCCCAGCTCCTCGCTCACACGCTGGAAAGTGAATCCCCCATCGGTACTGCGGAGGATGCCCGTCTGGACGGCGACGAGAATGGTCAGGCCCGACGGCGAGAAGGCGACATCGAAGACAGGCGGCAGACCGCCTTGCACAAACGTCCAGCTCATGCCGCCGTCGGCACTCCGGAAGATCCGACCGGTCCCTCCCTCGGTGTTCCCAACGGCGATCACCAGATTCGCGTCGATCGGGCTGACCGCAATGCCGGTGATGCTGATGTCGCGGATGGCGCTGGTTGGTGGCGGCACAAGGCGGGTCCAGCTGGCACCACCGTCGGTGGACCGGAAGACCCCTGCGCCGGCCGAGTAAAGAATCCGCGGATCGCGCGGCGCCCGGGCCAGGGCACTGCTTGTGGCGTTCGTCAGCGCCGCTGCCCAGCTATCGCCTCGATTTGTCGTACGGTAGACCCCCGCAGTCGGCTCACCAACGAGCGGCCCCCGTCCGGTCCCCGCCAGGACGGTCGTCGGAGCGGTCGGATCAATCGACAGGGCGTTCACGATGGGGTTGCCCAGGCCAGCATTTACCGCACTCCAGCTATTCCCACCGTCGGTCGAGCGAAAGATCCCGTTCCCATTCGTACCGGCGAAGAGGATCCGCGGGTTGGTCGGATCCACGGCCAGGGCGTTGACCCGAATGCCGTCGAGATCGAGCTTGCTCCAGGTGCGCGCGCCCGCGCGGACCGGCGCCGGCGCGGCCGCGAGCGCGAGCAGGACGATCGTGACGAGGGATACCAGGAGAGCCGCCGGGAGGTGGATGGCGCGGGGCCAATGCATTGGATCATCCCTCCTGTTGCGCGTACTGTCGGACGATGCGAATGTTCCCCGGTGCGCGGTGTCGGAGCCTCCGGCGCCCCGTCCGGGGATGCGCGGAGTCGCGCGGGCCGCCGAATGCCGCCGGGATCCCCCGACGGTGGATAGGTCCCCCCGTCGTCCGGTGGAAACGACCGGGCACCTTCATTCGTTTCATTCAGCCGCCTTCGGCACGATTGAGCAGCCGGGTGCCGCCGCGTTCACGTAGATCCGGCGGAACGTCCGAGGGACCGGCCGCTCCGGCCGATCGAGCAGGATTCGTGCCGTCCGCTCGGGTGGCCGGTCCGCCGGAGCCGCCAGTGGATCCACCCGGATTGACACGCCGCGCCGGCGTGCATACTATGCAGAATGCACTCGCCGGATTCCCCTGATGCGCATCGTCAGGGAACCGTGCTCGGTGCCCGATCCCTCTGGTAGAGGGCAGGCCCGGCCGGGGGCGGCGATCATCTCCTGGGCAGGCGCAGGGAAAGGAGTGACGCATGGCGGTTGCACCACAGGTTCCCAAGTTCATCGGCGCGCGCGTGCGTCGCCGCGAGGACCCGCGGCTGATCACCGGCCGGGGTATTTACGTGGATGATGTTCCACTGGCCGGGGCGCTGTACATGGCGGTCCTGCGCAGTCCCCACGCGCACGCGCGCATCGTCGCCATCGATGCGGCGGCAGCTCGGCAGGCGCCGGGGGTGGTCGCCGTTGTTGCCGGGGCTGAGGTCCGTGAGCTCTGCGGCCCGCTGCCCGGCGGACCATCCATGCCCGGGCAGAAGTACGTGCCCCGCTGGCCGTTGGCGACAGACGTCGTGCGTTTCGTCGGCGATCCGGTTGCGGTGGTCGTGGCCGAGAGCCGCGCGGCTGCGCGCGATGCGCTCGAGCTGATCCGGGTCGAGTACGAGCCGCGGCCGGCGGTCGTAGACGTGGAGAAGGCGGCAGAGCCGGGGGCTCCACGGGTCTACGAGGAGCTGGACGACAATATCGGCTACGTGACAACGACGACCGGCGGCGATGTCGAGGCCGCCTTCCGTGCGGCTGATCGGATCGTCAGTGCGCGGATCGTCAACCAGCGTGTCGTTCCACTGCCCATGGAGCCGCGCTGTGTCGCCGCCGAGTACCGCGGCGTTCCAGGAGAGTTGACAGTCTGGGCCTCCAGCCAGTTCCCGCACCAGCTCCGCACCCACCTGTCGCGCATCCTGGGAATTCCGGAGAACCGGGTCCGGGTGATCACGCCGGAGGTCGGCGGCGGGTTCGGCGCCAAGGCGGAGGTCTACCCGGAGGACATCCTGACCGCCGCTCTCGCGGTGCGGCTGGGCCGCCCGGTCCGCTGGACGGCCGACCGCCGCGATGATATGGCGGCGATGGTCCACGGGCGCGATCAGATCGATTACGTGGACATGGCGGTCACGAAGGATGGGACCATCCTGGGCATGAAGCTGAAGGTGATCGCTGACCTGGGAGCCTATTACCAGCTCAACACGGCGGCTGTCCCTCCACTGACTGCCCTGATGGCGCCGGGTCCTTACCGGATTCGGAACCTGGCGGTCGAAGTCCGCGGCGTCTTCACCAATAAGGTGCCGACGGCGGCCTACCGCGGGGCCGGCCGCCCGGAGGCCACCTTCCTGCTCGAGCGCATGATGGACATTATCGCCTATGACCTGCAGCTCGACCCGGCCGAGGTGCGGCGGCGGAACCTTCTGCCGCCCGATGTCTTTCCCTACACCACTCCCACCGGCGCGACCTACGACAGTGGAAACTACCAGGCCACGCTCGATAAGGCCCTTGCGCTGGCCGACTACGCGGGCTTCCAGCGTGAGCGCGAGCGCCTGCGGGCCCAGGGGCGGCTGGTCGGCATCGGTCTCTCCGCCTACGTCGAGATCTGCGGTATGGGACCTTCGAAGGGCATGGGAGGCGGCGGCTGGGAGGCAGCCACGGTCAACATCGAGAAGACCGGCAAGGTAACCGTGCTGGCCGGCATCTCGCCCCACGGCCAGGGCCAGGAGACGACCTTTGCCCAGATCGTCGCTGACGAGCTCGGTGTGGACCTCGACGATGTTCAGGTGCTCCACGGTGATACCGCCCGGGTTCCGTACGGCGTCGGGACCTACGGGAGCCGCGGCCTCGCCGTCGGCGGCACGGCGCTGGTCATGAGCATTGAGAAGGTGCGGGAGAAGGCGCGGCGCATTGCCGCCCATCTGCTCGAGGCCGCGCCGGACGACATCGTCTTCGAGAATGGTCGGTTTCAGGTTCGGGGGGTTCCGGAGCGCGGCCTGACCATCGCGCAGATCGCCGACGCCGCTTACGATGCTCGGAACCTGCCGCCCGGCCTGGAGCCCGGCCTGACTGCCACCAGCTTCTTCGAACCGCCCAACTTCACCTACCCGCACGGTGTGCACGTCTGCATGGTCGAGGTGGATCCGGGCACCGGTAAGGTCACCATTCTCCGGTACATCGCGGTCGATGACTGCGGCCGCGTGATCAGCCCGCTTCTGGTCCACGGTCAGATCCACGGCGGCATCGCCCAGGGTGCCGCCCAGGCGCTGATGGAGGAGGTCGTCTACGACCCGGACTCCGGCCAGCTCCTGACCGGGAGCCTGATGGACTACGCCGTGCCCACGGCGGTCGATCTCCCATCCTTCGAGCTCGCTGAGACGGTCACGCCAACGCCGGTCAATCCTCTCGGCGCCAAGGGGGTCGGCGAGGCGGGAACCATCGGCTCGACGCCGGCCGTGGCGAACGCGGTGATCCACGCGCTGGGGATCCGCCACGCCGATATGCCGTTCCGACCGGAGAAGGTCTGGCGCATCCTCCAGACGGCACGCGGCTAGGCGCGCGAGGCACCGCGGTCCCGCTGGGCCCATCGGATGGTTCCCCATGCGTTGGCCGCCCCCTGATCAGGCTCTTGCGCGGGAACGGGTGGAGCGCCCGATTCCCGCGCTCAAGGCAGACGCTCGAAGATGCCCGCCGCGCCCATGCCTGAGCCGATGCACATTGTGACCAGCCCACGGCGACCGCCCCGCCGCTCCAGCTCGTGGAGAAGCTGGACGGTGAGCTTGGCCCCGGTACAGCCGAGCGGGTGCCCGAGAGCGATCGCGCCGCCGTTCACATTGACCCGCTCCTCATCCAGCCCCAGTTCCCGGCAGACCGCGACGGCCTGCACCGCGAACGCCTCGTTGAGCTCGATCAGATCAATATCCGAGAGCGACAGGCCAGCCAGGGCAAGGGCGCGCGGCACCGCCTCCACCGGACCGATCCCCATGATCTCCGGCCGCACGCCCGCGACAGCGTAGCTGACAAACCGCGCCATTGGCTTCACCCCCAGCGCCCGCGCCAACCCGGCCTCCATCACCACGACGGCCGCCGCGCCGTCGCTCGTCTGGGAGGCATTGCCAGCCGTCACAACCCCGCGCGGGTGGAAGACCGGCTTCAGGCGCGCCAGCGCCTCCGGCGAGGTATCCCGGCGCGGTCCCTCATCATGCGTTACCGTGCGGGTCGTCCGCCGTGGGCCGTCCGGTCCGGGCTGGACATCCTCAACCACGATGGGCACCATCTCGGCCTGGAATCGGCCGGCATCCTGGGCCGCGATCGCCCGGCGGTGACTGCGGTAGGCGAAGGCATCGGCATCGTCGCGGGTGACATGGAACTCGCGTGCCAGCGTCTCGGCAGTCAGGCCCATGCTCATGTATACTGCCGGGTACTGCTCGGCAAGCCACGGGTTAGGTCGAAAGGTGTGGCCGGACATGGGCACCATACTCATCGACTCAGTGCCGCCCGCGACGATGCAGGAAGCCATGCCGCACATGATCTGCTGGGCCGCCAGGGCGATCGCCTGGAGCCCCGAGGCGCAGAAGCGGTTGATCGTCTGGGCGGGCACGCCGTAGCCGAGGCCGGCCCGCAGGGTCGCGATCCGTGCGACATTCATGCCCTGGGATGCCTCCGGCATCGCACACCCCAGGATGACATCATCAATCTGCCGTGCCTCCAGGCCGGGCGTGCGCTCGACTGCGGCACGGATCACCGCGGCGGCTAAATCGTCCGGTCGGACCGTCCGCAGGGCACCGCGGGGCGCCTTGCCAACCGGCGTGCGCACGGCCGTGACGATGACGGCCTCTTTCATCGCGTCCTCCTCCCTTCCAGGAAACGCTGGATGCGCTCGCGCGTCATCGGCTGTTGACACAGCTCGACGAAGGCGGCGCGTTCGAGGTCGAGGATATACTGCTCGGTGACCCAGCGCGGCTCGCTGAGATCTCCGCCGCAGAGGACGAAGGCGATCCGGCTGGCAAGTGCGGCATCGTACTCCTCGATGGCGCCGGCCTCACGGGCGAGGTAGATCTCAACGCGGAGCACGGCCAGGGCATCGCGACCGGCCGCGTAGACAGTGGGCAGGCGTGCCGGCGGCTGATAGCCCGCATCGGCCATCGCCAGCACCTCGCGCTTCGCCGCCGCGAGGACGTGGTCAGGGTTCATAACGATCCGATCGGTCGGTGCCAGGAAGCCCAGATCCCGCGCCTCAGCCGCGCTTCCGGCGACCGTCCCGCGGGCGATGAGGTCAAAGACGCGGCGCAGTGCGGGCAGGGGGTCCATCCGCTCATCCCGGGCAGCGGGGCTGACCACTCGACGGAGCAACTCCTTGCAGCCGCCGCCTGCCGGCAGGAGGCCGACACCCGCCTCGACCTGGCCGATGTAGGTCTCGGCCGCGGCGACGATCCGGCTGCCAGCCATGGCCAGCTCGGCGCCGCCCCCCAGCGTCCAGCCGCGCGGGGCGATAACCACCGGCCGGCGGCTGAAGCGGAGCGCCATGAAAGCATCCTGGAGTTCGCGCGTCAGCTGTTCGATCCCGGCCCAATCAGCCGCCGCAATGCGTGCGGCAACCCCCCGGAGGTTGGCCCCGGCGCTGAAGTGCGGCCCGGCCCCGGTCACAACCAGCCCGACGAAACCTGCGGCGACCGTCTCGAGCGCGCGGTGGATCATCTCGACGGTGCGCGCATCCAGCGTATTCATGCGCGTGTGCAGTTCGAGGGCCGCAACCCCGTCGCCGAGATCGACCAGGCTCGCCGACTCGTTCGCGGTGATCAATCCGCCAGCTGCTTTCCGCCGCCCGAGATCGATCACCTCCGGCGGTTCTATGGCGGCGACCATCGCCCGGTCAGCCACGCTCCAGTAGCGCACCGCCTGGTCCGCGCTGGCGTCGGTCTGGTAGAAGCGGGTCTCTCCCCGGGCAATCATGTCGTCAACCCAGGAAGCCACCCCGTGTCGGTCGAGCGCCAGAACGAGCTGACGCCCTTCCCCGAGCCCGAGCGCATCCCAGACCTCAAAAGGGCCGAGTTCGTGATTGAAGCCCCACCGCATGGCCCGGTCTACCGCGCGGACATCGTCAGCGATCTCCGGCAGGCGGCGGCTGGCGTAGCCGAGGAGGTGGGCCAGGACTGCCCGGATGAACTGGCCGGCGCGGTCCGCGAGCTGGACCAGCGCCCGAAGCCGGTTCCCCGGATCGGTTTCAGCCTGGATCGCCGCCAGCGACTCGAATCGAGCCGGCTGGAGCGGGCGATACGCCAGGGTCTCGAGGTCGAGCACCTGGACGGTCCGCTCATTCCCATCGCGGACCTCTCTGTAGAAGCCCGCACCGGTCTTATTGCCGAGCAGGCCCCGGTCGCGCATGCCCTGCAAGAGGCCGATCAGGCGCGGCGCACGCAGGATCTCCCGGCTCTCATCAGTCGGGATATTGGGGTAGAGGTTCTCGCCGACCATGGCCATCACATCCACGCCCACCAGGTCGAGCAGGCGGAAGGTGCCGGTCCGCGGACGGCCGATCAATGGCCCGGTCAGGAGGTCTACCTCCTCGACGGTGTAGCCGTGCTCAAGCGCATACAGGATGGTAAAAGAGAGATCCATCGAGAAGATGCGGTTACCGATGAAGTTCGGGGTATCCTTGCAGATGACCACCCCCTTGCCGAGGTCGCGCTCGGCAAGGCGGCAGATTGTCTCGACCACGTCGGGGCGGGTCTCCGCGGTGGGCGTGACCTCGAGCAGTCTCATCTGGCGCGGCGGATTGAAGAAGTGGGTACCGAGGAAGTGAGCCCGGAAGTCATCGGAGCGCCCCAGGGCAAGCTGGTGGATAGGCAGGCCGGAGGTATTACTGCTGACGATGGCACCGGGGCGACGGACCGCATCAATCCGGGCGAACACCTCGCGCTTGACCGCCAGCTGTTCGGTCACCGCCTCGATGATCCAGTCGGCCTCGGCCAGGCGCGGCAGGTCATCCTCGATGTTGCCGCAGGTGATCAGGCGGGCGGTCTCGGGCGTGAAGAGGGCCGGTGGGCGGGCCGTCCGCACCCGCTCAAGCCCGGCCAGGGCGATGCGGTTGCGGACGGCCGGATCGCCCGGTCCGAGACCGCGGGCCGCCTCGGCCGGCGTCGGCTCCGCGGACGGGGTATCCAGGAGCAGGACAGTTCGTCCCGCGTTGGCAAGGTGGGCGGCGATGGCCGCACCCATCGTGCC